>DATGWF010000018.1:0-15348 GCA_035299585.1 Microbacteriaceae bacterium
TCCCCACGCCGGCCGGGCTACGAAGCCTCGCGGTGGCCGCCACTCGTGGTTGAACTGCCACTCACCGTCACGGTCGGCATCGATGGACCGCGAGTAATAGCCGAAATCCACGCTGGGCAAGTTCGACTTCGAATTCACGAGCGCCTGCGCGCGGAAGACCGGTTGCACCAAGATTCGCGCAATGGTCGACCCCTGTGTTTCGAGCCAGGGGCTGTTCAACATGAGGGCGTCAACTCGGCCCGGATGCCGGTGCGCCCACAGTGCGAACACGAGCCCACCGAGCGAATGCCCCATCAGGAACACCCGTCGTGAGCCGGACTTCATTTCGCGCAGTGCCGCATCGATGTCGGCGTCGTAGTCGTTGAGGGTTGCGGCGAAGCCAGGGGTCTGGTGGTCGCGGAGGCTTCGGCCATACTTGCGCAGATCGAGGGCAAAGAATCGGGCCCCCCGGGACGTGAAGAACTCGGCGAGCTCACGCTGGAAGAAGTAGTCACTCCAACCGTGGGTGTAGAGCACGTCGACGTCTCGCAAGGGCAAGCGGCGGATCGCAGCCAGGAGCGCCGAATTCGGCTCGTGTCGAACGAGCGTCGCCACGACCTCGCCCTCGCCGTCTGGTTCGAGCGGCAGTGTGAGCCGCTCGAATCGCGGTCCGAGGACATCTGGTTCCCACGAGGCGCGCATATGCTCAGGCTAACCCAGCGATGGAAGCGATACCCCAGCCGAGGAGCATCGCCGGACCAAAGGCCACATGGAATCGCCACGAACGTTCTCGCGCCGCGCGAATCACTGACCAGAGCGAACCGCACAAGAATGCTGCCGCGAGCGCGAGTGCCCATGCCGACCAGGACCACCAGGCTGCAACGAGTCCGATGCCGAGGGCGAGCTTGACGTCGCCGAGACCCATTCCACCCGGCGGGAGCGCCAACACTCCGTAGATTGCCGCCATGGCGAGTGCCCCGAGGAGCGCTCCGGCCAGTTTCGGCCACTCGCCGGTGAGGGCGGTGGCCACGGTCAGCAGTGCGAGTTCACTGAGGAAGAGGCCGAATGTTGCGGAGTTGGGTAAACGGTGCTCGCGGACGTCGAACCACACCAGCGGGATGGCGAATCCGATCCCGATGACGACGCTCATGATGTTCACCCACCCCATACAGCGAGGCTAAGTTCGCGCCGCTTTTGCCGGGGGTCTCGTCCACAGGGCGCCGTGGCGCGGTCTAGGCGCGGGAAATCGTGACCATCTCGTCGCGCGGGACGACCTTGATTCGCTCTCGGCCTTCTTTCGAACCGAGCGCTTTTTCGTGCTCGTCGAGTCGGTGCCAACCATCGAGCGTGGTGTATTCGATTCCGCGCGAGTCGAGCAGCTCGCTCACGGCCTGCTCGCTCGGCTCTGTCGGGTTCCACCAGTTGCCCAGATCGTTGATGAGGTGGGAAACGGTTTCCATGGCGTCGGACTTGGTGTGCCCAATCAGCCCGACCGGACCACGCTTGATCCAACCGGTCGCATAGACGCCATACATTTGCTGCGGGTGGCCGTCAGCGTCGGTGGTGAGCACTTGCCCCTCATGGTTGGGGATGACACCGCGCTCGGAATCGAACGGAACACCTTCGAGCGGCGACCCGAAGTATCCGACGGCGCGGTAGAGCGCCTGGAGCTCAACCTCGCGGAACTCGCCCGTGCCGCGAACCCCTCCGGCGCCGTCCGATTCGGTGCGCTCGTAGCGCAAGCCGCGAACGTTGCCGGCAGCGTCGCCGAGCACCTCGACCGGCTTGGCGAAGAAGTGCAGATGGAGACGTCGCGAGGCGGAACCGACCTCACGTTCACGCCACTGGTTCAATACCTTGTCGATGACGAAGACCTGCTTGTTGCCGGATACGGCGGCGCGGGCGGCATCGTCGTAGTCGAAGTCTTCGTCGTAGACGATCATGTCGACGTCACGGAGTTCGCCGAGTTCGCGAAGTTCGAGCGGGGTGAACTTGACCGAGGTGGGTCCGCGGCGGCCGAAGACGTGCACGTCGGTGACGGGCGAGGCCTTGAGCCCTTCGTACACGTTTGCTGGAATCTCGGTGGGGAGGAGGTCGTCGGCGTGCTTGGCGAGCATGCGAGCAACATCGAGCGCAACGTTGCCGTTGCCGATGACTCCGACCGACTGGGCCGTGAGTGGCCAGGTGCGCGGCACGTCGGGGTGTCCGTCGAACCAGCTGACGAAATCGGCCGCACCGTAGGAGCCCTCGAGCTCGATTCCCGGGATGTTGAGTGGAGCGTCTTTGACGGCGCCGGTCGCAAAAATGACCGCGTTGTAGTGCCGCTTGAGGTCGTCGATGGTGATGTCGACACCGAAACGGACGTTGCCAAACACGCGAATGTCACCGCGGTCGAGCACTTCTCGAAGTGCCGTAATGATGCCCTTGATGCGCGGGTGATCCGGCGCAACGCCGTATCGCACGAGCCCGTACGGGGCAGGAAGGTGGTCGAACAGGTCGATTGAGACGTCGAAGTTGCGCTCAGACTTGAGCAGGATGTCGGCGGCATAGATGCCTGCCGGCCCGGCGCCAACAATCGCCAAGCGCAGTTTCCCCTGGGTCATCAGTAGGTTCTCTCCAGAACGGTTTCGGTGAATCGAACGAGGGCTTTTTTGACACTGCCGTCGGGCAGTACGGAGATGGCATCGGCCGCGGCGTGCGCCCAGCGGCGAGCTTCGAGCAAGGTCTCGGCTGTGACCGGGTGCTCGCGAAGCTCGGCGACAACGTCGGAGCCGCGACCGGGGTCTTCGGTTCCGAACACCTCTGCATCGATCCGCTCAGACAGCCGCGCCGCATCCACGTCGGTTGCGGCGAGTGCCCGCAGCTTGAGCAAGGGCAGCGTGACGACCCCGGCACGCAGATCTGTCCCGGGCACCTTGCCGGTCACGTTCGGATTGGGAGAAAGGTCGATGACATCGTCGACGAGCTGGAACGCGACGCCCACCCGCTCACCAAACTCGACAACGGGTTGCTCGAACTCCGCGGGCGCTTCCGAGAACACAATTCCCGCTCGCGCGGCGGCCGAAATCAACGACCCCGTTTTGTCCGCCAACACCTGCAGGTAGTGCGCGACTGGGTCGCTTTCGGGACGCGGACCACTCGTTTCGTGGAGCTGTCCGAGTACGAGCCGCATGAAGGTTTCCGACTGCATGCGCATCGCGCGTTCGCCGAGGCTCGACATGAGTTCGCTTGCTCGAGCAAACAACAGGTCTCCGGTGAGGATGGCAACGGAATTGCCCCACACGGTTTGCGCTGCGGCCACCCCGCGACGGCGCTCCGACTCGTCCATGACGTCGTCGTGGTAGAGCGAGGCAAGGTGGGTAAGTTCAACGGCGGCGGCCGCGGTGACGACCTCCGGGGTAGCGCCCGCGCCGAGCTCCGCGGTGAGGAGGGTCAACATCGGTCGCACTCGCTTGCCGCCGGCCTCAAATAGGTACCGGGCGGCCGGGTCAGCGATGGCGTCGTTGAACGAAACCTGTCGGTTTAACTCCGCCTCGACCGCGTCGAGACCGGCGTCGATTGCCTTCAGAAGGGCGGTGTCGGAGGGACTCGCAAACACACGTTCGCTGAGTTTCAGGTTCGCCGCGAGCTTCGAGGCGCGCTGGGTCGAACCGGTAGTCACGGGACTAGCCTACCGAGGAATCGTCGGCAGCAACCGCGAGTGGCTTCAGCCCGCGATGCAGGGCGACGATACCGCCGCTGAGGTTGCGCCAACCGACCGGGTCGAAGCCGGCCGCTCGAATTCGGTCCGCGAGTTCGGCTTGCGCTGGCCATGCCGCAATGGATTCGTTGAGATAGTCGTAGGCGCTGTCGTTCGAACTCGCCCAGCACACTAGAACCGGCATGACGTTGCGCCCGTACCAGCGGTAGAGCGCGTTGAACAGGCGGTTCGGCGGCGTCGAGAATTCGCACACGACGAGCCGACCACCGGGCTTGGTCACTCGATAGAACTCCGCCAGGGCACGCTCAACATCCACCACGTTCCGCAACCCGAAGGAGATGGTGACGGCGTCGAAGTGAGCGTCGGCAAACGGGAGTTGGGTCGCATCGGCAAGCTGGAAGGTCACCCCGCGCGCATGTGGGTGCCGACGCGCACCCTCCGCGATCATGCCGGGAGAGAAATCGGCCGCGATCACGTCCGCGCCTGAGCGTGCGATTGCGACAGAAGACGTTCCGGTACCGGCCGCCATGTCGAGAATGAGCTGACCGGGACCGGCCTGCAGAGCACGTCGTACCGCGCCACGCCACAGTGCCGCCTGACCGAAGGACAGAATGGCGTTGGTGCGGTCGTAGCCCGGCGCAACCTCGTCGAACATAGCTGATACAGCCTCAGGTGTTTTCGACAGGTCTGCGCGCACGACTCGAGCCTACTCCCGTTGCAAAGCGCCTAGAATCGGGGGGTGCCCGACGCCAATCTCCCTCGCGTTCGAGCGGTGACCGTTCCGGTTGATGACGTCTCGGTGTCGCTCGAATGGGCCTCCGAACGCGCGCCGCTCGTCTGGCAGCGTGGCGAAGAGATGCTCATCGGCATTGGCGAGCTTGTTCGAATCGACTTCGCCGGGCCGGATCGTTTCGCGGATGCCGCACGAAACTGGCAGGCACTCTGTTCCGCGGCCGAGGTGGTCAACGAGCTCGACGTGCCGGGCACGGGCCTCGTGGCGTTCGGTTCGGCGAGCTTCGCCGAGGCTTCTGGCGCCGGGAGCATGCTTCGGGTGCCTCAGATTGTGCTCGGTCGGCGCGATGGTCAATCATTTCGAACGGACCTGAGCCTGCTGGACGTACCTGGACCGTCGGCTCCTCTTCGCCGGGCCCTCGGCGACTTTGGCCCCGTGGTTTGGGCCGACACTGCGGACGCTGCCGGGCATACGCGCGCCGTTCGAGGAGCGCTCGATGCCATCTCGGCCGGACGTATCTCGAAGGTCGTCCTGGCACGACGGGCCGAGGGGACCCTGCCGGCGGGGAGTGACCTGCGCACTGCCGTGTCCCGGCTCAGCAGTAGAAATCCGGACGCTTGGGTGTTCGCCATCGACGGACTGATTGGCGCGAGTCCAGAAACACTGCTCGCGGCAACGGGCACGACGGGCAGCATCCGCGTCCTCGCCGGCACGAGGGATCGCGGCAACGGGACCGCCGCCGATCTGCTGACCTCCACGAAGGACCGCTTCGAACACGAAATTGCGGTCGAGAGCGTCCTGTCCGCGCTCGAGCGAGCGGGCGTGCGTTCAATCGATCGAGGCGAACCCTTCGCCCTCCAACTTCCCGAGCTGTGGCATCTGGCGAGCGACCTGCGCTTCGACCTGGATACCGTCCAGCTGTTGCGGGTGCTCGGAGAACTGCACCCGACGGGTGCTGTCGGTGGCACCCCGACGGCCGCCGCGCTCGAGCTCATCACCGAACTCGAATCCTCCGATCGCGGTCGATATGCCGGGCCGGTCGGCTGGCTCGATGCGAACGGCGGTGGTGAATGGGCTATCGCGTTGCGCTGCGCGCAGGTCGACGGCACGCGAGTCGTGGCCTGGGCCGGCGGCGGAATTGTCGCGGGGAGCGAACCCGAGCGCGAGTTCGACGAAACCGAACTCAAGCTACGTACGATTCGCTCAGCCCTCTAGGGGCACCTCGATGAGCTTCGGCCTCTCGGTTCGTGTCGTCAAGGCCTGGCCGAGCGCCCCGACATCGCGCACGCGTTCGAACTCCCAGCCATAGGCCGCCGCGAGCGCGGCGAAATCGACGTCGTGGGGCGTGAGTTGCACCCGTTCGAACGCGCCCGGATCGGCTGTGGCGGCAACCTCAAGTCCGGTGAAGATCGTGCCACCGCGGTCGTTGCCAACAATGACTTGCAGTTGCGGGAACGGCTCGCCGGGCGTCAACTGGAGGGCGGTCACATCGTGAAGTGCGGCGAGGTCGCCGAGGATGACGCGTGTGAGTCCCTCCGGGTTCGCCGCGGAAATACCGAGCGCGGTCGAGACCGTTCCATCGATGCCCGACAGGCCTCGATTCGCCGACACGGACACCCGCTTGCCAGGCAGGATGGCATCGGCAACCCGGATGAGCCGGGAGGCGCCGAACACGAGCCGGTCGCGAGGCCAGGTTGCATCCCATACGGCGCTCACGAGCGACTCTCGGGTGATTGGCGCACGAATCGCTGCAAGCTCGTTGGCGAGGAAAGCGCGTTGCGCCGCGAACTCGTCGACGTGTCCGTCTCGCCCGACACCGTTTGGCAGGACGGGGAGGTCCTGGTGGGCCTCGCTCAAGAGCTTCCGACCGGCGGCAACCCAGATGGATCGCCACTCCGCCAGCTCAGGACCGGGCGCACCGGTGGCGGTGACGGCGGCGACGGAAATCGCCTCAACCTCGCGTCCCGCGGGGCGGTAGCGGTCGGCCCCGGGAGAATCGACGACGAGAAGTTCGGGAACGCTCCGGCAGAGACCGGCTACCTCTCGGCTGAGGGTTGGCGTTCCGAACACGACGACACGCTCGACGGTTTCGGCAAACTCGCCGAGTCGAAGCAAACGCCGATACGGCACGACAAGATTTGGTCCGAAGTGCGCTCCGCTGCAGACCTCGGCAATGAGTGGCGCATCGAGGTCACGGGCGAATTGTTCGGCGGCTTCGCCAGCTCCGGCGCCGGCAATCACGAGCGTGCGGAGCCCCACCTCGACCGGCGTGGACTGGGCCGCAGGCACGGACCAGGATCGGGTGTGCGGCTCGGTTGCCGCGGCCGCAGGGCCCGAGAGCGGCTCAACAAACTGCAGGTTGAGATGCACCGGTCCCGCGCTCAGCTGCCCGTCGGCGCCCGGAGCGACTCCCCGCGAGACGGCGAGGAGACGGTCCACGTCGACCGGGCGCGCGAGTCCGTCCGAACCGAACTGGGCCGGTTCGACGTCGACGGACTCCCGAACGAATGCCTCCAACATCGGCACATGGAGGGTGGTTTGGTTCGCTCTCGACGCGCGCATACTCGCCGGGCGATCGGCGCTGAGAATGAGCATCGGCACCCCGGCATGATGAGCTTCGACGACCGCGGGAAGCAGGTTCGCGACCGCGCTACCCGAGGTGGTGATGACGACGGCCGGAATCCCGCTCTCCCGACCGATGCCGAGCGCGAAAAACGCGGCGCCTCGTTCATCGGTTCGCACATGGAGCGTTGCGAGCCCGGCATCGGCAAGTGCCGCGGCCTCCAGCGCAAGCGCTTGGGAACGCGCGCCGGGGCTCACGACGAGATGCCGAACGCCGGACGCGAGGGCAGCCGCGAGCACGTCACGAGCGCGCTGACTTGAGGCGGAAGGCTCAGGCACGAGGCTGCTCGTCGGAGCCGTCACCGTGATTGCCGTCGGATTCGTCAAGCAGCCGTCCCAGTTCCGCGAGGAACTCCGGGTCGTCGTCTGGAGCGACAACCGTCGGGCGCCGACCGCGCCCCACCGTCAGCCAAAGTACGGCGCCGACAACCGGAACAGCGATGATGATGAGCACCCACGCCCATCGCGGCAACCCTCGGATTCGCAAGCGGCTCAACATGACCGCGTCGACCGCGCAAAAAACGGTCAGCACGACGATGAGCGCAATTGCCAGAAGCCAGACGCGGACCATGCCTCCAGTCTACGGCCGCTGCGCTCTCTACACTGGTGGTGTGAAGCGCATTCCGGCCTGGCTCTGGTACTCGATCCTTCGACTGTCGCTGCTTGCCGTACCGTTCGGCGTGCTGCTCGCTCTCGGCATCAGTTGGTTGCTCGCTATTGCGATCGCGACGGCATTGAGTCTCGCCCTGTCGCTCGTGCTGTTGCGCAGGCCGCGAGAAGCGACGTCCATCGCCCTCGCCGCGGCACAAGCGCGACGCGAGGCACGACCACTCTCCGAAGATGACGACCGGGAAGACGCCGAGATTGACGGGCAGCGTCGCGAGACGCAAGCGGACTAGCCGCGAACGGCGATTGCGAACACCGCGCCCGTTGCGAGACCAAAGATGAGAGCACTCGCGCTTGCGAGCTGGAGGGCGAGGATGAGTTCCCGCGCCGTCTTCGCGGTCGCGACGATGGCAATCGCCGGCAGTGCGGCGAGCAAAACGAACAGCCCGAAGCCCGCGGCCGGCACGACAGCCCAGAAGACGACCGAGGCCACACTCGGCAACAGCATGCACCCCGCGAAGAACAGCTTGCTCCCCAGTGCACCGAGACGCACCGATAGTGTGCGCTTCCCGACTCGCGCGTCCTGTTCGCGGTCGCGAAGATTGTTGGCCATGAGGACGGCGCAAGCGTAGAGGCCGATCGCTCCACCGCCGAGCCAGGCGAGGTCGCTCCAGAGCACGTCCGACTGCACGAACGCCGAGCCGACCGTGGCAACCAGACCGAAGAATATGAACACCGCGAGCTCGCCGAAGCCGGCATAGCCGTACGGCCGCCGGCCGCCCGTGTAGAACCAGGCAGCAAGCAGAGCGAACGCGCCGATCGCGAGCATCCACCACTGGCCGGTCACTGCCACGAGGGCGAGGCCGGCCGCAGCCGCAAGGGCAAAGAACACCAGCGCGACAGTCAGGACACGACGAGGCGAAGCGAGCCCCGCACCGGTCAGCCGCTGCGGACCGACTCGGTGGGCATCCGTTCCACGGACGCCGTCGGAGTAGTCGTTGGCGAAGTTCACGCCGACTTGCAACGCGAGTGCCACGATGAGTGCGAGCGCGGCGTTCAGCGGCCGCCACGGCATCGTTCCGCCATCGAAAACACCAACGCCGGTACCGAGCGCGACGGGAGCGATCGCGAGCGGCAACGTCCGAAGCCGCGCCCCCGCAATCCAGTCGCGCGCCCCCGCACGGCGAGCGGCAGGCCGAACCGTTCGCTGCTGAGCTCGCGGGTGCGGCGTGCGCGAAGCGGGACGTTTGGCGGCGGGTTTACGGACGGTAGTCATCGTCGTCCATGGTAGCGAGCAGACCCCGTTCGCGGGCGTGCTGCACCAACAGTGCCCGGTAGGCCCGGAGGTCGGGCTTCCCGTTTGGAAGCATCACCTCGGGACTCGACACCACGAGCGGACGCGCCGCGGGACCGAAACGATTCACGAGGGCACGCTCAAGCTCGGCCTCCCGCTCGTCGCCGAGTGCCGTGTCAACGAGCACCACGATGCCGAGGCTCTCGCCCCACACCGTTCCGGGCACGGCGATGGCGATTGCGCTCACTGGCACGAGCCCATCGTTGAGCGCTCGCTGGACTTCGGCGACGTCAAGCTTGAGGCCGCCGGAAATGAGGACGCTGTCCGATCTGCCTCGAATCGACACCTCCAGTCCCGCCTCGCCCAGGTGCAGTTCGGCGCGATCGTCGCTGCGATACCAGCGCCGCCCGCCGTCAACCACGAAGCGTTCGGCCGTACGCGGGCCGTCCGTGCTCCCATTGTCGGAGACGTATCCCCGGGCAAGCATCGGTCCGGAAATCCAGAGGCGGTCGTCGGCACCGAGTCGCAGTTCCACTCCGTCGAGTGGCTGGCCGTCCCAGACGCAGCCCCCCGCCGTCTCGCTCGAACCGTACGTTTCGACGACGGCAATGCCGGCGTCGCGAGCTCGTCCTCGGAGCTCGCCGGGGAGTGCTTGGCCACCAACGAGGACCGCCCGGCACTCCGAGAGGGCGCGCCGAGACGCCTCGTCTTGGAGGAGGCGATCGAGCTGATTCGGCACGAGCGAGACACACTTTGGTGCCGGGAGCTCTGCGAGCGCAGAGGCGAAATCTCGCTCCCCCACGGCCCGAACTTCGGTGCCGCTCACTATCGCGCGCACCGCAACCATGACTCCGGCGATGTACTCGACCGGGAGTGCGAGGAGCCAATTGCACGCACCCAATCGGTGCTCGCTCGCCCGTGCAGCAGCTTCGAGCGCGGCCCAGTCAAGTGCGACGTGCTTGGGCCGTTCCGTCGAGCCACTGGTGTGGATGACGAGCGGCTCCCCCGCCCGAACCCGTTCGAGGCGGTCGAGAAGGTCGTGGAGCTCGTCGTCGGTCGGCATCATCAGAAGTGGTACGGGAAGGGCGACCAGTTCGGGTCGCGTTTCTCGAGGAAGGCGTCCCGCCCCTCGACCGCCTCGTCAGTGCCGTAGGCGAGTCGGGTCGCTTCGCCGGCGAAGAGTTGTTGACCGACGATGCCGTCATCGACGGCATTGAAGGCGTACTTCAGCATGCGGATTGCCGTGGGCGACTTGCCAAGGATTGTCCGGGCCATTGCGATGCCCGTGCGTTCCAATTCGAGGTGCGGAACGACGCGGTTGATGACCCCCAACTCGTAGGCGCGTTGCGCGTCGTACTCCTCGGCGAGGAAGAAGATTTCTCGGGCGAACTTTTGACCGACCTGGCGAGCAAAATACGCACTTCCGTAGCCGGCATCAAAGGAGCCGACGTCGGCGTCGGTCTGCTTGAAACGGGCGTGTTCGCGCGAGGCCACACTGAGGTCACAGACGACGTTGAGTGAGTGGCCGCCTCCAGCCGCCCAGCCGGGAACGAGCGCGATGACGACCTTCGGCATGAAGCGGATAAGCCGTTGCACTTCCAGAATGTGGAGTCGGCCGGAGCGCGCCTGATCAATTGAGTCGGCCGCATCTCCATCTGCATAGCGGTAGCCGTCACGACCGCGGATGCGTTGATCGCCTCCGGAACTGAACGCCCAGCCGCCGTCCTTCGGACTCGGGCCATTCCCGGTGAGCAGCACCACGCCGACGCGCGGATTCACCCGAGCATCCTCGAGCGCCGTCGCAAGCTCGTCAACGGTTCGTGGTCGGAACGCGTTGCGCACTTCTGGCCGATTGAACGCGATGCGGGCGATACGGCCGTCGATCGAGAGGTGGTACGTCACGTCGGTGAATTCGCGCGCGACGGCGACATCCGTCCACTCTGCGGCATCGAAGAGGTCAGAAACCATACCCTCAGCCTATTCCGGTGCCAGACTTGACGGGTGCGGGTACCTGAACTTGCTGAGCTGACCGCCGACGCCCACGTCGTCGCGCTGCCGCTGCGCACCCCGTTTCGTGGACTGAACATTCGAGAAACACTCCTTGTGCGCGGCCCGGCGGGCTGGAGTGAATTCGCACCCTTCGAAGAGTACGACGACTCCGAAGCCGCCGAGTGGCTTCGTGCGACCATCGAGTTTGGGTGGGATCAGACTCTGACCACGGTACGAGCCAGCGTTCCGGTCAACGCGACCGTGCCCGCGGTGGCACCCGCAGACGTTCCCGGCATGCTCAGCCAGTTCCCGGGCTCGATGACCGCGAAAATCAAGGTGGCCGGCACGACCCTCGACGCCGACATCGCTCGTGTTGGAGCGGTTCGCGCCCTGCTCGGGCCGGCAGGTCGCATCCGCCTCGATGCGAACGGCGGGTGGACGCTCGACGAAGCCGAACGGGCGATTCGGCGACTCGCCCTCTTCGACCTGGATTACGTCGAGCAACCGTGCGAAACCGTCGACGAACTCGCCGAGCTTCGCGAGCGGATCGCCGACACCGGAATCGCGATCGCGGCAGACGAGTCTGTTCGACGCGCGAGCGATCCGCTCGCGGTCGCCCGAGCGGGTGCGGCCGACCTGCTCGTCCTTAAGGCGGCGCCGCTCGGTGGAGTTCGTCGCGCCGAAGCCATCATCGCTGAGGCGGGGCTCCCGGTCGTGGTGTCGAGTGCGCTCGAGAGTGCCATTGGGCTCGGGCTCGGTGCGTTGCTCGCCGCTCGACTCGAAGCTCCCGAAGCAGCCGGCCTGGGCACGTCCGGCCTGTTTATGACCGACGTCGCTGCCCGCCCGGTGCGTGACGGCCAGGTTTCGACGGCCCGACTGGAACCTGACCCGGCCGCACTTCGAGCGCTCGCGTGCGCTCCGGAGCGTCGCGAATGGTGGCTCGATCGGCTCGAGCGCTGCCTCCGGCTCGTCGAGCGGTCGAGTTAGCGCCAACGACCGCGCACTCGCGGCCCCGTGCCGTCGAGCACGGTTTCCGCAAAGTCGGCAATCTCGAGGAGCCCGTGTGCCTCGTCTCCACCGTGCGGGCCGCGGACCACGACGGTCGCCCCCGCGGCCAAGCCTGCGCGAATCCCGGCCGGCGCGTCTTCGACGACGATGCAGTCCCGCGCCTCAACTCCGAGCTGTTCTGCCGCCAACAGATAAGCGTCCGGGCTGGGTTTGCCGTGCGTCACCATATCGGCGGTGATCAAGCGGTCGGGGAGTTCAATGCCCGCCGCGCCGAGCCGAGCGTGCGCCAGGCGCGGTGTCGCACTCGTCACAACGGCCCACGGCGCAGAGCCAGCATTCAACTGCCGAACCAGTTCGGCCGCCCCGGGAATCGCTACGACTCCGTCGAGCAGCGTTGACTCGGCCTCCTCAATCCACGCGAACGCGGCGTCCCATTCCCGTTCCGGGAGGAACTTCGCGATCGTAGCTCGGGCCGGGACTCCGTGCGCGACCGCGAGGAGTGCCTCGGGGTCGAGACCGTAGCGTTCGCACAACCGAGTCCAAGCGATGACGACCGCGCCGGTCGAGTCGATGAGCGTGCCGTCCATATCGAACAGCAATGCGGCCGTGTCGAATCGGCTCACGACAAACCGGAGTAGGCGTGCAAGCCCTTGAAGAACAGATTCACGACGGTGAAGTTGAAAATCACCGCACTAAAGCCCACGATGGCGAGCCATGAGGCGCGCGTTCCACGCCAGCCGCGAGTTGCCCGGGCGTGAATGTACCCGGCAAACAGGGTCCAGATGATGAAGGTCCACACTTCCTTGGTGTCCCAACCCCAGTAGCGACCCCAGGCGCGCTCTGCCCAAATGGCGCCGGCCATGAGTGTGAAGGTCCACAGAATGAAGCCGACAATGTTGATGCGGTAGGCGAAGTTTTCGAGCCGCTCGGCATCGGGCAACGTCGCCAAGAAGCGGGGGCCGGTGCCGGCCGTTTCGCGCCGCGACTGCAGGAGCTGGAGCACGGAGAGCGCGAACCCGAGCGCAAAGAACCCGGTGGCCGAGGTCGCCACAAACACGTGGATGACGAGCCAGGCCGACTGAAGCGCCGGCGGCAGCGGGACCACGGCGACATAGAAGTTGACCGAGGCGACACCGAGAAAGAGCAGGACGAGACCGGTGATGAAGGTGCCGAGGAATCGCAAATCAACCTTCGACACCCAGATGACGACGAGGAAGACCGACACGATGAGCAGCGTCCCGGTCATGGCGAACTCGTACATATTCGCCCACGGCACCCGGTGTGCGGCGAAGCCTCGAAGCATCGCGGCCGCGAAGTGCAGCAGAGCGGCGAGCGCGGTGAGTGAGACCCCCACGCGGAGCGAGGCCGAGGTGCGGTACTCGAGCTCGCGCTCGACGGTGGCGCTGCGGCGCGCAAGGTCAATGGCGAACGCCATGAACGCGAGGGCGTACACGGCCATTGCGGAGTACAGCGCAACGAGGGAAAGTTCGTCGAGTGTCACGGTGCTAGCCTACGGTCCCTTCGGTGGGGCGCGAGCTGGGAAGCTGGCGCGATATGTCTGCGATGGCGGATTCGAGTCGGGGGTCGTCGCCGCGAGCGAGTCCAGCGAGTTCGATTCGCCGGCCATCGTCCAGGATTTTCACCCAGAGGCGTCGGCGTGCAACGAACAACGAGGTCAGCAGTCCGGCGAGTGCGGTGAGCGAGAACACCAGGACCCATGTGCGGGAGGGGTCGTGATGGATTTGTAGGCTCGCGAAGCGTTTCACTGATCCGGTGTAGTCCGAGGTTGTGGCGTTTGCGCCACGAGCGTCGTCGAAGGTCACGGTGCCGAGCCCGTTGGGAAGGTCTTCGGTCTCGCCCGGGCGGAGCTCGATGGACTCGGTTCCCACCTTGCGGCCATTGAGCTGGGTCATGGTCGAGGTGTCGAGTTGATACACGGAGGTCGGCTTTCCGGCATCGAGCCCGAGATCTCCGGAGAAGACATTGAGGGTGACCATCGGATACTCGAGGTCCGGGAAAGCGGAGTAGTAGGCCTTGTTGGCCCCCTCAGCCTGGGTCGGATAGAAGAAGCCGACCATGCCGATTTGGCTTGCCAGTCCGTCGGGGATCTTGATGACGCCGAGCGAGGTGAGTTTGGCGTCCTGTGGAAGGAACGGCACCGAGTCGGTGAAGACGACGTTCCCTGCCGGGTCGCGCACGGTAAGGGTGGGCGCGTACCCATTCCCGAGGAGATAGATGTCGGCGCCGTTCGTTCGAAGCGGGTCGTTGACTCGGATGGCACGGGGTTCCTCTGAGCCGTCGGGCTCGGTGACGGTCACACTCGCGAGATAGTCGATGGGCTGACCGAGCGCGGCCGAGTTCTCGGTCTCGTACGTCACGGCGAGGTCGTCGAGACGCACGCTAAACGGGTCGAGCTGCCCGTCGTGGAACCAGCGGCCGGGGTTGAACGAGTCATAGGAGGCGAGGGTGTTGACGAAGCTCTGCCCGCTCACGACGGTTCGCTGGCCGGTGTACCCGAAGCCGCCGCCGAACGCGACCGCGACGAGTACGCCGACGAGGGAAAGGTGGAAGACCAGGTTGCCGGTTTCGCGGATGTATCCGCGTTCTGCGGACAGCGAGGGTGCGTCTCGATCGAAACGTTGCACGCGATAGCGCGCTGTGCGAAGTGCCCGCTCAGCCGCCGCCATCGTTTCGTCGGAGGTGGCGGTTGATTCGAGCGTGACAAAGCCGGGCAGTCGGTCGAGTCGCATCGGCGTGGCCGGCGGTTGGGAGCGCATCGCCTCCCAGTGGTGCTTGGCCCGCGGAACGACACAACCGATGAGGGAGATGAACAGCAGGATATAGATGGCGGAGAACCAGACCGAGCTGTACACCTCGAACATGCCGAACCAGTCCAAGACGGGCGCGAGCTGGGGGTTGTTCACGAAGTACTGCGACACCCCGTTGGGGTCTGAGGATCGCTGGGGTACGAGCGAACCGGGCACCGCGGCAATGGCGAGCAAGAGCAACAGGACGAGCGCGGTGCGCATGCTCGTGAGTTGAGTCCATGCCCAACGCGCCCAGCCGACGGCGTTGAGTGGGACGTTGCGGGCGGGTGCCCCGCCGTCGGGCAACTCGGGACGTGAGTCGATGTAATCAGATGGCCGGGACATATCCGCCGATCACCTCCTGGAGCTGCGACATGAGCTCGGCCCAAACGCCGGTGGCCATGAGAATGCCCATACCGATGAGGAGCACTCCGCCGGCAAGGTTGATCTGGCGAATGTGCGCTCGAATCCAGGTGAGCCCGCGGCCGACCCAGGCGAGGCCCAACGCGATGAGGATGAACGGGAAGCCCAGCCCGAGACAGTAGGCGACACCGAGAATGGCGCCTCGTGTCGCCGATGAGCTGTCGAGGCTCAGGGCGAGAACGACCGC
>DATGWF010000019.1:0-7804 GCA_035299585.1 Microbacteriaceae bacterium
GACCCGATCCACGTTTCCGCCCTGAGCCCGCAACCGCGGCCCCGTGCAAATGGGCTGTCCGGCCACGAGCTGGATGCGCGCGTCACCGGGATTGTCCTCATCGATGGCATCCGAGTGGCCGATCCGGCATCAACGTGGTGCCAGCTCGCTGGCATGGTCGGGATTCCCGAACTTGTTGCCGTGGCTGACGCGATCATCATGCCGCTCGCGGGAGCCGACCCGCTCGTCACACTTGAGGAGCTCAACGAGGCTGTAGAGATTCGCAAGGGACACCGCGGTGCCAGCCAGCTGCGCACCGCTCTCGACCTGGTGCGTCCCGGCTCCCGAAATCGCGTCGAGAGCGTCCTCCGTGTGCTGCTGCAGTATGCCGACCTCCCGACGCCGGAGCTCCACGTCGACGTCGTCGACAGCGAAGGGAGCTGGCACACCGATATTGCCCTGGCGTTCCCGAAATACAAGGTTGGCGTCGACGTCCTCTTTGAGGCCGATCGTCCGTACCGGGTGCGGAGTGCTGAGCTCGAGCGACTGGCCCGCCTCGACGACCTCGAGTGGCGAATGCTCTCGCTGAGCGATGCGGACGTGCACCCGTCCCGCCAATACGAGTTCCGGCAGAAGCTGCTCTCATTGCAACACTTGCTGCGGCAACAGGGGTGGCTCCCCGGCCGATCGGCCGCCTAGCGCAGGGCGGCCAGAATCAACAGCCCCACGTTCACCGCAGACACCGAACCCGCAGCAAGCCAGCCCAGCAGGCGTGTTGCGGGTCGGTTGTGCCACCGGCCAAGCACGGCGGCGTCGCTCGTGAGACGAACCAACGGGATGATTGCGAAGGGGATGCCGAACGAGAGCACGACTTGGCTCCACACCAGCGCACTCGTCGGTTCGACGCCGAGGGCCAGGAGGGCGAGCGCGGGAACCATGGTCACGAGACGTCGGAGCCACATGGGAATCGAACGCCGAATGAGACCGGTCATGATTTCGGAACCGGCGTATGCTCCCACCGCACTCGAGGCCAGGCCGGAAGCGAGCAATCCCACAGCGAAAAGTGTCGCAACGACCGGCCCGAGGGTGGCCGCAATGTTCGCGTGTGCGCCCTCGAGGCTGTCTGTCCCCGCGGCGCCGTAGAGCGCCGAGGCTGCGAGGAGTAACAAACCGAGGTTGACGGCACCCGCGATAATCATGGCCACGGTGACATCCCAGCGTTGCGCGCGTAGGAGGGTGTCGATTGCTCCCGAAGTGGGAACCGACCCGGTGCGGTGTCGGTCTCGACTCAAGCCGGCGTGAGCGTAGATGGCATGCGGCATGATTGTTGCGCCCAGAATTGACGTGGCGAGCAGCACCGAGTCAATCCCGGCAAAGCGTGGCACGAGTCCGTCAATTGCCGGCGCAATACTCGGCGGCTGGACGACAAGGCCCGTGATGAAGCCCAGGACGATGATCATGATGAGCGCACTGATGACGATTTCGAATCGTCGCGCACCGCGCACCGACAGCATCAGAAGCGAAACGCAGCCGGTGATGGCACCACCGATGACAAGCGGAACTCCGAAGAGGAGCCAGAGTGCGATCGCGCCACCGATAATCTCCGCGATGTCGGTCGCCATGGCCACCGCCTCGGCCTGTAACCAGTACGCACGGCGCGTCCACGGTGAACGGAAGCGGGCACCGAGCGCCTCGGGGAGGCTCTGCCCGGTGACGACCCCGAGCTTGGCCGAGAGATACTGCACCAACCAGGCCATGAGGTTTCCGAGCACAACCACCCAGACCAGCAGGTAGCCGTAGCGCGCACCGGCAGTCATGTTGCTCGCGACGTTGCCGGGATCGAGGTAGGCGACGCCGGCGACCAGCGCAGGGCCGAGCAGTCCGACCATCCGCTGATTCATGGCACCAGCCTAGGCGGGCTACGGTGGTTTCGTGACCGACAATCCAAGCCATGAAATGAGCACGCACGGTGTGGGCCCGTGGGTGGGCGACTGGCCGGAGGGTGATTGGTGGGATTCGGAACTCCTCGCCTCCGGCGACACCCGCAACGTCATCGACCGGTATCGCTACTGGACAATGGCGGCCATTGTCGCGGACCTCGATTCGCATCGGCACGCATTTCATGTGGCCATTGAGAACTGGCAGCACGACATGAACATTGGTTCAATCGTGCGTTCGGCAAATGCGTTTGCCGCCGAGGTGGTGCACATCATTGGACGACGGCGGTGGAACAAACGGGGGGCCATGGTCACGGATCGGTACCAGCACGTGCAGTATCACGAGAGCGTCGAGGAGTTCGCCGCGTGGGCTCGGGAGGACGGGCTCCCGATCATCGCGGTCGACAACATCGAGGGGTGTGTTCCCGTCGAGCGCTTCACCTGGCCGGAGCGCTGCGTCATGCTCTTTGGCCAAGAGGGACCCGGCCTGAGCCCCGAAGCGGTCTCGGCGGCCGAGGCCGTGGTGGAGATCACCCAGTACGGCTCAACGCGCAGCATCAACGCTTCTGCCGCAGCGGCGGTCACGATGTTTAGCTGGTGTCTCCAGCACGCCTGATCACGGGCGGAGCGAGCGAAAATACGCCCGTTCATCGGGGCTGAGGTGTTCCGTCGCGTAGCTCAGCATGACGCGGGGCATTCGAGGCGCGAACGCTTCAAGGGTGTCGAGCAAAATGCCTACGTCGACGCGTTTGCCGATTTCGCGCAGCATCCAACCCGAAGCCTTCTGCAGCAAATCCTCGCGACTGTCGAGGTAGAGCGGGAGGAGCTCAAGGGTTGGTTTCGCATTGCCGCGCGTGATGAACGCGAGCGTGCTGAGCATTGCGATGCGCCGCTTCCACAGGTCGTGCGACTGGGCCAGTGCGTGCAGTTCGGCACTCGGGTGGTCGACGAGCCACGCTCCGAGGATGTGCGGGGCCGAGCTGTCGACGATGTCCCAGTTGTTGACGCGCCCCCGCTCGATGACGGACCGGTACCAGTCGACGATGCCCTCTTGTGTGGCGCGCTCGCCATGCTTCTGGGCGGCACGGAACTGTTCGACGGCTATGAGCACGCCGGTGAGCCGATGTTCGTGGACGGGCGAATCGAGCAGAACGTCGAGCTCTTCGAGCGGGAGGTGGCGGTACGAACGCGCGACCCGTCGCTGCTCGGGAACAGCGACGCCGATGAAGCGGTCACCCTCGCCGTACTCACCCGGCCCCGTCTTGAAGAACCAGGCGCTCGCCTCCGCACGGCCCGGCGTGGTGCGCTCGGAGAGCGCATCCATAACCGCACGAGCGGTCTGCGTTTCCGGAGACGCCATCGGGCCCGGCGCCCGACGCGCACCCGCGGGATTCCCCATCACCACTCGGGCCGAAGCGTTAGTCGGTACCGAGGTCGAAAGCGGCGGCCTCGTTTGCGGCGTTGGTGCGTTCGTCGCTCGCATCCAATCGACCTGCCGCAATCGCACCAGCGGACCCTTCGGTCACCTGACCGATGAGGTGCGCTGTTGCGCCCGAGAGCACGCTTTGGCTCGCATACTGCTCGAGACGAGCGCGAGAGTCGGCAATATCGAGGTTGCGCATGGTGAGCTGGCCGATGCGGTCTTCCGGACCGAAGGCGGCATCGCCGACCTTCTCCATGGAGAGCTTGTCCGGGTGATAGGACAGCGCCGGACCGCGCGTATCGAGGATGGTGTAATCATCGCCGCGACGCAGACGCAGAACGACCTCGCCCGTGATGGCCGAGCCCACCCAGCGCTGAATTGATTCGCGCAACATGAGCGATTGAGGGTCGAACCATCGACCCTCGTACATGAGTCGGCCGAGTCGGCGACCTTCCGCGTGGTAGTTCGCGACGGTGTCCTCATTGTGGATGGCACTGAGCAGGCGCTCATACCCAATGTGGAGCAGGGCCATTCCCGGCGCCTCGTAAATGCCACGGCTCTTCGCCTCGATGATACGGTTCTCGATCTGGTCGCTCATCCCGAGGCCGTGTCGACCGCCGATGCGGTTTGCCTCCATGACCAGCGCAACCGGGTCGGCATATTCGACGCCGTTGATCGACACTGGCCGGCCCTCGGAGTATCCCAGCGTGACCTCTTCGGTGGCGATGGCGACCGATTCGTCCCAGTGTGCGACGCCCATGATGGGGACGACGAGGTCCATGCCCTCGCTCAGGTGTTCGAGCTTTTTCGCCTCGTGCGAGGCGCCCCAAATGTTGGCATCGGTCGAGTACGCCTTCTCGGTCGATGCGCGATAGGGCAGGTCGCGCGCCTGCAACCACTCGCTCATTTCGTGGCGTCCGCCGAGCTCTCGCACGAACTCGGCGTCAAGCCAGGGCTTGTAGATGCGCAGCGCCGGGTTTGCCATGAGGCCGTAGCGGTAGAACCGCTCGATGTCGTTTCCCTTATAGGTGGATCCGTCGCCCCAAATGTCGACGCCGTCCTCGCGCATCGCTCGAACCAGCAGGGTTCCGGTGACCGCGCGCCCGATCGGCGTGGTGTTGAAGTAGATCTTGCCCGCGGTGCGGATATGGAACGCCCCGCACTGCAGTGCGACAAAACCTTCCTCGACGAGGGCCGCCTTCGCGTCCACCAGCCGAGCCAGTTCGGCGCCGTATTCGAACGCGCGTCCCGGGACCGAGTCGATGTCAGGCTCGTCGTACTGGCCGAGGTCGGCGGTGTACGTGCAGGGCACAGCGCCCTTCTCTCGCATCCAGGCCACCGCGCACGAGGTGTCGAGACCCCCGGAGAAAGCGATACCGACGCGCTCGCCGACGGGCAACTGAGAAAGCACCTTAGACATGCCCCGAGTCTAAGCGTTCACACATGACTCGGCCGAAGAGCAGCCGACTTCAGCACGCCTCCCGAGACATGGCGGAGGCGATAGGCTGGGGTGTCAGAGCGAGTAAGGGGAAACGATGCCAGCAATCGTCCTCATTGGGGCCCAGTGGGGCGACGAAGGTAAAGGCAAAGCGACCGACTTGCTCGGCAGCCGACTCGATTACGTCGTCAAGTTCAACGGTGGCAACAATGCTGGCCATACCGTCGTCGTCGGCAACGAGAAGTATGCGCTGCACCTGCTGCCCTCCGGCATCCTCACGCCGGGCGTGGTCCCCGTGATTGGTAACGGCGTCGTTGTCGACATTGAAGTGCTGTTCGAGGAGCTCGACGCCCTCAGCTCGCGCGGTGTGGACGTCTCGAAGCTTCGCATTTCCGCGAACGCGCACGTCATTACCCAGTACCACCGCACGCTCGACAAGGTGACCGAACGCTTCCTCGGCAAGCGCCAGATCGGCACCACCGGCCGAGGCATTGGCCCGACGTACGCCGACAAAATCAATCGCGTTGGTATTCGCATGCAAGACCTCTTCGACGAGGGCATTTTGCGCCAAAAGGTCGAGGGAGCCCTCGACCAGAAGAACCACCTGCTCGTCAAGATTTACAACCGCCGCGCCATCGACCCGGCGGCCGTCGCCGATGAGCTGCTCAGCTACGCCGAGCGGCTGCGCCCGATGGTGACCGACACGGCGCTGGAGTTGCACCGTGCGCTTGAGCGGGGTGACACCGTCTTGTTCGAGGGCGGTCAGGCGACCATGCTCGACGTCGACCATGGCACCTACCCGTTCGTCACGTCGTCGAATGCGACGTCGGGTGGAGCGGTGACGGGTTCGGGCATTGCTCCCAACCAAATCGACCGGGTCATCGCCGTCGTGAAGGCGTACACCACCCGGGTGGGTTCGGGCCCATTCCCGACCGAACTTTTCGACCAATGGGGCGAGTTCCTCGCGGAGACCGGTCACGAATACGGCACGACAACCGGCCGTCGCCGTCGCTGCGGATGGTACGACGCCCCGATCGCCCGCTACTCGGCCCGAATCAACGGTGTGACCGATTTCGTGCTCACCAAGCTCGATGTGCTCACCGGCATTGAGCGCATCCCGGTGTGTGTCGGCTACGACGTTGAGGGCGTGCGGTTCGACGAAATGCCCGTCAATCAGAGTGACTTCCACCACGCGAAGCCGATCTACGAAGAGTTCCCCGGTTGGACCGAGGACATTTCCGGTGCCCGCGAATTCAGCGACCTGCCGAAGAACGCACAGGATTACGTGCTTGCGCTCGAAGCCATGAGCGGCGCTCGCATTTCGGCCATCGGTGTCGGGCCATCGCGCGACGCGATTATTTCGCGGCACGACCTCATCGACTAGTCCGGCGTGTGCATGCGGGCGAACGCCCGCAGGGTGCTTCGCGGAGCCCCGTTTGAATCGAGGCGTGAGGCGAGGACCGCTGCGGCGAATGCCAAGGGAACCGCGACGAACGCCGGCTGAAGCGTCCATCCGAGAGCCGGGGAGACGAGTGCGAACGTGGTGACGACGGCACCGGTCGCCATTCCGACGATCGCACCGCGCGCGGTGAATCCGCGCCACCAGACCGCAAGAAGGATGACCGGGGTGACGGTAGCCGCAGTAAAGGCGAACACGAGGCCGACGCTTCCGGCGAGATTGCCCGGGGTGAGCATAAATGTGACCGCGAGCGGCACCGCCGTCGATGCAGCGCCCGCCCAGCGGAACCCGCGAACCGTTCCGCCTGCGAACTCCTGACTGAGCACACCGGCAAGCGAAATGACGAGTCCTGAGGATGTCGCCAGGAAGGCCGCAAACGCGCCGGCGATGACGAGTGCGCTCGCGGCTTCACCGACGGGCCCCGGAAGCAGGGCGCTCGGCAACAGAATGACGAGTGCGTCGCTCCGCATCGAACCGAGCGCGTCCGGCGCGACGGCCCGGCCGAACAACCCGATGGCGGTCGGCATGGCATAGAACAGCGTGAGGAGAACGAGCACGATGACGGTGGTTCGACGGGTGGATTCGCCGTTCGGATTGGTGGTGAAGCGCACGAGCACGTGTGGAAGGCCCATTGTTCCGAGCAGGAGCGCCATGACGAGCGAGAAGGTCGCGAGGGTCGAGTGCGTTTCCCCCACCGGCACGAAGGGTTCGAGCGACACGACGCTCGGGCGTGCCTGCCACGCCAGGATGAACACCAGGAGCGCCGGAACGGCAATCGCGACCAGCTTGAACCAGTACTGGAAGGCCTGCACGTAGGTGATGGAGCGCATGCCACCGACGGCAACGAGTCCCGAAACAATCAGGGCGACGACGACACCGCCGAGCCCGTCGGGAACGCCGGCCGCAATTCCAAGTGCGAGTGAGGCGCCCTGCAGTTGCGGCACGATGTAGAGCCACCCAATGACCACAACGAGCACGCTCGTGAGCCGTCGCACCCACACGGATTCGAGCCGGGAACCGGTGAAATCGGGAAGCGTGTACGCGCCGGAACGACGAAGCGGCGCGGCGACGAAGAGCAAAAGCAGAAGGTATCCGGCGGTGTATCCGACCGGAAACCACAGCCCCCAGTCGCCCTGGGTGAAAATGAGTCCCGCGATGCCAAGAAAGGAGGCTGCCGACAGATACTCGCCGCCAATTGCGGAGGCGTTGAGCCAAGGGCGGACCGATCGGCTCGCCACGTAGAAGTCGCTCGTGGTGCGCGAGATGCGCAAGCCGAACACGCCGATGCCGAGGGTGGCGGCAAGCACAGCGATGATTCCGATGGCGTTGAGTGTCGGGTTCATTCGGGCCCGCCGGGGACTGCGTCAAGCGCACGGAACGCGGCTTCGTTTCGTCGCGCCGATCGCGTGTAAATCAGCGCAGTGGTGACAATAAGCGGGTAGGGGCCGAACCCCAGGAGGAGCCAGCTGAGCGAGACGCCCCACAGCCGCACATCGTTCAGTTCCGGGAAGGCGCGCAGTGCGAGCGTGCAGCTTGCCAGCAGCGCCAGGAATCCGCCGAGGCAGACG
>DATGWF010000020.1:0-16302 GCA_035299585.1 Microbacteriaceae bacterium
GTGCGGCCTGGCCATGGTGGCAACGATGCGTGGTCTTCCCGGCCACGACATCATCGAGCACGCCCTCAACGCACTGCGCAATCTGGAGCACCGCGGTGCGGTGGGCTCTGATGCTGGCACCGGCGACGGCGCGGGAATTCTCACCCAGGTTCCCGACGCGTTTTTCCGACAGGTCGTTGATTTCCCGTTGCCGGCGCAGGGGGCGTACGCGGTCGGGCTGGCCTTCTTGCCGAGTGACGCCACCGAGCGCGGTCAGGTGAAGGCAGCGATCGAAGAACTCGCTACGAGCGAGGGACTGACGGTTCTCGGTTGGCGAGAGGTGCCGGTGCGTCCCGAGGAGCTCGGCATGCTCGCTCGAGCGGCAATGCCCGCGATGCAACAGCTGTTCCTGTCGGGGGCATCGGTGTCCGGTGTCGAGCCGCTCCGCGGAATCGATTTGGATCGCTTGACGTTCCGCGTGCGTAAGCGTGCCGAACGCGAGCTCAACGCCTATTTTGCCTCGCTCTCGAGTCGCACGCTCGTGTACAAGGGCATGGTGACGACGCTGCAACTCGAGCCGTTCTACCCCGATCTGTCCGACCCGCGATTCGCTTCGACGCTCGCGCTCGTGCACTCGCGCTACTCGACCAACACGTTCCCGTCCTGGCCGCTCGCGCACCCGTTCCGCATGATCGCGCACAACGGTGAAATCAACACCATCCAGGGCAACCGGAATTGGATGCGGGCTCGAGAATCTCAGCTTGCGTCCGAGGTGCTCGGTGATCTGCGACCGCTGTTCCCGATTGTGACGCCGGGTGGCAGTGACTCTGCGAGCTTCGATGAGGTCGTCGAACTCCTGCACCTCGCTGGCCGGAGCCTGCCGCACGCGGTCATGATGATGGTCCCTGAGGCGTGGGAAAATCAGCCCGACATCGATCCCGCTCGCAGAGCGTTCTACGACTACCACTCAATGCTCATCGAGCCCTGGGATGGGCCGGCGGCCATCATCTTCTCCGACGGGTCACTCGTCGGCGCAACACTTGACCGCAACGGACTCCGACCGGGCCGGTACATCGTCACCGATGACGGACTCGTCGTGCTCGCGAGCGAGATCGGCGTCATGGATATAGACCCTGCCCGCATCGTTCGCAAAGGGCGTCTCCAGCCGGGACGCATGTTCGTTGTCGACACCGAAGCCGGTCGCCTCGTCGAGGACGACGAGCTCAAGGCCGAGCTGGCGGCCGCGGGTCCCTGGCAAGAGTGGCTCGATGAGGGGCGGATTCGGCTCGACGAGCTTCCCGAACGTGAGCACATCGTGCACCCGCCGGCATCGGTGGTGCGGCGTCAACGCACCTTCGGGTACACCGAGGAAGAGGTTCGCATCCTCCTGACCCCGATGGCGCGAACCGGTGTTGAGCCCCTCGGTGCGATGGGCTCCGATACTCCCATCGCGGTCCTGGCTGACCGGCCACGGCAACTCTTCGACTACTTCGTGCAGCAGTTTGCCCAGGTCACGAATCCGCCGCTCGATTCGATTCGAGAGTCGGTTGTGACATCGCTCAGTGCGAGCGTGGGTCCTGAGCGCAATCTGCTTGCCGCCGGTCCGGAGCACGCCCGACAGGTCGGCGTGGGCTTCCCCGTCATTGACAACGACCAGCTTGCAAAGATTCAACATATTGAGCTTCCGGACGGTCGACCAGCCGCCCACGTTGTTCGCGGGCTGTATCGCGTTGATGAGGGCGCTCCGGCGCTCCGTGCCCGACTCGGGGCGATTTGCGCAGAGGTGGATGCTGCCATCGAAGCGGGCGCAGAATTCATTGTGCTCAGCGACCGCGATTCGACCGCGGATCTCGCGCCAATTCCGTCGCTGCTCTTGCTGTCGGCGGTGCACCATCACCTCATTCGGCTCGGCACCCGCATGAAGGCGGGCCTCGTCGTCGAGGCCGGTGATGTGCGGGAAGTGCACCACGTTGCCCTGCTTGTCGGCTATGGCGCGAGTGCGGTCAATCCCTACCTCGCGATGGAGACGGTCGAAGACTTGGTGCGTTCCGGTGTCATCACCGAAATCAGTGCCGAGAAGGCGGTCGCAAACGTCATCAAGGCACTCGGCAAGGGCGTGTTGAAGATCATGTCCAAGATGGGCATCTCGACCATCGCCTCCTACGCCGCAGCACAAACCTTCGAGGCGGTTGGACTTGAACACGGACTCGTCGACGAATACTTCACGGGAACGACCTCGAAAATCGGCGGCGTCGGGCTCGATGTGATCGCGGCGGAGTCGGCGGCCCGGCACCGGGCGGCCTACCCGACGGACAAGGCAGCTCGCGCCCACGAGCGCCTCGCCGTCGGCGGCGAGTATCAGTGGCGTCGTGATGGTTCGCCCCATTTGTTCAACCCGGAAACGGTCTTCAAGCTGCAACACTCGACTCGCGAACGCCGCTACGACATCTTCCGCGAGTACACCAAGCTCGTGGATGACCAGGCCGCCTCGCTCATGACCCTGCGCGGACTGTTCCGGCTCAAGACGGAGCATCGCACGCCGGTCCCCATCGACGAGGTCGAGTCGGTGGCGTCGATCGTGAAGCGGTTCTCCACGGGTGCGATGAGTTACGGCTCCATTTCGCCCGAAGCACACGAGACGCTCGCTATCGCAATGAATCGTCTCGGCGCGAAGTCGAACACTGGCGAGGGCGGAGAGGACCCTGAGCGCTTGCTCGACCCTGAGCGTCGGAGTGCCATCAAGCAGGTGGCGTCCGGTCGATTCGGCGTCACGAGCATGTACTTGACCCACGCCGACGACATTCAGATCAAGCTTGCGCAGGGCGCAAAGCCGGGCGAGGGTGGTCAGTTGCCGCCGCAGAAGGTGTATCCGTGGATTGCGCGCACCCGGCATGCAACGGCAGGTGTGGGGCTCATTTCGCCGCCGCCGCACCACGACATCTACTCCATCGAAGACTTGAAGCAGCTCATTTTTGATCTGAAGCGCGCAAATCCTCTCGCTCGCGTACACGTCAAACTCGTGAGTCAGTCCGGCATTGGCGCTGTCGCGGCGGGCGTGGCAAAAGCGCTCTCGGACGTGATTCTCGTGTCGGGTCACGATGGTGGAACCGGCGCGAGTCCGCTGAACTCGCTCAAGCATGCGGGCACTCCCTGGGAGCTCGGGCTTGCCGAAACCCAGCAGACGCTCATGCTCAACCACATGCGCGACCGCGTTGTCGTCCAAGTGGATGGGCAGTTGAAGACCGGTCGAGACGTGATTATCGGGGCACTCCTGGGCGCCGAGGAATTCGGTTTTGCCACTGCGCCGCTCGTGGTGGAGGGGTGCGTCATGATGCGCGTCTGTCACCTCGACACCTGTCCGGTTGGCGTGGCCACTCAGAATCCCGAATTGCGGAAACGATTCACCGGAAAGCCAGAGTTCGTCGTGAACTTCTTTGAGTTCATTGCGGAGGAGGTGCGCGAGTACCTCGCCGAGCTTGGCTATCGCAGCCTCGATGAGATCGTCGGCCGCCGGGAGCTCCTCGATGTTGATCGAGCCGTGGCGCACTGGAAGACAGACGGACTTGACCTGCGGCCCATTCTTGTCGGTCCGGACTTTCCAACGGACGAACCCCGAAAGAACGGCCGTGCGCAGGACCACGAGCTCGGCGAGCATTTCGACGTCGAACTCATCGCGCAAGCGAGGCCCGTTCTTGAAGCGGGAGCCGGTTCCATCACCATCGAGCGGCCGATTCGCAACACTGAGCGTGCGGTCGGCACCATGCTCGGCTTCGAGGTCACTCGGCGACACGGTGGAAATGGCCTCCCGGACGGGGCAATCAATGTCCGCCTCGAGGGGTCGGCCGGTCAATCGTTCGGCGCGTTTATGCCCGCCGGCATCACGCTCACGCTCGTCGGCGACTCGAACGACTATGTCGGCAAGGGCCTTTCGGGCGGACGAATCGTGCTCAAGCCATCTGAACGGGCCACCTTCGCGGCGGAAGACAACGTGATTGCCGGGAACGTGATCGGCTATGGCGCGACCTCGGGTTCGATGTTCATTCGCGGGATGGTCGGGGAGCGATTCTTGGTTCGCAACAGCGGCGCAACGGCCGTGGTTGAGGGGGTCGGCGACCACGCGCTCGAGTACATGACCGGGGGTGTGGCGCTCATCCTCGGCCGCACCGGCCGCAACCTCGGTGCGGGAATGTCGGGCGGGGTCGCGTATGTCCTCGATCTTGCTCGTGAACGCGTCAATCCCGAGTCGCTCACGGCCGAGGAGCTCGATTTGCTGCCGCTCGACGTAGTCGATCGGGAAATCGTGCGCGACCTGCTCACCGAGCATGCTCGCGTGACCGGTTCGAAGGTCGCGGCGACATTGCTCGAGCAGGACGAGTCCGGTTTGGAGCGATTCACCAAGGTGCTGCCTCGTGATTACGCCGCTGTCCTCCAAACCCGCGCAGAAGCGGTCGCGGAAGGTCTTGATCCGGATGGCGATGTGGTTTGGGCGCGAATTCTGGAGGTGACCCGTGGCTGATCCGCGCGGATTCTTGAAGGTGACGGAGCGGGAGCTTCCGAAGCGGCGACCCGTCCCGGTGCGCATCATGGACTGGAAAGAGGTCTACGAGGCGCGTGAGGCGGGGGTGTTGGAGCGCCAGGCGGGTCGCTGCATGGATTGCGGCATTCCGTTCTGCCATCAAGGCTGCCCGCTTGGAAACCTCATTCCGGAGTGGAACGACCTGGTGTACCGGGGCGATATGAAGACCGCTATCGAGCGCCTTCACGCCACGAACAACTTCCCGGAGTTCACCGGCAAGCTGTGTCCCGCACCGTGCGAATCGTCATGTGTGCTCGGCATCAATCAACCGGCCGTCACGATTAAGCAGATTGAGGCCTCGATCATCGAGGATGCCTGGGCGAGTGACTGGGTCACACCGCAACCGCCGGCGCGCCTGACGGGCAAGACCGTCGCCATTGTCGGTTCGGGCCCAGCGGGCCTCGCCGCCGCGCAGCAACTCACCCGCGCCGGACATACCGTGGCCGTCTACGAACGAGACGACCGAATCGGCGGCTTGCTGCGATACGGCATCCCCGATTTCAAGATGGAAAAGCGTCACCTCGATGCTCGGCTTGCGCAAATGACCGCCGAGGGCACCCGGTTCCGCCCGGGAGTGACCATCGGAGTGGACATCAGCTGGAGCGATTTGCGCGACCGCTACGACGCCGTCCTGGTTGCAACCGGGTCGACCGTTCCCCGCGAGCTCAGCATTCCAGGTCGCGACCTCGACGGGGTGCACGTTGCGATGGAGTACTTGGTGCAGGCGAACCGTGTTGTCGCGGGGGAGGCTGTCGACGCTCAGATTTCGGCTGCGGGCAAGCACGTTGTCGTCCTCGGCGGCGGCGACACGGGCGCGGACTGCATTGGCACGGCGCACCGCCAGGGCGCGCTGTCCGTGACCAACCTCGCGATCGGAGCACAACCGCCGAGCGAGCGACCCGGGCACCAGCCATGGCCGCTGACACCGACGCTCTTCGAGGTCCAGTCCGCGCACGAAGAGGGCGGTACCCGGGAATATCTCGCCTCGACGGTTGAGTTCCTCGGGGACGAATCGGGCGCGGTGCGAGCCATTCGGGTCGCTGAAACGGAATTCCTCGACGGCCGACGCGTGCCCAAGTCTGGCACCGAGCGAGAGCTTCCGGCTGACCTCGTACTGCTCGCCCTCGGGTTCACCGGACCAGAGAGCGAAACCGCTCGCGCACAGCTCGGACTTGTCTCCGACGATCGGGGAGCACTCGGCCGGGAGGCGAACTTTGCCACCGCAACCTCTGGTGTGTTCGTCGCCGGGGACGCCGGTCGAGGTCAGTCGCTCATCGTTTGGGCGATTGCCGAAGGGCGGGCTGTCGCAGCAGAAATCGATGCATTCCTCGTCGGCGAGACGTCGCTCCCGAAGCCGGTTCGAGCCGATACACGCGGCTTCAGCCTGTAGGCGACGCGCGTCGACACATGCGACAATCAAAGTTCGCAAGTTGACGACATCAGATCACCCCACCACACACGCAAAGGAAGTCCGATGAGACGGGCCAAAATCGTTGCCACCCTCGGGCCGGCAACGTCCAGTTACGAAAACATCCGCGCCATCATTGACGCCGGTGTGGACGTTACTCGCATGAACCTCAGCCACGGCAGTTACGACGTCCACGAGGGCGTCTACCACAACGTCCGGAAAGCCTCGAATGACGCCGGTCGCCCGGTGGCCGTGCTCGTCGACCTCCAGGGTCCGAAGATCCGGCTTGGCAAGTTTGCCGCCGGCCCGCACGATCTCGCCGTCGGCGACGAATTCACCATCACCACAGAAGACATTGAGGGCACCAAGGACATCTGCGGGACGACCTTCAAGGGTCTGCCCGCCGACGTCAAGCCCGGCGACCCGCTCCTGATTGATGACGGCAAGGTCCGACTCGAAGTCATCGACACCGACGGTGTGCGGGTTCGCACCCGCGTGATCGTGGCCGGAGCGGTCTCTAACAACAAGGGCATCAACCTTCCCGGCGTTGCCGTGAACGTCCCTGCGCTGAGCGAGAAAGACGAAGCCGACCTGCGTTGGGGCCTCGAACTTGGCGCCGACATCATTGCGCTGTCGTTCGTCCGCGACGCTGCCGACATAGTGCGCGTCCACGAAATCATGGACGAGGTGGGACGGCGCGTGCCGGTCATCGCCAAAATCGAGAAGCCGCAAGCGGTGGAGAACCTTGCCGAAATCGTAGACGCTTTCGACGGCCTCATGGTTGCCCGTGGTGACCTCGCTGTCGAGCTCCCGCTCGAAGCCGTGCCCATCGTGCAGAAGGAAGCCGTCGCGCTGGCGCGCCGGATGGCCAAGCCGGTCATCGTCGCGACCCAAATGCTCGAATCGATGACGCACTCGCCCGTCCCGACCCGCGCCGAAGCGTCCGATGTCGCCAACGCCGTACTCGACGGTGCAGACGCGGTCATGTTGTCGGGGGAGACGAGCGTCGGTGAATATGCCGTAACGACCGTCGAAACGATGGCGCGCATCATCGCCTCCACCGAAGAGCACGGCCTCCACCGCATCGCACCGATGACGTCAAAGCCGCGCACCCAGGGTGGCGCAATCACCCTCGCGGCCGCCGAGGTCGCGAACTTCGTTGACGCAAAATACCTCTGCATCTTCACCGAATCGGGAGACTCCGCTCGACGCATGTCGCGCATTCGCTCGCAGATCCCGATGTTTGCGTTCACCACCGACCCGGGCATTCGCCGCCGCCTCGCGCTCACCTGGGGAATCCAGGCGTTCATGGTCGAGGCCGTCACCCACACCGACGAAATGTACCGACAAGTCGATGATTTCCTCCTCGGCACGGGCCGTGCCCAGGCCGGAGAGAAGGTCGTTGTGATCTCGGGTTCACCCCCCGGAATCGTCGGTTCCACCAACGACCTTCGCGTCCACCGCGTCGGTGACGCACTGAGTGGCGCCGCCCCCGCATACCAGCAGTAGCGAGAGTCACACACGAAATCCCGAGGGTGCACGCCCTCGGGATTTCTGTCTGTGCCGGTGGTGGCGAACCCCAGTGGCTTCGACTCCCGCACCCTCCGATTGCAGCAAAAACGGGCCCGGCCGAAGCCGAACCCGTTCTTCCTGTGCCGGTGGTGGGAGTCGAACCCACACGCCCTTTCGGACAACCGATTTTGAGTCGGTCGCGTCTGCCATTCCGCCACACCGGCGCACGAACCCTTGCCACAATACCGTAGGCTCGAGGTGTGACTGACACCGAGACTTCAACCGCTCCGCGACGCGTTGTCGTCGCCGAAGATGAAGCCCTCATTCGCATGGACATCGTCGAAACGCTCCGCGACAACGGTTTTGATGTCGTCGGTGAGGCAGGCGATGGCGAGACCGCCGTCGCCCTCGCAACAGAGCTCAAACCAGACCTCGTTGTCATGGACGTCAAGATGCCGAAACTGGACGGCATCTCGGCCGCGGAGCGGCTCAACAAAGACCACATCGCGCCCGTCGTGCTGCTCACCGCGTTCAGTCAGAAAGAACTCGTGGAGCGAGCTTCAGAAGCCGGCGCACTCGCCTACGTCGTCAAACCGTTCAGCCCGAACGATTTGCTTCCGGCAATCGAAATCGCGTTGGCCCGATATGCCCAAATCGTTGCGCTCGAATCGGAAGTCGGCGACCTTGTCGAACGTTTCGAAACCCGCAAGCTCGTCGACCGCGCGAAAGGCTTGCTCAACGAAAAGATGGGCCTGAGCGAACCGGATGCGTTCCGCTGGATCCAGAAAGCGTCGATGGATCGGCGACTCACCATGCGTGACGTGGCTCAAGCCATCATCGAGCAGCTGTCACCCAAAGACTAGGCGGAACGGTCGCGCAACAGATTCGTGATGCGAACCGTCGAGCAACGGCGACCTGCCTCGTCAGACACGACGATTTCATGCACGGTCATGGTTCCGCCGAGGTGAATCGGTGTGCAGACGGCCGTGACGACGCCCTCCGTCGCCGAACGGGTGTGGGTTGCGTTGATGTCCACGCCGACGGCGAACCGCTCCGGACCAGCCCAAAAGTTTGCCGAAAATGAGCCGAGGGTCTCGCCGACCACCACGTACGCGCCGCCGTGGAGCAGCAGAGCCGGTTGACGGTTGCCCGCTACGGGCATCGTCGCTACGGCGCGATCGACCGAGAACTCGACGATTTCGATACCCATCCGGTCGTTGAGCTCACCGAGGCCGCGACGCGCAGCCCACGCAAGACCGTCCTCAGCGCGAGGATTCCAAGTCGAATTCGACACGTCGCTCCCTTGACTCAGCGAACCGCAATAGGCTGTCCAGCGTGAATGAGAGCAAGCCTACCTTGCTGGTTGTCGATGGCCACTCGCTGGCCTTCCGGGCGTTCTATGCCCTTCCCGTCGACAGTTTCCAGACCCGCGACGGCCAACACACGAACGCGATCCACGGCTTCATCTCGATGTTGCTCTCGATCCTAAAGACGGAGAAGCCGACGCACGTGGCGGTCGCCTTCGACATTTCCCGCTATTCCTTCCGCACCCGTGAGTACCCGGAGTACAAGGGCACTCGAGGTGAGACACCGGTTGAGTTCATCGGCCAAGTGCCACTGCTCCAAGAGGCCCTCGCCGCGATGAACATCACCACCCTCACGAAAGAGGACTACGAAGCCGACGACATTCTGGCGACCCTCGCAACCCGTGGAAGCGAGGCCGGATGGAACGTGCTCGTTGTGTCCGGAGACCGCGACACCATTCAACTCGTTACTGAGGACGTGACCCTGTTGTATCCCGCGAGCCAAGGTGTCGCCCAACTTAAGCGATATACCCCCGAAGCGGTGCGGGAACGCTATGGCATCGAACCCGCCCAGTACCCCGACATTGCGGCCCTCGTGGGAGAGACGAGCGACAACCTCATCGGCATTAGTAAGGTCGGCGAGAAGACCGCCGTGAAGTGGGTGACGCAGTACGGCTCCCTCCAGGGCATTCTGGATCACGCCGACGAAATCACCGGCGTCGTCGGACAGAACCTCAGAGAGCAGCGCGAAAACGCGGAGCGCAACCGGCGTCTGAACGCCCTCATTCGGAATCTCGAACTTGACGTCACGCTCGACGATCTCGAAGTGAAGCCCATTCACACCGCCGCGGTCCGTGACGTGTTCACCAAGCTCGAGTTCCGCACCCTGCAAGAGCGCGTCCTCAAGCTCGCGGCGGAACAGGCCTCCGGCGGCGCCGGGGGCGAAGAGCCCACTCCAGAACCGGTGGCCATGGTCGTGCCCGAAGTGCCGGCGGCCCCGCTTCCGCAACAGCTGCTCGACGAAGAACTGCGAGCCTGGATTGAGCGTGTTTCTGCGACCAACCCCGATGGCATCGCCATCTGCCTCGAGCTGGGGGAGTCTGCCATTATCGCGGCGGGTCTCGCGACCGAAACAGAGGCCGTTGAGCTCGGCTGGCAGCCGGGTAGCGCCGACTATGCCCCGCTGGAGTCGTGGCTCGCGAGCGACGCGCCCAAACGCTTCTTTGACGCGAAAGTCCAGCTGAAGGCACTCCTTCGGGCCGGGATTCAGGTCGGCGGCACGATTCACGACGCGTACCTCGCGAGCGCCCTCTTGAAGCCCCAATCAACCGAGCGCAGCCTCGCCGACTGGGCGCGGTTTATCCTGCGCGAAGAACTTCCCCAGGGCGACCCCAACCAGCTCATTCCGGTCACCGAGGGTCCGACGCCGGCCGTCCGCGCGTGGTACGCGGCACGCATCTGGAACCGCGCCACGGAGCTTCTCGGCGATTCGCAACGGCCAGTTCTCGACACCATCGAAACGCCGGCGCTGCCGGTCCTGGCCGCAATGGAACATCGCGGTGTCGCGGTCGATGCCGACCTGCTGTCGAATCTGTCCGCGGAACTCGGGGGGCGAGCGGAGCAGTTTGCATCCCAGGCATTCGCCGAGATTGGTCGCGAGGTCAATCTGGGTTCGCCCAAACAACTCCAAGAGGTGCTCTTCGATCAGCTCGGCATGCCGAAAACCCGTGCCACGAAGACCGGCTACACCACGGACGCCGCGGCTCTCGCAGAGCTTCAAGAGACGAACCCGCACCCATTCCTGGGCCTCCTGCTCCAACACCGGGACGTCACCAAGCTTCGCCAAATCGTTGACACCCTGGCGAAGTCGGTCGATTCAACTGGGCGCATACACACGACCTATGGGCAGATCGGTGCCGCAACCGGGCGGCTTTCCTCAAACGATCCGAACCTGCAAAACATCCCCGTTCGCACCGAGGACGGTCGTCGCATTCGCGGCGCGTTCGTTGCGGGCGACGGGTTCGAGTCGTTGCTGACCGCCGACTACTCCCAGATCGAAATGCGGATCATGGCGCATCTGTCCGGTGATCCCGGACTCATCGAGGCGTTCATCGAGGGCGAGGATTTGCACCGATTCGTGGGTGCGCGCATCTTTGGTGTCGCTCCGGAAGACGTCACGAGTGACCAGCGCGCCAAGGTCAAGGCCATGTCGTACGGGCTTGCCTACGGGTTAAGCGCCTTTGGACTTGCCAAACAACTGCGCATCAGCCAGAGCGAGGCCAAGCAGCTCATGGTCGACTACTTCGCCAGATTCGGCGCGGTACGCGACTATCTTCGCGGCGTCGTCGAACGAGCCAAGGAGAAGGGCTACACCGAGACCATCTTTGGCCGTCGTCGACCCTTCCCAGATCTCGCCAGCCCGAATCGGCAATTGCGAGAGAACGCGGAGCGCGCCGCTCTGAACGCTCCCATTCAGGGCGCCGCTGCCGACCTCATGAAGATCGCGATGGTGCAGATTGAGGCCGATATTGCGGCCGCCGGGCTCTCATCCCGCATGCTCCTGCAAGTTCACGATGAGCTCATCTTCGAGCTCGCGGCTGGCGAACGCGACGCGCTCGAGCGGATTGTGCGCGAGCGTATGGCGAACGCAGCCTCCTTGCTTGTGCCGCTGGACGTGCAGGTTGGCGTTGGCGCGAACTGGGATGCCGCCGCTCACTAGCTGGCCGAGCCAGGCCACTGTGTAGCGTTTTGACCGCGTGTCTGCGGGGGAGTAGTGTTGACGCGGCGCATCCGCGTCGCTTTCCGTATGCCTGCACTCCAATTGGCGTCAGGCCCGATATCTGTCCGGAGTACTTACTCAATGACATCCGCAACGACCAAGGCAGCCAAGCAGATTGCCATCAACGACATCGGCTCTGCTGACGACTTCCTTGCCGCGGTCGAAAAGACCCTGAAGTTCTTCAACGACGGCGACCTCATCGAAGGCACCGTTGTCAAGATTGACCGCGACGAGGTTCTCCTCGACGTCGGTTACAAGACCGAGGGTGTTATCCCCTCGCGCGAGCTTTCCATCAAGCACGACGTTGACCCCAGCGAGGTCGTCAACGTTGGTGACTCGGTTGAGGCCCTCGTCCTCCAGAAGGAAGACAAAGAAGGCCGTCTCATCCTTTCCAAGAAGCGTGCCCAGTACGAGCGTGCCTGGGGCGATGTGGAGAAGATCCGCGACGCCGACGGTGTCGTGACCGGTACCGTCATCGAGGTCGTCAAGGGTGGTCTCATCGTCGACATCGGCCTGCGCGGCTTCTTGCCCGCATCGCTCATCGAGCTTCGCCGTGTCCGCGATCTGACCCCGTACCTCGGTCAGGAAATCGAAGCCAAGATTCTCGAGCTCGACAAGAACCGCAACAACGTCGTTCTGTCCCGCCGTGCGCTCCTTGAGCAGACCCAGTCGGCGAGCCGTTCGTCCTTCCTCGCAGATCTGCACCCCGGTCAGGTTCGCAAGGGTGTCATCTCCTCGATCGTCAACTTCGGTGCGTTCGTGGACCTCGGCGGCGTTGACGGTCTCGTCCACGTTTCGGAACTCAGCTGGAAGCACATCGAGCACGCCAGCGAGGTTGTCGAGGTCGGTCAGGAAGTCACCGTCGAGGTGCTCTCGGTTGAGCTCGACCGTGAGCGCGTGTCGCTCTCGCTCAAGGCCACCCAGGAAGACCCGTGGCAGGTCTTTGCTCGCACCCACGCCATCGGCCAGGTTGCACCGGGCAAGGTCACCAAGCTCGTTCCGTTCGGTGCGTTCGTTCGTGTCGCCGACGGTATCGAGGGCCTCGTGCACATTTCGGAGCTCTCGGGCAAGCACGTCGAGCTCGCCGAGCAGGTTGTGTCCGTTGGCGAAGAGGTCTTCGTCAAGATCATCGACATCGACCTCGAGCGTCGCCGCATCTCGCTCAGCCTCAAGCAGGCCAACGAGTCGGTCGACGTTGACGGCACCGAGTTCGACCCGGCACTGTACGGCATGCTCACCGAGTACGACGAGCAGGGCAACTACAAGTACCCGGACGGCTTCGACCCGGAGACCAACGAGTGGCGTGAGGGCTTCGAGTCCGAGCGCGAAAAGTGGGAGCAGGCATATGCCGAAGCCCACGCTCGCTGGGAGTCGCACAAGGCACAGGTCAAGGCTTCGAACGCCAAGATCGCTGACCTCCCCGACGCCGAGCCGGCAGGTTCCGCCGCCAGCGCTTCGTACTCGAGCGACAGCGACGCGGCAGGCACCCTTGCTGACGACGAGTCGCTTGCAGCTCTGCGTGAGCAGCTCGCGGGCAACGTCTAAACGCGTTCTCGAAACGGCCAGTCACTCCGGTGGCTGGCCGTTTCGGTATTCCGGACTGGTTAGCCTAGGACCATGTTGATTGCACTCACCGGCGGAATCGCGAGTGGCAAGTCGACCATTGCCGCGCAACTCGCGAAGCACGGCGCAGTTATCGTGGACGCGGACCAGATTGCGCGCGAGGCGGTCGCACCGGGAACGCCCGGTCTCAACCGAATCGCTGAGGTGTTCGGAGCCGATGTGCTGCTCGCGGACGGCTCACTCAACCGCGCTGCCCTCGGGTCCCGCGTGTTCGGGGACGACGTGGCACGCCGCCGACTCGAGGAAATCGTGCACCCGGAGGTGCGGCGACTGAGCCGCGCTCGGTTCGATGCGGCCTTCCGGGCGAACCCGGACGCCGTCGTGGTGTATGACGTTCCCCTCCTGGTCGAGGCCGCGCGGGATGAGCCATTCGACCTGGTTGTGGTGGCGATTGCCGGACGCGAAGCGCAGCTCGCACGGCTCACCGGGATTCGCGGACTCGCGGCGGATGAGGCCGCGGCTCGACTCGCCGCTCAAGCGACCGACGATGAACGCCGAGCGATTGCCGACGTTGTGATTGACACCTCCGGCTCTCTCGACGAGACCATCGCGGCTGTCGATCGGCTGTGGGCGGATCGAATCGCGCCAGTACGCTAGAGCCATGGATCTCACTCGCGCTGTCGCCCCGTTCGAGGTTGTCAGCGCGTATGAGCCGAGCGGCGATCAGCCGAAGGCCATCGCTGAACTTGCTGCTCGGATTAATGCGGGTGAGACCGATGTTGTTCTGCTCGGTGCCACCGGTACGGGCAAGAGCGCGACGACCGCCTGGCTCATCGAAGCCGTGCAACGCCCCACCCTGGTGCTTGCTCACAACAAAACCCTGGCAGCACAGCTTGCGAATGAGTTCCGCGAGCTCATGCCGAACAACGCGGTCGAGTACTTCGTTTCGTATTACGACTACTACCAGCCTGAGGCGTACGTCCCGCAGACGGACACCTTCATCGAGAAGGACTCCTCGATCAACGCTGAGGTCGAGCGGCTGCGGCACTCGACGACAAATTCGCTCTTGAGTCGACGTGACGTGGTTGTGGTCGCAACCGTCTCGGCAATCTATGGTCTCGGTACCCCGGACGAGTATTTGTCGGCCATGGTGGCCCTCCAGGTGGGGGATTGTGTCGACCGGGACGCGCTCATTCGCAAGTTCGTCGCGATGCAGTACACGCGCAACGATTACGACTTCTCTCGCGGCACGTTCCGCGTGCGCGGCGACACCATCGAGATCATTCCGGTCTACGAAGAGCTCGCCATTCGCATCGAGATGTTCGGCGACGAGGTCGAGGCGCTCTACCAGCTCCACCCGCTCACGGGCGACGTGGTGCGCAAACTAGACTCTGTTGCGGTGTTCCCGGGCTCGCACTACGTCGCGAGCACCGAGGTGATGCAGCGCGCCATGACGAGCATTCGTGCCGAGCTCGAGGAGCGACTGAGCGAGCTGAAGAGCCAGGGAAAGCTGCTCGAGGAGCAGCGATTGCGCATGCGCACAACCTTTGACCTCGAGATGATGGAGCAAATCGGGTTCTGCTCCGGCATCGAAAACTACTCGCGCCACATCGACGGTCGAGCGCCGGGGGAGGCGCCGCACTGTTTGCTCGACTATTTCCCCGATGACTTCCTGGTCGTGATCGACGAGTCGCACGTGACCGTCCCGCAGATTGGGGCAATGTACGAGGGCGATGCCTCGCGCAAGCGCACGCTCGTCGAGCACGGCTTCCGGCTGCCGAGTGCGATGGACAACCGGCCACTCCGATTCGATGAGTTCAAGGCTCGGGTGGGGCAGACGGTCTACCTTTCCGCGACGCCGGGGAACTACGAGATGGGTATCGCTGACGGCGTTGTCGAACAGATCATTCGACCGACCGGCTTGGTCGACCCGGAAATCGTCATCAAGCCGAGCGCCGGTCAAATTGACGACCTGCTTGAGGAAATTCGCCTGCGGGTCGAGAAGGACGAACGCGTTCTCGTGACGACGCTCACCAAGCGGATGGCGGAAGACCTCACCGACTTCCTCGAGAACGCCGGGGTGCGAGTCCGCTACCTCCACTCCGACGTTGACACGCTTCGTCGTGTCGAATTGCTCACCGAACTCCGCGCGGGCGTCTATGACGTGCTCGTCGGCATCAACCTGCTTCGCGAGGGTCTCGACCTCCCGGAAGTCTCCCTGGTGGCAATTCTCGACGCGGACAAAGAGGGCTTCCTTCGCTCGGCGACCTCGCTCATCCAGACAATCGGTCGCGCTGCCCGAAATGTGTCGGGGCAGGTCCACATGTACGCCGACAACATCACCCCCTCGATGCGGAACGCCATCGACGAAACCGACCGACGCCGGCAACGACAGGTGGCATACAACATCGAGCACGGCATCGACCCTCAGCCCTTGCGCAAGCGCATCGCCGACATCACCGAGGTGCTCATCCGGGAACAGGCCGACACCGAGGAGCTCCTGGGGGAGCGTGCTGCCCGGCACACCTCGCCCACACCGAGCCGCGGAGTCGCGGCAGAGGGGGCTCGTGAGCTCGAAAGCATCATCGCCGACCTGAACGCTCAGATGCTCGAAGCGGCCGGTGAGCTCAAATTCGAACTCGCGGCCCGCCTTCGCGACGAGATATCAGAGCTGAAGCGCGAGCTTCGACAGATGTCGCAGGCCGGCCATCTCGACTAGCGCAACCCCATTTCGGCCCAGGGTTCAGCGCATCAGTGCGGCCTCGCACTGGCACGCGTTGGTGCTCATGCAGAACTAGGATTGAGCCCGTGACCCACGCCCACGGACAGACCACACTGAGCGTCAAAGGCGCTCGCGTACACAACCTCAAGAACGTCTCGGTCGACATTCCGCGGGACTCACTCGCGGTGTTCACCGGGCTGTCGGGTTCGGGAAAATCGTCGCTCGCCTTCGACACGATTTTCGCCGAGGGGCAACGGCGCTACGTGGAGTCACTGTCGGCGTATGCGCGCCAGTTCCTCGGTCAAGTGGACCGCCCGGACGTCGACTTCATCGAGGGTCTGAGCCCCGCGGTTTCGATCGATCAGAAGTCCACGAACCGCAACCCGCGTTCGACGGTGGGCACCATCACCGAGATCTACGACTACCTGCGCCTGCTCTACGCGCGCGTCGGCATCCCAC
>DATGWF010000021.1:0-2519 GCA_035299585.1 Microbacteriaceae bacterium
CCCAGCCACTCGACGCTGTCATGATGCTTCGCGTGCAGGCCGAGCGCATGAACGACGCCTACTTCCCGAATTCCCGAGAGTTCACTCGGGTTTGGGGACTCACCGCAGAGCGAGCCTCCCGACTCGGCGAGCGCACGGCAATTCTTCACCCCGGGCCGATGAACCGCGGCCTTGAGATTGCGAGCGGCGCCGCAGACGCTCCCAACTCGCTCGTCCTGGAACAGGTTCGCAACGGAGTATTCGTGCGGATGGCCGTGCTCTACTCCATGTTGACCGGACACCACCTTCAGCACACCGAGGAGCACACCCGATGAGCACCATTCACTTTGCTGGGGCAACTCTTGCCGATGGAACGCGGGCCGACGTTCTCGTCGTGGACGGGACAATTTCGGACATCGGGAGCGTTTCTGCTCCGAGTGGTGCCGAACGCGTCGACGCGGGAGGATTGCTTCTGCTTCCCGGGCTTGTCGACCTCCACTCCCACCTGCGGGAGCCGGGCTTCGAGCAGAGTGAGACCGTCCTCACAGGTTCACAAGCGGGCGCCCGTGGCGGCTACACGACGCTCTTTGCGATGGCGAATACCTCGCCGGTTGCAGATACCGCCGGGGTTGTCGAACAGGTGTGGCGACTCGGGCGCGAGGCCGGCTATACCCGGGTGCAGCCCATTGGCGCGGTCACACGTGGACTCGCGGGGGAGCAGCTCGCCGAAATCGGCGCAATGGCTGCGTCGCGAGCCGAGGTTCGCGTGTTCTCCGATGACGGGATGTGTGTGTGGGATCCGCGGCTCATGCGTCGGGCGCTCGAATACGTTAAGGCGTTCGGGGGGGTCGTTGCCCAACATGCGCAAGAGCCGCGGCTCACCGAGGGCGCGCAGATGAACGAGTCCGCGCTGTCGGCCGAGCTTGGTCTCCCTGGTTGGCCAAGTGTCGCCGAGGAAGCGATCATCGCCCGCGATGCGCTCCTGGCAGAGACCACCGGCTCGCGCCTGCATGTGTGCCACCTGTCGACCGCCGGCGCTGTCGATGTTGTGCGCTGGGCAAAGCGCCGCGGCATCTCCATCACCGCGGAAGTCACACCGCATCACTTGTTGCTCACCGAGCAACACGTCGCGAGTTTTGACCCGCGCTTCAAGGTCAACCCGCCGCTGCGCGGAAATGAGGATGTTCAGGCTCTCCGTGAGGCTGTCGCCGATGGAACCATCGACATCATCGCGACTGATCATGCGCCGCATCCCGTGGAGTCGAAGGAATGCGAGTGGGCAAGCGCCGCGAACGGCATGGTCGGACTGGAATCGGCGCTGTCTGTCGCCCAGCGAAGCCTCGTTGACGAAGGCTTCGCGAACTGGGTGGACATTTCACGCCTCATGTCCCTCGCGCCTGCCCGCATCGGCGGATTGACCGAGGCTGGCGAACTCACCGTCGGCGCTGTCGCCGATCTGGTGCTCTATGACCCGAGCGTGTCGAGAACATTCGCCACGACCGACCTCGCTGGCAAGAGCCAGAACAGTCCCTACCTCGGTGTTGAGCTCCCCGGAAACGTCGTGGCCACGATGCGATTGGGGTATTTCACCGTTCGCGATAGCGTGCTCCAGCCCGAGGATGAGGTCGCCCGCCAGGCACGGGGAGGTTTCCGTGGATAAGTTCATCGGCGCCATGTCCGCAATCGCGCTCGTGAGCACCCTATTCCTGTTGATGCTCGGCAGTTGGCGACGACGTGCTCGTCGCGACGCACATGTGCTCGGCGGACCGCTCGCCGAGGTTGGCGACGTTCGCTGGACCGGGCGCGTGCTGTATGTCGCGACGACGCGACGCGCAGATTCGCTTGAGCGCCTCGCGGTGCCGGGCCTCGCCTTCCGCGGTCGGGCGACGCTCACCGTCGGGACCGATGCGGTATCTATCCGAGTCGATGGCGAACGCGAGGTCACCCTCGCACAGGCCGTGCTGCGAGGCGTTGGGACGACGAGCTGGGCAATCGACCGCGGAATGGGAACCGACGGGCTCATCGCCATCGAGTGGTGTGCCGCCGATGCACCCGAGGATGCGTTCCAGTCCACCTTCCGCGCGCTGAGCGCGAATGACCACCTCGACGCGCTTGCGGCCCTGCGCGAACTTGTCACCGCTTTCCCCGACCGATCGGAGCAGTCATGATCAACGCACCCGCAGTGCTCGTCCTCGAGGACGGTTCCCGATTCGACGGGGAGGCGTTCGGTTCCACGGGAACGACCCTCGGCGAAGCGGTGTTCTCGACCGGAATGTCTGGCTACCAAGAGACGCTCACCGACCCGTCGTATGCCGGACAGATCGTGGTGATGACTGCGCCTCACATCGGCAATACCGGAATGAATTCCGAGGATCCCGAATCGTCCCGCATTTGGGTGGCCGGGTATGTCGTCCGCGAGCCATCACGCGTGGTCTCAAACTTCCGGGCCGAACGCAGTCTCGACGATGACCTCGCCGACGCCGGCGTCATTGGCATCAGCGGCATTGATACCCGAGCACTCACACGCCGACTTCGCGATC
>DATGWF010000022.1:0-9838 GCA_035299585.1 Microbacteriaceae bacterium
CACCCGAAGACGCGACGCCCTGGCTCACGCGGCGCTCGCCGCAATCCACTCGTCGAGCTTGGCGGCCGCCGCGCCCGAGTCGACCGCCTCTGCAGCCGTTGCGAGCGCCGCGTGCAGGCGCTCGAGAATGCTCTCGTCGAAGCGACTCGGGTCTTCCGCGAGTCGGAAAGACACCAGTCCTGCGGCCGCGTTCAGCAAAACAATGTCCCGAGCCGGACCCCGCTCCCCCGCGAGCACCGCACGAACGACTCGAGCGTTCTCCTCCGGCGTGCCTCCTCGAAGATCCTCGAGCGTTGCGCGCGGAATACCGAGTTCGCGCGGGTCGATATCGTGCTCCTTCACGGTGCCCCGACTGACTTCCCAAACGTGACTGTGTCCCGTGGTTGTGAGCTCATCGAGCCCGTCATCTCCGCGGAATACGAGTGCCGTCGCACCACGCGTCTGGAACACTCCGGTGAACAACGGAACGCGATCAAGCTGCGCAACCCCAACGGCTTGCGCTTCCGGCCTGGCCGGATTGCACATCGGGCCGAGGAAGTTGAAGACGCTCGGCACGCCAAGCTCAGCTCGCACTCCGGCAACATGGCGGAACCCCGGGTGGAACACCGAGGCGTTGACATAGGTGAGTCCAACCCGTTCCAAAATGGTGGCGATACGTTCCGGACCGTGCGAGATGTCCAACCCGAGCGCACCGAGAACATCCGACGCTCCACTCGAGCTAGAGGCCGCGCGATTGCCGTGCTTGACCACCGGCACACCACTGGCAGCGCACACGATCGCGGCGCTGGTCGACACATTGATCGTGCGATGACGGTCTCCCCCGGTGCCAACAATGTCGAGCGCCATCGCCGGAACGGGCAGCGCAACGGCATGCTGCAGGACGGCATCGCGGAACCCAACAATCTCGTTGACGCTCTCCCCTTTTGCGCGAAGTGCGATAAGGAATCCCGCGAGCTGAGCCGGCGTCGCCGCCCCTGAAATCACTTCATTCATCGCCCAGGCGGCGTCACCGATGGACAGATCCGATCCGTCCAAAAGGGCCGTCAGGATATGTGACCATGCGCGGTTTTCTGCCATTCGAACATTCTAGAGAGGGTCGATTTCGCTCGGTTCACACCGTGCGCGATAAAAAAGTGCACAAATCCCCTGCTTGACACGCCGTAGAGCACGCCGAAACGGTCATTTTTGCCCTCCGGTTCGGCCATAATAGAAACCGTGACGAGTGCTCTTCTCTCTAAGTCCGTGGTCCCCGGTGTCAACCGGCCAAACCCGGTCGCCGTTGGAACAATTGTTTGGCTCGGTAGCGAAGTCATGTTCTTCGCCGGCCTGTTCGCCATTTACTTCAGCCTCCGCTCGGCTGCGCCCGAACTGTGGGCCGCCCAGTCCGAGGTGCTGAACATTCCGTTCTCAACGGTCAACACCCTCATCCTCGTGCTGTCGTCGGTGACCTGCCAGTTCGGCGTCTTCGCGGCAGAGCGCATGCAGTCACGCGGCACCGGCTGGAAGCCGTCGCAGTGGGGCATGGTCGAGTGGTTCTACCTGACCTTCATTCTCGGCGCGATCTTCGTGTCGGGACAGGTCTGGGAATACGCCAACCTCGTCGCCGAGCAAATGCCGTTCAACGCGAACTCCTACAGCTCAGCGTTCTACCTCGCAACGGGATTCCACGCCCTGCACGTGACCGGCGGTTTGTTCGCCTTCCTGTTCGTCATCGGCCGCGCGTACGCAGTCAAGAACTTCGGTCACCGCGAGGCAACGAGCGCGATTGTCATCTCCTACTACTGGCACTTTGTTGACGTGGTCTGGATTGCTCTGTTCCTCGTCGTCTACATCCTGCGATAAGTCACTGCGAAGGAATCCACACCTCATGTCTCGCTCACTTCGCCGCTCCGGCCGCCGTCACCCGCTCGCCAGCGCTGCGCTCATCGTCCTTGGTCTCGTCGTGACGGGCGGCGCCTACGCCGCCGCAAGCGCCGCGACGATTGCCAACGCTTCGACCGGTGCCGCTTCCGCGCAGTCGATCGAAGAGGGCAAGAACCTGTTCCAAGCCAACTGCGCGACCTGCCACGGCATGAATGCTGTGGGCACGACCGCTGGACCGACCCTCGTTGGTGTCGGTGCCGCGTCGGTCGACTTCCAGGTTGGCACCGGTCGCATGCCGATGCAGGCGAGCGGACCGCAGGCCGAAGTCAAGCCCGTGCAGTTCACCGAAGAACAGATTCAGGCCCTCGCAGACTATGTCGCTTCGCTCGGTCCCGGCCCGGAGATCCCCTCCGCAAGCCTCACGAGCGGTGGCGGCGATGCGGCCCACGGAGCTGAGCTCTTCCGCATCAACTGCGCGATGTGCCACAACGTTGCCGGTGCCGGTGGCGCCCTCACCGAAGGCAAGTATGCGCCGGCACTCGACAAGGTTTCCGGTCAGCACATCTACGAAGCGATGGTCACCGGTCCGCAGAACATGCCGGTCTTCAACGACATGAACATTTCGCCCGAAGACAAGCGCGACATCATCACCTACCTCTTGTACGTCCAGAACAACAACTCGCCGGGTGGTTTTGAACTCGGCTCGCTCGGCCCGGTGGCCGAGGGTCTGTTCGCCTGGGTGTTCGGCCTCGGTGCCCTGGTCTTGCTGACCGTGTGGATCACCGCGAAGTCGAACTAGTCGAAGCGCACCAATAAAGGAGAATCATGGCAAAGGACGACAACGGCGGTCAGCTCGCCGCTGCCGACGCGTCGCACCACGGTGACGTGCCAACCGGTTCAGCCGTCGTGCTGAAGGACGCCTTCGAGAACCCGGGCTTCCCGACTCACCGCGAGCGAGTCACCGATGTTGACCCCGCGAAGGCCCGTTCGGCCCAGCGCGCCGTTTACACGCTCTTCTACCTCTCGATCGTGGGAAGCATCTGGGCGATTGCCGCATACATGCTCTTCCCGATGGAGTCGGAAAACCTTGGTGACGTCCGACTGAACAACATGTTCATCGGTATCGGAAGCGCCTTGGCGCTCCTCGGTATCGGCATTGGCGCCGTCCACTGGGGCAAGGCCCTCATGGCGGACAAGGAAGGCATCGACCTTCGCCACCCGACCCGCGGAACCGACGAGACTCGTGCGACCGCGGTCGAGGTGTTCCAGCTCGCGGATGAGGAGTCCGGTTTCTCACGTCGCACGCTCGTTCGCAACGGCCTCATTGGTGCCCTTGTCGCGTTCCCGCTGCCGGCCATCGTGCTGTTCCGCGGGCTGGCACCGCAAGACCAGGACCCGGTCAAGAACCTCAGCCACTCGATGTGGAAGAAGGGCGTTCGCCTGACTCTGGATCCGTCCGGAACCCCGGTGAAGGCCTCCGATGTCACTCTCGGCTCGGCATTCCACATCATTCCGGAAGGTCTCGCGGATCTCCCGCACGGCAAGATGCTGGACGAGAAGGCCCGCGCGTCGGTGCTGCTCATGCGCCTCGACCCGAGTGAACTCAAGGTTTCGGCCGATCGCAAAGACTGGGCGTACGACGGTATCGTCGCGTACTCGAAGATTTGCACTCACGTCGGGTGCCCGGTCGCACTGTACGAACAGCACACGCACCACTTGCTGTGCCCGTGCCACCAGTCACAGTTCGACGTCACCGAAGAATGCAAGGTCATCTTCGGCCCGGCAGCACGGCCGCTGCCTCAGCTTCCCATCACTGTCGACGACGAGGGCTACCTCATCGCCCGCAGCGACTTCACTGAACCCGTTGGTCCGAGCTTCTGGGAGCGCAACGTATGAACACGGTAGTTTCCCCTCCGGCAAGCGAGAAGGTCGTTCCGGCGACCGTTACTGGCGTTGGCAGCTCCACGGTCACCGCCAAGCTCTCGAACTACATTGACGAACGCACGAGCATCTCGGCGGTTGTCAAGGAGTTCGGTCGCAAGATCTTCCCCGACCACTGGTCCTTCCTCCTCGGCGAAATCGCGCTGTACAGCTTCGTCGTGATTCTGCTTTCGGGCTCGTTCTTGACCTTCTTCTTCCAGGCCTCCATGGCCGAAGTGGTCTACGACGGCTCATACGCCCCGCTCAAGGGTGTCGCAATGTCGGTCGCGATGGATTCCACGCTGAACATTTCGTTCGACATCCGTGGTGGCCTGCTCATCCGTCAGATTCACCACTGGGCCGCACTCCTCTTCGTGGCGTCAATCGGACTGCACATGCTCCGCGTGTTCTTCACGGGAGCCTTCCGGAAGCCGCGCGAACTGAACTGGTTCATCGGCTTCGTCATGTTCGTCCTTGCGATGGCCGAAGGCTTCACGGGCTACTCGCTTCCGGACGACCTGCTCTCCGGTAACGGTCTCGCCATCATCAACGGCATGATCAAGGGTCTCCCCCTCGTCGGAACCTGGATTTCGTTCCTCCTCTTTGGTGGAGACTTCCCCGGCGAGCAAATTGTGGGCCGTCTGTACACCCTGCACATCCTGCTGCTCCCGGCGATTCTGGTGGCCATGCTGGCATTGCACCTCGTGTTCGTGGTGGTGCACAAGCACACCCAATTCCCGGGTGCTGGCCGCACCCAGGGCAACGTCGTCGGCTACCCGATCCTTCCGGTCTATGCCGCGAAGGCCGGTGGCTTCTTCTTCATCGTGTTCGGTGTCATCGTCACGATGGCGAGTTTCTTCACCATCAACCCGATCTGGAACTACGGCCCGTACGACCCGTCACCGGTGTCGGCGGGCACCCAGCCGGACTGGTACATCGGCTTCGCGGATGGCGCTCTGCGACTCATCCCGCCGGGGCTCGAAACGTACTGGCTCGACCGCACCTGGTCGTGGAACATCATCATCCCCGTCGTCGGGCTTGTTGTCTTCCTCGCGGCCGTTGCGTTCTACCCGTTCTTTGAGGCGTGGGTGACCGGCGACAAGCGCGAGCACCACATCCTTGACCGTCCGCGGAACACCCCGACGCGCACCGCCATCGGCGCCGCCGGTCTCACCTTCTACGGCGGGCTCTGGATTGCGGCGAGCTCGGACATCATCGCGACGCACTTCAAGATGACGATGGAAGGCGTGATTCACGCCCTGCAGTTCACCGTCGTCGTCGGCCCCTTCATCGCATTCTGGATCACTAAGCGGGTGTGCCTGGCACTCCAGAAGAAGGACCGTGAGATTGCGTTGCACGGCTTCGAAACGGGCCGCATCGTTCGTCTCCCCGGCGGCGAGTACATCGAGGTGCACCAGCCCCTCGACGCCTACGAAATGTGGGAGCTCGTCAGCTACGAAGCATACGAACCGGCGATGCTCCGCCCGAACCCGAGTGGCAAGATCACGGTCGGTGCTCGAGCACGGTCCGCTGTTTCTCGCTTCTTCTTCGAAGACCGTATTCTGCCGGTCTCGAAGGGGGAACTCGAGGCTGCGCACCACGACCACTAGGTCTCAGACTGCAGAACGCCCCGGCCGATTGGTCGGGGCGTTCTGCTTTGACCACACCTTCGCGGCCAGGGCGTCACCGGACGGTCGAACCGTGCCTGCCTGTCACCTACGTCAGCTTGTCGCCGCATCCCACGGCATTGGCTTGTTCGGTATGCGGGCCGCGTCCTCGGGAAATGCGGTCAACTCGGTCCCGCCCGCACGGATGCAGAGCCAACGCAACTCCCCCGTGCTGTCTGGACGGGCCCGCCAGGTCCGAGCCACGTTCGGCCCGACACGGACAACGCTCCCGGCCCGCACCTCCAAGAGATCATCGTCAAGGCCCATTTGGCCCTCACCCGCGATGAAGACGTAGAGCTCTTCAATCTGAGAGTGCGTGTGCCAGTATCCGGCCTGCTCCCCCGGCGCCAGGGCGTTTGCGGTGAGGCCGATGTATTTCGCAGACAGCTCATGGTCAACAACACGGCGCCCATCGCGGGAGGAATCCGGCCGGAATCCGCCGAAATGTGTGCGCCAGTGTTCAGGCCCACCGATATCCAGAAGCTCATAATCACTCATGCCGACACTGTACGCCTCAGCACGTTCGTGGAGCTGCCTGCGCGCGAGGCGTTCACGCGTGTCCGGATTCCGAGAGGTCCGAATACACACATCGGGCCCCACCCGAAGGTGGGGCCCGATGGACAGTGTGGCTAGCGGCCGAAGTTGCCGCGGTAGTACTCGTACACCCAACCGACGAGGGTCACGAGCATGAGCGGAACGCCGATGTATATGAGCCAGAAGCCCACGGCGAGACCGGTGAACACGATTGCCGCGGCCGCCGCGAACAGGATCGGCCACCAGCTCCACGGGCTGAAGTAGCCGAGTTCCGGGTCGCCGTCGTCGATGTCGGCGTCGAGACGGTCCTCCGGGAGTTCGCCTCCCTGACTGCGGTGCACCATGCGGAGGTAGAAGGCAATGAATGCCGCGAGGATGCCCGAGAGCGCAATCGCGATGGTTCCCGCCCAGTCCATGCCTACAGGCGATGAGGCGTTCGTCCAGAAGCCGTACACAGCGGCGGCAAGGAAGAAGTAGGCCGCGAGCAGCCACAGGATGACGATATTGGCGCGCACGACTAGCCCTTCTTCGCAGATCCGACGGCCGGAGCGGTTGCCACCGGAAGCCCAGCCTCGGGGTGGTTCAGATCGAATGCCGGACGCTCCGAACGGATACGCGGAATCGAGGTGAAGTTGTGTCGAGGAGGCGGGCAACTCGTGGCCCACTCGAGTGAGGCACCGTATCCCCACGGGTCGTTCACGGTCACCTTCGGAGCGTTGCGAGCGGTGACGTAGACGTTCAACAGGAACGGAATCATCGAGACGCCCAAGCCCATTGCCCCAATGGTCGAGAGCTGGTTCATCCAGGTCACGCCATCCTCGGGGAGGTACGAGTAGTAGCGACGGGGCATCGCCAACACGCCGATCCAGTGCTGGATGAGGAAGGTCATGTGGAAGGCGATGAACAGAACCCAGAAGTGAATCTTGCCGAGGCGCTCGTTCAGCATCTTGCCGGTCCACTTTGGCCACCAGAAGTAGAAGCCGGCGAACATCGCGAACACGACGGTGCCAAACACGACGTAGTGGAAGTGAGCAACCACGAAGTAGCTGTCTGAAAGGTGGAAGTCGAGCGCCGGCGAGGCCAGGATGACGCCGGTGAGACCGCCAAAGACGAAGGTCACGAGGAAGCCGAGCACGAAGATAATCGGCGTCTCGAAGGTCACAGAACCGCGCCAGAGCGTACCCACCCAGTTGAAGATCTTCACACCGGTCGGGACCGCGATGAGCATGGTCATGAGGGCGAAGAACGGCAGCAGGACCGAACCGGTGACATACATGTGGTGCGCCCACACCGTCATCGAAAGCGCACCGATTGCCACGGTCGCGTAGACGAGCGTCTTGTACCCAAAGATGGGTTTGCGGCTAAAGACCGGAATAATCTCCGAAACGATACCGAAGAACGGCAGCGCGAGAACGTAGACCTCGGGGTGGCCGAAGAACCAGAACAGGTGCTGCCACAGGATGGGGCCGTTGGTCTCGATGTCGTAGATGTGGGTGCCGAACACGCGGTCTGCGGCCGCGGCAAGCATCGCGGCGGCGAGGACCGGGAAGACCAGGATAACCAGGATTGAGGTCACGAGGGTGTTCCAGGAGAAGATCGACATACGGAACATCGTCATGCCCGGAGCGCGCATCGTGATGATGGTCGTGATGAAGTTGACGCCACCCATGATGGTGCCAAAACCACTCAGACCCAGACCGATCATCCAGAGGTTGCCGCCGATACCCGGCGAGAACGTCGTGGACGCGAGCGGCTGATAGGCGAACCAACCGAAGGATGCGGCACCCTGCGGGGTGAAAAACGCCGAAACCGCCATGAAACTACCGAAGGTGTAGAGCCAGTACGCCAGTGCGTTGAGCCGCGGGAAGGCGACATCGGGGGCGCCAATCTGCAACGGCATGAGCACGTTCGCGAATCCGGCAAACAGCGGCGTCGCAAACATGAGCAGCATGATTGTGCCGTGCATCGTGAAGAGCTGGTTGTACTGCTCGCGAGTAGCGACGACCTCAAGGCCGGGCGCGAAGAGTTGCGCGCGGATAATGAGCGCCATGACACCGGCGACCATGAACCACAGGAACGACTGGATGAGGTACATGTAGCCGATGACCTTGTGGTCCGTCGACGTGATCCACTTCACCACGACGTTGCCCTTGCGCTCAACGGCCGGCGTGCCGAACGTGCGCGAAGTGCTGGGAGCGGTTGCTGTTGCAGTCATCGGTGTTAACCCTCCACCGTCGCCGGCGCTTCGTTGCCGGGCAGATTTTGATTGCGGTTGTAGTCATCACCAAGTTGGCCAGTGTTGCCGGCGGCGCGGAGCTCGGAGATGTATTGCTCGTATTCAGCCTCGGAGACGACCTTGACATTGAAGAGCATGAGCGAGTGGAACTCGCCACAGAGCTCGGCGCACTTGCCGGCAAAGGTGCCCTCACGCTCCGGAATGAACGACATGTAGTTCGTCTTGCCCGGGATCATGTCCTTCTTGTACAGGAAGTCGACGACCCAGAACGAGTGGATGACGTCGCGGGCATTGAGCTGAATTTCGACCTTCTTGCCCACCGGGAGCACGAGGGTCGGCAGTTCGTCTTGCTTCACCGAGCCGGCGGCAGCGCCAACGCTCGTGTCAAGCTGTGCCTGGATCCCGGCGAAATACACGTCTTCGTCGACGTAGTTGAAGTCCCACGCCCACTGCTTTCCGATGGCCTGAATCGTGACATCCGGCTTGTCGAATCGTGCCTCGATTGCGGTCTGATCCTTGGCCGTAAAGGCAAAGAATCCGATCACGAGAATCAACGGGATGATCGTGTAGAAGACCTCGATCGGCATGTTGTAGCGCAGCTGCGCCGGCAGGCCGGTCTGGCCCTTGCGGCGCCGGTATGCGATGACGGCCCAGATGATGAGGCCCCACGTGAGCACGCCGACAGCGAGGAGCACGAGCCACGAGTTGACCCAGAGCGCGGCGATGCGCTCCGTGTGGTTGGTGACCGGAGTCGAATCGCCGTTGAATCCTGGGAGGAATCCGGCTTGCTCTTGGGGAGTGCATCCTGCGAGGAGCAGTCCGAGGCTCGCGACGATGGGAACGGCGCTCCAGCGGAGACGGCGGTAGTTGCGCACCGGTGACCTTTCGGAAGACTGGATGCATTTCCACGGGAAATGCCTTGCAGTTTCCTAGCCTAGTGCCCAAATCCCGCTCGTCGCGCGCGTGTCGTTCTCGACACGCGGTAGAGCGCAAAAACGCCCGCTGTAAGCGGGCGTTTTTGCGGAGCGAAGCGACCTAGTGGAACGAATCGCCACATGCGCAGGAGCCCTGCGCGTTCGGGTTGTCGATGGTGAAGCCCTGCTTCTGGATGGTGTCTTCGAAATCGATGGTGGCGCCGTCGAGGTACGGAACGCTCATCATGTCGACGACAACTTCGACACCGTCGAAGTCGCGAACAACATCGTCCTCGAGCAGGCGCTCGTCGAAGTACAGCTGATAGATGAGTCCGGAGCATCCGCCCGGCTGAACGGCCACGCGCAGGCGCAGGTCATCGCGGCCCTCCTGCTCGAGCAGGCTCTTCACCTTGAGCGCTGCGGCGTCACTCAGGGTGACGTTGTGGCTCGTGGTTGCGGTGTCCGTCATGGCATCTCCTTCGGGTGGAACTTCGGTCAGTCTACCGGTGCAACCCGGTGACGCGAGGCGCTATTCCGCGCCAGCGTAGTCGAGCAGGAAGAGTGTCTCGCTCGCAATTGCCTTTCGCAACACGCCGAGGTGCTGGGACTCGTTGGGACTGTGCGGCTGGGAGAGCGGGTCTCCCACGGCAGTCACGACAATTTCGGCATGCGGGAACTGTGCCGCGAGCGATGCGATGAACGGG
>DATGWF010000023.1:0-5065 GCA_035299585.1 Microbacteriaceae bacterium
CTGCCAGGACGGGTAGTTTGCGGCGAATGCGGGGAGCGCCGAGGTCGCGACGAATACCGCTGCCGCGGCCATCGCGATGAAGGATCGATTCCGTCGCATCATGCCTCTTTCCGTCTGTTCTCCCGCTGCGTACCGGGCTGAACTCGTGCCGAACACTGCGCTCGTCGCGTTCGAACAGGCTACGTCTCCAGCCTGAATACGAGCGCAACGAATACACGTTCTCTGCGAGGGTACGCCCGGATGCCCAGAATTCCGGGGAATCTCACGGCTTGTCGCCCGTATGGTCAGGGCGATTCCGGCTCGGTTTTGCGAATCGCGGCAACACCCGTATGCTTGCTACTCGGACCTCGCGCCCGCGTGGGGTTTCGGCCCCATCGTTTAGTGGCCTAGGACGCCGCCCTTTCACGGCGGTAGCACGGGTTCGAATCCCGTTGGGGTCACACCATAATTGAATATCAGCAAGGCCCTGTAGCGCAGTCGGTTAGCGCGCCGCCCTGTCACGGCGGAGGTCGCGGGTTCAAGTCCCGTCAGGGTCGCAAGGGAAAGCCCCCACTGGGGGCTTTCGCCTTCGTGGCTTGCGAGAGTCACGCGGCTCTGTAGCTCAGTTGGTAGAGCGTTCGACTGAAAATCGAAAGGTCACCGGATCGATGCCGGTCGGAGCCACGTAGCGACAATTACATCGCTACTGAACCCCCGCGTGGCTTCTACAGGCGGGGGTTCGCTGCATTCCCGGCCCGACGCCCGCTCAGTTTCTGCGACATCGCAGGCCGCCCGAGTCGTGTGCAATGCGAGCGCTCCTGCTAGGTTGGGGTCACTTACCAAGGTTCTGCCATAGGGGGGGCGCTCATGCGCGCACACGTCCGTCTTCGTCGCATCGCTGTCGCCATTGCGGCCGCTGGGCTCGCGGGAGTTCTGGGCTTCGCCCCCGCAGCGTCCGCGACGACCTCGTGGTCCCCGCTCGAGAGCTTCGAAACGGGAAACCTGACGGTACCCGCCGTCGCCTCGACTACCTCGGGCGCGCTGCTGAGTATCGCCGGCTACGACGCTGGTTCGGGTGAAGAGCTCACCGTGTTCCGGTCCAGCGACAACGGCCAGACGTGGTCGATTGGACCGGCGCTTTCCACCAACGGCGGAACGTCACCGAGTGTTGCCGCGCTTCCCAACGGCCGCGTCGTTGCGGCCTGGACCCAACCGCTGCAGATTGACATATTCACCAGTACCGACCAGTTGTGGGTCGCGACCTCGACCGATAACGGCGCGAGTTGGTCTTCGCCGGTTGCCATTTCCGAAGGGGCCCGCTCGCCTCAGGTTGCCGCCGTCGGTGACGGCGCCGCCGTGACCTGGTTCAAATTGGACGGTTTCGGTTCTTCGGTGTCGACAATCCTCAGCCCGGACGGTCTGACCTGGTCGGAACCACACCAATCACCGAGTGGGTACGTGGTGTTCGGCCCGGCGATTGCGGTCAACAGCACGGGCGGCATCGCCGTTGGGTGGACTGAATCCATCACCGAGAGCCCGGCCGGTGTGGCGACCAAGATCGCCACCTATGACGGCACGAACTGGTCAGACGTTCTCGGCCTGGTGGAGGTCCACCGCGACCCGCCATTCGTGCAGCTCCCCAGCCTGACCGCCGCCGCGAACGGTGACTTCGTCATGATTTCACAGGCACCCATCATGACCGACGAGCCGGTCAATGTTTCGACGGTGTCGCCCGAGGGCACCCTCGTGAACAGCAGCAACTTCACCATTCCGGTGACGGCCAACTCGACCCAAATTGTCCGCGCTTCAGACGGCACGCTCGTTGCGGGTTGGGTGCAGCCGGGTGAGTTTGATATCGACAGCTCCAGCTACTTGTCCTCTGTGGTGATGGTGCGCTCAACCGACAACGGCCTCACGTGGAGCGACCCGGTTGAACTGACCGAGTCGACGCTGCACGCGAACGCCTTCACCCTGGCGGCCGGGCCCGCTGGTCGCCTGTTCATGGCGTTTTCGACGTCGTACCAACCACTCAGCGGCGCCTCGTCAACCGTGTACGCCATCACGAGTTCCGACTCCGGCGCGAGCTGGGACACCGAACGGATGGAGGTGGGTGTCGAAACGGGCACCCCGTTCATCCCACCGACCATCACCCTTGGAACCGCGACGCCGATTCTGACCGGCGGCTTCCTGCTCTCGTACGGCACCGACACCGGGTTTATCGACACGGTGCTGTCGGGTTCTTGGCGGGTGTACACCTGGGATCTGGCAACGGACACCTCGACTGAACCCGCAGCCGTTCCGACGAGCAGTTCGCTCGCTGCCACCGGAAGCAACCTCGTCGCAGGGCTGGCTGCGGCCGGGCTGTTGGCTCTCGCCGGCTCGGTGCTCGCGCGCCGAGCCCGTACGGGCCGCGCATAACACGCGGCCCGCACGGCCGGGTCAACCGACCGATACCGCTTCAGCGACCGTCGGCAGCTCGCGGCGCGCGTTCGGGCAGCAGCCGATGGCGCACGAGCTCGGCCACGGCCCGAGAGCGGAGAGCGCCTTCGGCGCGTCGCCAGCGATGCGCTCACGGATGAGGTCTGCGATGCCATCCACGAAGGCGTCAGCCACGCCGGCAGTAGGGACGCGATCGAACGCAAGACCCAGCTCCTCGGCCGTCTCGCGGGCCTCATTGTCGAGATCCCAGACCACCTCGACGTGGTCGCTCACGAAGCCGATCGGCACGATGATGACACCCGCGACGCCCGACGCCTTCGCTACGGCGATGGCATCGTTCACATCGGGCTCGAGCCACGGAATCTCCGGCGAGCCACTCCGGGACTGATACACCAACTCCCACTCCGGGGTCTCGGTACCAGCCGCGCGAACCGCGTCGATCGTCTGCTCCGCCGCCACCAGATGCTGGGCTTCGTAGGCCCCGCCGGGAGCGGCAAACTCGTCGCGGCGAGCGGGCGGTCCGCTCGTCTCGCCCATCGCGTTCGGGATGGAGTGCGTGGCGAACATGATGCGAATCTGCTCGCGCGGAGTGCCGTTCGCGACCATCGCCTCGATGCTCGAACGCAATCCCTCCGCCACCGGGGCAATAAAGCCGGGGTGGTCAAAATAGTGCCGCACCTTGTCGATGGTCATTTTGCCCACCAGGTCGTTGTCGACGAGCGCCTGGTAGAGGTTTTCCCGATACTGCCGGCAGCCTGAGTACGAGGAGTACGCGCTCGTCACCCAGGCGAGTACGCGACGATGCCCCGCCTCATACATCTCACGGACGACGTCCGCGAAGTACGGGGCACTGTTGCGGTTGCCCCAGTAAATCGGCAGATCGATGCCACGCTCGGGGAACCGCTCCCGCATCCGCGCGAGGAGCGCGCGATTTTGTTCATTGATTGGGCTGACCCCACCGAGCTTGATGTAGTGGTGCGAGACCTCCTCGAGGCGTTCCCGCGGAACCCCGCGTCCGGCGGTGACGCGCTCCAGGTATGGCATCACTTCGTCGAGCCCCTCGGGCCCACCGAAGGAGGTCAGCAGAATGGCGTCGTAGGTCATGAGTAAATCCTTCCCAGTTCAGAAATGTCACATCGGCGGCCAGTGAAAAACGGAACTTCCTCCCGCACGTGGCGACGGGCCTCGGTGTATCGCAGGTCACGCATCATGTCGACGAGGTCGTGCAGTTCGCTCGACTCGAGCGCGAGCAGCCATTCATAATCACCGAGCGCAAACGAGGCAACCGTGCTCGAGATGATGCCGCCATAGACGTGTCCAGCCTGCCCGTGCTCGACGAGCATTGCCCGGCGCTCGGCCTCCGGCAGCAGGTACCACTCGTAGGAGCGCACGAACGGGTAGACGCATAACCACTCTGCCGCGGGCTTGCCGAGCATGAATCCAGGCACGTGCGAGCGGTTGAACTCGGCCGGTCGGTGCAGACCCATCCCCGACCACGTTGGCTCGCAGTGGCGCCCGAACTCGAGTCGACGGAATTCGCGGTGCGCCTCTTGAATGAGCTCGGCAGTCGGGGCGTGCAGCCATAACAGCACATCGGCATCACCGCGGAACGTGCGCAAATCATAGACGCCGCGCAGAGTGATGTCGCGGTCGGCGAGCGTTGCCGCCCACGCCGCAAGTTCCTCACCGACGCTGGCGGCAAAGCCGACCGGCGTCCGCACTCGAAACGCGGTGTAGTTCGTGTACCGGATGGAGTCGTTGATGCGGTCAATCACGGACTGGGTCATGAGTCACCCTTCGATAGTGGTCGGAAACAAGTGGCGTCAGGCCGTTACCGGACTGGAACGCCCCGCACAGTTCGATGTCGCGCTCGCGAGCAGCCGCTGCCAGTCGAGAAACTGCCGCCACAGTCTCGCTCGACCGGCGACTCACTCCCTCGCGCCATCGAGTCACGACGGCATCGCGCACCTCCAGCTCGGCACCGCCGAGCAGGATGCCGAACTCCCGGACTCCGAGCTCAACGAGGTCACCGTTCGGGACGATGCCATCACGGCCGTAGCTCAGGCGAACGATGTGACGCGAAGCGGGAAGTTGCTCGGCAACCCATGCCCACTTCGCTGACACGTGCGTGACGGCTTTCGCCAGCAGGCCTGTGCCGGCGGCGATGAGCGCGCCGCTCCCCAGCGGAACCGCGTCAAGAGCCTCGGAATCAACGGCGAGAACAACGACCGCCGAATCGAGCGTGCTCGGCGTCGACATGCCGTGAGACACCTGTAGCAGTCGAGCGGACTCGTCGAGGCCACAGGCGAGAGTGAGTGCGTCGCACTGCCAGGTTCGACCGAAGCATTTCACTGCGAAGCCCTCTCGCGAATGGTCGACGGAGGCAACCTCTGTCTCGAGCACGAGGTCGACACCGCGCGCCTGCAGCTCGTCACTCAACCGAACCACCAGCCGCGCCATGCCCCCGCGAAGCCCGTCGATTGCGGCACCCGGGCGAGGAGCATCCGCTCGAACTCGAGCGACGGCGGCGGTGAGTGACCCCGCCTCCGGGAGCGCGGCAACGACCGGCGCGAGCACATCCCGCGCAATAATCCGGTCGGCCGACACCCCGTGCACGCCCGCGATGACGGGGTTGACGAATCGGTCG
>DATGWF010000024.1:0-14372 GCA_035299585.1 Microbacteriaceae bacterium
ACAAACCCGATGGTGTTGCCCCCGCCGTTGGCGGGGGCAACACGCATTTCCGGACGGTCGGTTAGGTTCGCCGTCGCGGGTTGCGCACGAACAGTGCCGCAGCGTTCACTCCCATTGAGAGCAGCAGCAGGCCGACTGCCGGAGCCGCGTCCAATGTGACCCATTCGGCATTCGGGGTCAGGGAGGCGGAGTGGGAGTCGCCAAACCCGCCGGTCGAGGATGACCAGGTGCCGTCCTTGGCCACGGTGATGTCTTGCTTCGCGTTGAGATCGCGACCGTCGGCCGCTGTCGCATGTGCCTCGAGGGTGTAGTCCCCGGGTTGCAATGGGGTGTCGATTCGAAATTCCTGGCTCAGCCAGTCGTCGCTCTGTACCGAGTCGTCAATGATCACGACGTCCCCGGGGGTCATTTTCACGACTATTCGTGAGTTGAGTTTGAGGCGATTGGCGTCGACCGATCCTCGCGCTGTCGCTCCATCGCTCCAGGCGTTCACATTCAGACTTGCGAACATCTGAAGCTTAGACACTGCGGCCATTCCGTACCCAACCGACATGGCGAATGTCACGGCGACGAACAGAACCGTGAGCACAAAGTTGACCCGGGTGGCGGCGACGCTCGCCCGAAAACCGTCGGACGTTGGGGCGAGGGCGCGGCTCGAGTTCGCCGCAAACCGGGTCCCGGTGAGCAGTCCGGCACCGACTGCCGTCATGATGCCAAGCCATACGACGGCTTCTGGCCCACGTCCCGTGAGGTCCACGACGATGAGTCCCACAATCATCGCGAACGCGGCGGTGGCGACCGGGAGCGCGAATGCGGCGGCGAGCGTTTTTCGGCGCTGCTCCACCCCCTCGCCGTCGGTGTCATCCTCTGGCATGTTGGCAACGACGCGTGGCGGCCGACTCAGAAACAGTGACACGAGCAACAGGATGACCAGCGCGGCATACCCAATGATCGGCAGATACAGGTTGATGAGTCTCGTCATCACGGCGGTTTGCTCGCCCGTTGCGAAGCCAGTCAGGAACACCCCGATGGCCGAGAAACTCGAGACCACGAGAGCGATTGCGACGAACGTGGTCGAATACCGGACGAGCCCGCGCACACGCACGTCGTTTGGATCGACGTGGCCGGCCATTGCGATGGCGACGCGCCGGGCAAGATAGCTCGCCAATCCGGCGAGCATGATTGCTGCGAAGCGCAACAGCGTGCTCCACGAGACGCCGCCAACACGCATGCCCGAGCCGCCTGCCCACGCCACGTCGTTGTCGAGCAGCGTGGCCCACATCCACAGCAGCCAACCCAGCGTGATTCCGATGACGGGTAGTGCAGCTATGCGTGCGTGCCCCCGAAGCGTTGTCCCCATGGCGAGAGTGTATTGCCTGGTTTCCTGGCTGCATAGGTGTCACGAGGTTCCGCCGCTAACCTGGTGCCATGACTGATTTGGCTGGCAAGCGCATCCTCGTAACTGGTGCCACCGGAGTGTTGGGTGGGCTCATCACTCGGCAACTCGCGTCCCGTGGTGCCTCAATTGTCGCGAGCGGTCAAAATGAGACCGTCCTGGCAGGTCTGACCGAGGCGTCAGAACACTACGCTGTCGATTTGGCCGTCCCGGGAGCGGTCGACGCGCTCGTGCAGGCGATCAGCGCGGACGGTGGATTGGACGGTGTCGTCATTGCACACGGTGTCGTCGCGTTCGGTGGTCTCGACACGTTGACCGACGACACGCTCCAGTCGCTCGTGACCCTCAACCAGACGGTCCCGATGCAGCTTGTTCGCGCCGCGCTTCCGGTGCTGACCGGTTCGGCGGCCCACGGCAACACACCCTTTGTCGTGACGATCAGTGGTGTGATTTCCGAGCTCCCCACGATGGGCATGGCCGCCTACGGAGCGAGCAAGGCCGGGTTGCTGAGTTTCGTCAAGGCGACGCAGCGTGAGCTGAAGCGTGCCGGCATCCGTTTGTTGGATGCTCGTCCGCCGCACACCGAAACCGGTCTGGCAGGGCGTGCGATTGCGGGCACGGCGCCGAACATGGCGGCCGGGCTCGAACCGCAGCAGGTTGCGTCACGCATCGTCGACGCCATCGTCAACGACGAGGTTGATGTGCCGACCTCAGCCTTCACCGTTTCCTGACGGCCGCCCGTTCCGGACCGACCACACGATCGCGGCCGTGCCGATGAAAAACAATAGGGCGCCGATTCCAAGTGCACCCGGGCGCCCGTCCCACATCCAAACAACTCCTGCAGAGGCACTCGCGCAACCCAGCAAGTATGGCCAAATCGGAACTTCGCGGCCTCTCGGGATTTTCAAGTACTTCATAACTCGACCTTCCGACCTGTTTAGCCTCACCTATCCAGGGTTCACAACGCATGAGTACCAGGCGTTGGCGGCACCGACACCAAACACGATTGCTGCGGCGACCGCACCTCCGCGGAGCGAAGCTGCTGTTGCGGATGTGACTGGAAACACCTGACGTTGGAGGCAGTTGACTTCGTCCTCTGTCAGCTTTTGCCCGAACAGGTATCCGCAGCGGTCGTGTTTTTCGGCGTATACGCGCTGCCAGCACCCGGGCCTCCACGGAGCCGCAGTCGCAGGCGCAGCGCCCGGCGAAGTGACTCCGCCAACCGCGCCAAGCGCTACCGCGATGGCAATGGTTGTGAACCTGTGTACTCGAATCGACATGAAGCTCCCTTCGAGAATGTTCTCGAAGGTACGGTGCCGGCTCAGAACGGACCAGGGGGTTGACATCGCTCGCTCGAAGCGACGCGGCTTGCCGAATTTTCGCTAGCGGGAGGCGAGCCAGTCTTGCAGCTGGGGGAGCTGCATGACCATCCACGGACTGAGCAGCGACGGTACCGATTCGGCCGTGCGCACGAGCTCGTCGAGAGGCGCCCAGGTGAACTCCGCCACCTCATCAGCGTGCGGGGCCGGTTCGCTCGCCGCACGAGCTACAAACACCGGACAGATTTCATTCTCGACGACGCCGGACGCATCGACGGCCCGATAACGGAAGTCCGGCAGCGCGAGTTCCACTTCGGAAACCGTCATGCCCAATTCCTGTTCCGCGCGGCGGTGCAACGCCGGTACGAACTCCTCACCGGGCCCCGGGTGCCCACAAAAACTGTTCGTCCACACGCCCGGCCAAGTCAGCTTTTCGAGAGCGCGGCGCGTGATCAACACCTCGCCGTGCTCGTTGAATACGTAGCACGAGAACGCCAAGTGCAGGGGCGTCTCTGAGGTGTGGACCTCCGCCTTAAGCGCCTGCCCGATGGGGGTGCCGTTGTCATCCAGCAGGACGACTCGTTCGCCGCTCTCTGTCGTGCTCATCGTCGTCGCTTTCCCGCTAGTCTGAAATCGTGCACCCACTCAGCGGACGTGACCTAGCTGAGCATCTCGACCTCGTAGACGAGATTCTCGAGGGCATGTTCACTGTATCGGTCGAACGGGCTGGACGCCGTTCCGTTGCCTTCCGCGAACTGTGGGAGCAATTGCGGCGTAACGCTCAGGGTGGGAAGCGCATCCGGCCTCGTCTCGTGCTCGCGAGCTATCACGCCCTCGGCGGGACCGACACCCGCGGGGCGGCATCGGCAGCGGCTGCCTTCGAACTCTTGCACACCGCACTCGTCGTGCACGACGACGTCATCGATCGCGATTTCGTCCGCCGCGGCATTCCGAACGTCTCGGGAAGCTACCGCGACAAAGCCCACACGGCGGGGATGGCGCTGCCCATCGCGGAACATCGCGGTATGGGTGCGGCCGTCATCGCCGGAGACCTCGCGCTCGCTGGCTCCTACCAGCTCATGCGTTCGGCGAGCGACGACCCGGCGATTGCCATTCGCCTGCAGCAGCTTCTCGACGACGCCATTTTCGAATCGGCGGCGGGGGAGCTCATCGACCTCGACTTTTCCATTCAGCCGGAACGGATTGCGCCGGTCGAAGACATTCTCGACATGGAACGGTTGAAGACGGCCGTGTACTCGTTTGAGGCGCCGTTGCAAGCCGGCGCACTTCTTGCTGGAGCCGGAGCGGACGTCGTAGCGGCGCTGGGCGTCTTCGGCACGCATATCGGGATCGCCTACCAAGTGGTCGACGACGTGCTCGGTATTTATGGTGATTCAGAGACCACGGGCAAGCCCGTCATTGGCGACTTGCGCGAAGGGAAGCACACCGTCGTGATTGGCTTCGCGGCCCAACACGCCGAATGGCATGACGTGAAGTCTGGCTTCGGTTCACCGGACCTCGATGAAGCCGGAGCGGCGCGATTGCGTGCCGATTTGGAACGCATCGGCGCCCGTCGACAGGCGGAAGACATCGCACTCTGGCATGCCGACGAAGCGCGTTCCGTCTTGAACGGCCCGCTCATTCCCGCTGACTTGCGCGACCATTTGGTGCCACTCGTTGTCGATGCCGTGGAGCGAATCAAGTGACCGAGCTGCAAGCGCGATACACCCGCGTCGCCGAGCGGAATGCGCGCGACGTGCTGCGGATGTACTCCACGTCGTTCGCCATCGCGTCGACGCTGCTGAGCGGCGACGCGCGGCAACACATCGCCAATGTGTACGGACTCGTTCGTCTCGCCGATGAAATTGTTGACGGCGTCGCACGCGACTATGGGTTGACGCTTGCCGAGGTTCGGGATGCGCTCGATTCCCTCGAACGTGAGACACTCCACGCGATGCGAACGGGCTATTCCACAAATCTCATCGTGCACGCGTTCGCGAGGACCGCTCGACTCTGCCGCATCCCGGAGGACGAGGTGATTCCGTTCTTCCTCTCCATGCGGATGGACACGGAGCAAACCGAGCATTCACCCGAGTCGTTCCAGGCGTATGTGTACGGTTCGGCCGAGGTCGTTGGACTCATGTGCCTACGCGCGTTCCTTGGCGAGACTCCGCTCGAGGCCGAGCGCGAAGCCGCATTCGTCCGGGGCGCTCGTGCACTCGGTTCCGCATTCCAGAAGGTCAACTTTCTGCGTGACCTCGCCGCCGACGTCGATGGTCTCGGCCGACACTATTTTCCGGGGGTCGATCTGGAGCACCTCGACGACGCCGGAAAGCTCGAACTCGTGGCCGACATCGACCGCGAGTTGGCGATTGCTGCCGAAATGATTCCGCAGTTGCCAGCCGCAAGCCGGCGCGCGGTGTGGCTCGCCTTTGCGCTGTTCCGGCAACTCAACCTCGCGATTGCGCGCACCCCGGCGAGTCGACTCAAGCGTGAACGCATTTCTGTACCGAACCGCACAAAGGCCCGACTGTATGTCACGGCCCGATTGGGAGGCATCCGATGACCAAGACCGTCGCGATTATCGGTGGTGGAATCGCAGGATTGTCCACAGCAGCCCTGCTCGCTCGCGAGGGCTATCGCGTGACCGTGTTCGAACAGCGCGATGCCGTCGGAGGACGAGCCGGAAGCTGGGAGAAGGACGGGTTCCGCTTCGATACGGGCCCGAGCTGGTACCTCATGCCCGAGGTGTTCGATCACTTCTTCAAGCTCATGGGTACGAGCAGCGCCGAGCAGCTCTCGCTCGACCTTCTCGACCCTGGCTATCGCGTCATCTTTGAGGGCGACGGCGACCAGCCCGTCAGTACCATCGACATCCGCGCCGACCGTGAGACCAACCTCGCAATCTTCGAATCGGTCGAGCCGGGCTCCGGTGCCAAAATGGCGCGTTATCTCGACTCGGCCCGTGAAGTGTACGAGCTCGCGAAGGAGCACTTCCTCTACACCTCGTTTGAGTCGTATGCGATGTTCCGCCACCCGCAGGTGCTGAAGCGTGCCGCCAAGCTGGTCCGGTTGTTGCTCGAGCCCCTCTCGAGCTTTGCCTCAAAGACCGTACGGGACCGCCGGCTCCAGCAAATCTTGGGATATCCCGCGGTGTTCCTGGGCTCGAGCCCGTTCTTGACCCCTGCGATGTATCACCTCATGAGCTACCTCGACCTCGAGGACGGCGTGCTGTATCCACAGGGCGGATTCACCTCGGTCATCGATCGCATTCGCGCCGTCGCCGTGGCGGCAGGTGTTGAGATTCGGACCGCAGCACACATCACCGCGATCCACACCGAACCCGCCGACGGCGACTGGATGGCTCGCGCCACCGGTGTTGAAGTGCGCGACGCTGGTGGGAGCCACACCTTCGCGGCCGACCTTGTCGTTTCTGCGGCCGACCTGCATCACACCGAAACCCAACTTCTTCCGCGGTCCCTGCAGACCTATCCGGAGCGGTATTGGTCGAGCAAGGTGCCGGGGCCGAGTGCCGTCTTGCTCTACCTCGGCGTTCGCGGAGAGGTGCCGGAACTGCTCCACCACACGCTGCTCTTCACGGCCGACTGGCAGCAAAACTTCGGTGACATCTTCGGTGCGGAAACGCGTGTTCCGGACCCGGCATCCATCTATGTGTGTCGTCCGAGTGCAACGGACTCCTCGGTCGCGCCGAAGGGCGATTCCAACCTGTTCGTCCTCGTTCCCGTCCCAGCCGACCCGGGAATCGGGCACGGCGGAATCGATGGAGATGGTGACCCGCTGGTCGAATCGGTTGCCGATCGCGTCATCGAGCAAATCGCGCAATGGGCCGGGGTGCCAGACCTCGCCGACCGCATCGTCGTCCGACGCACGGTCGGTCCGGCCGATTTTGTCGCCGACCTCAACTCGTGGCGCGGTAGCGCGCTTGGACCGAGCCACGTGCTCAAGCAGAGCGCATTCTTCCGTTCCGGCAATGCGAGCAAGCGAGTCGACGGGCTCTACTACGTGGGCGGCTCAACGATTCCCGGCATCGGGCTCCCAATGTGTCTCATTTCGGCTGAGAACCTCGTCAAGCGTCTGCGTGGAGACCGTAGCACCGGCCCGCTGGCCGAGCCGCAGGGTGTCGTGGAGGTGCAGTGAGCTGGTGGTACGCGGCGAGTCTGGGCGTGTCCCTCCTCGGGCTCGGTTTGCTTGACCGCCGATTTCGACTGGCGTTCCCTGTCGCTCCTGCACGGTCCGCACTGGTCATCGCGGCCTCGGTGGCGATGTTCTTGGTGTGGGACGCCTGGGGCGTGGCGCTCGGAATCTTTTTCCGCGGCCCCGGGCCGTATCAACTCGGATTGCTCATCGCGCCAGAAATCCCGGTCGAAGAGGTGCTGTTTCTCAGCCTGCTCAGCTATCTGACGTTACTGCTCGCGTACGCATGGCAACGGAGAGGTCGCCGCGCATGACCTACCTGCTGCTCAACACCGTCATGCTCGCGGCCGTCGCGGCGCTCGCGCTCGTGCTCCGAGCGCGCACGGCCCCGAGCGAGCGGGTATCCGGGCGGACGTTGGCCGCCACGCTTGGCGCGCTGCTCCTCCTCACCGCGGTGTTCGACAATGTCATCATTGCGGCGGGAATCGTCGGATACGACCACGTGCATACCATCGGAATCCGTATCGGGGTGGCGCCCATCGAAGACTTTGCCTACAGCGTCGCCGCTGCGGTTCTCATCCCGCACATGTGGGCCTGGCTCGCTGGGCGGGCGGCTCAATCATGATCCGGCAATTGTGGCTCAGCTCGAGACCGTTGTCCTGGGTGAACACGGCATTCCCGTTTGCCGCGGCGTACCTCCTGAGCGCTGGGGTGCTCGACGTTCGATTCTGGATTGGGACGCTGTTCTTCTTGGTGCCCTACAACTTCGCCATGTACGGCATCAACGACGTGTTCGATTACGAATCTGACCTCCGCAACCCACGAAAGGGCGGCGTCGAGGGCGCGGTTCTCGACCGACGACTGCATCGGATCACACTGTGGGGATCTGTGCTGCTGTGTGTTCCGTTCGTCGCATATCTCGTGTCGGTGGGGTCGCCCGCTGCGAGCAGTACGCTCGCGGTGAGCCTGTTCGCGGTCGCCGCGTACTCGTGGCGAGGCCTGCGATTCAAGGAGATTCCGTTCCTCGATTCGCTGACGTCGAGCACGCATTTCGCGAGTCCCGCGGTGTATGCCCTTGTGCTGACCGGCGCGTCTTGGAATCTGAGCCTCGTCCTCGTGCTCCTCGCGTTCTTCTGTTGGGGGATTGCGTCACACGCCTTCGGTGCGGTGCAGGACATTCAGGCGGACCGTCAGGCCGGACTCGGCTCGATTGCGACGGTTCTCGGCGCTCGCGCGACGAGCCGATTCGCGCTCGCCCTGTACGGATCTGCCGGGTTGTCGCTAGCGCTGGCCTCAATGACGGTGTCGCAGAACGCCTGGATTCTCCTCGTTGTTGCGGTGTGCGCACTCCCGTACGTCGCGATGGTGTGGCCGTTTCGTTCGCTCTCCGACGACAACTGTGAGCAGGCGAACCGGGGTTGGCGACGGTTCCTTGCGATTAACTTCGGCGTTGGCCTCGTGGTGACGCTCGCAATGTTCGCGAGCGTGCAGTTCCGCTAGGTTGTCGGGGTCGCGGGAAGGTTTGCCTCGATCAGTCCGACGATGGCGGCGTCATCAGGTTCGGTCTGCGGGGCGAAGCGATGCACTGCACCATCGGGAGTGAGCACGAACTTCTCGAAGTTCCACTTGATGGGGCCACCGAGGCCGTTGCGATACTTCGACTTCACCAGTTCGGCATACAGCGGGTCACGTTTGCGCCCGTTCACGCTGATTTTCTGGCTCATCGGAAAGCTGACGCCCCAGGTCATTGAGCAGTATTCGGCGATCGCTTCTGTCGAGCCAAGCTCCTGCAGGAACTGGTTCGATGGGAAGCCAATGACCGTGAATCCGCGATCGGCATAACGGCGCTGGAGTGATTCGAGCGCCTCATACTGCGGCGCCAGTCCGCACCGTGATGCGACGTTCACGACGAGCGTGACGGGCTTTCTGAGCGCTCCGAATGTCGTGGCGGTGCCATCCAGGAGGGTAACGGAAACGCGGTCGAGCTCGGTCATGAGGCGAGTGTAGTCCTGTGCGGCTGTGGGTCGACTGCGTGGCCGTCGGCCACGCCGCGGGCGGCGAGGGCGTCACCCAGCTCATTCGCGGCGCGGAGCGACCGTACGACGACCGGAACCGCGAACGCTCGAAGTGAGCGCTCCTGGCCGCGGGCCTTGCGGGCGTCATTCACCTCGTGTACGAAGCCGCTCAACACCGGGATGGTTCGGATGACGAGAGACACCATGAGGCCGAGCGTGTCCGCCCGACGCGCCCCAATAATTGGGCGCGCGGCTCGGCTCACGGCGTCGACCAAAGCGGTCGTCGGTGTTGTCACGGTCACGAGCGCGGCAAGGGAGAACGCGAGCACCATGCGTCCGCTCAGGAGAACGGCGGGAGCCACCCCGAGCCACCAGACGTTGAAGCCGAACGTCACGACCGCGATGACCACAATCGCGCGCAGCTCACGCCACGCCACCGCCAGACCCGGCCGCGCCAGCAGCCAACAGAGGGCCACGATGGCACTCGCGACCGCAAGCATTGGGAGGTCTCGGATGGACAGAACGGCGATGAGACTCAGCGCCAAGAACACGAGCTTCACACCGGCCGGGAACGTCACGGGTACGCGACCAAACGTTCGTACGCGGCAATGGCCGTGTCGGGCGTACCGTCGGCGATGATGCGGCCTGCGTCCACAACGAGAACCCGGTCGGCACTTCGAAGCGACTCCAGATCGTGCGTGGCAACGATGAGCTGCTGGGGGAGTGTCGCGAAGGTCTGAGCCATGAGGCGCGCGTTCCGGGCATCGAGGAGCGTCGTGGGCTCGTCGGCAATCAATAGCTCGGGCTCGAGCGCGAGCATGGACGCGAGGGCGAGGAGCTGCTTCTGGCCGCCCGAAAGTGAGTGTGCCGCTTGATCGGCACGGTCTGCGAGACCGACGCGCGCCAGCGTGTCCAAGGCTCGAGCACGTCGGTCCGCTCGGGAGAGGCGTTCGCGCCGGAGGGAAAACTCGACGTCCTCGACGACGGTCGGCATCACGATTTGGCTATCCGGATTGGTAAACACGAACCCCACTCGGGAGCGCACCGCAGGCCCATTGCGGGCGACATCGACGCCATCGACCGAGACCACCCCCTCATTGGGGTTCACGAGGCCGTTGATGAGTCGGATGAGGGTGGACTTTCCGGAGCCGTTTGCGCCGATCACGCCGATGCGATGTTCGCGGATGTCCAGCGAGATGCGCTCGAGGACGGTCCGCTCACCAAAGCGAACGGACACGTCCTCGAACCGGATGTGCACTACGCGCCGCGCGTGCCGAACAGGCCCGGCAGAGCTCGATGAACCGAGGTGGCAACCAGGACCGTCGCGACCACCTTGAGGAGGTCGCCCGGGATGAAGATTGCGAGGGTGGGAATGACCGCGGGGCCGTACGCGGCCGCGAGCCAAGGGGCGCCAACCAGGTACACCGAGATGCCGCCGAGCAGCGTGACGCCAAGTGCGGGCAGCAGGCGGTAGTTCGGCATCAGTCGTGCGGTCAGCGCACCGACGACCCAGGCCGCGAGCACGAAGCCAAACAGGAAGCCGCCGGTCGGACCAAACAGCGCACCCAGACCGGCCGAGCCGTTCGCGAACACGGGAACGCCGACGGCTCCGACAAACAGGTACAGCGCCACCGCCAGTGGCCCCTTGCGGGGGCCCAGCAGCGCGCCGGCGAGCAAGACGCCGAAGGTTTGCAGCGTGAGCGGGACCGGGCCGATCTGGAACGACCCAAACACGGTCAGGGCCGCGATGAGCGCGGCAAAGACAACGATGTGGGCGAGGTTACGGGCGGCGAGCGGAGCGGCTGAAACCGATGAGCTGGGCTGAGTCATGGTTCCAGGCTAGGAAAGTCGTTGCCGCAGAAGCGGGCATTGCCCTACAAAGATTGAACGTCTATTTTGTGCGATTTTCGTGGTCCTGCCGCCGAATCCCGCTATCGCCGGCGCGAGTCGCGCTCGGCTTCCTTCCGGGCGTAGTACTCGTCAGCTTCGGCCGCGTCTTCCCGGACCGACAGCACGGCGGTCACTGCGCCGATTGCCCAGGTCGCCCAGGCGAGGGCGAGCTTGACGGTGCGCGGACCTTTCAGGGTGCTGGCGACGAGACCGATGAGTCCGAACGCTGCGGCGAGAATGCCGCCACTGAACAGGTACTTGCGCATGGCACCACGCTATCGAAGGCCGGGTGATTGCGCACGCGTCGTCCCCCGGACCAATTGGACAAAACCTGACCAAACGGTCTGATACCCTGGAACCGTGACGATCGAATCTCGAGCGGGCGCACGCGCGCGGAGAGACATCATTGATGCCGCGCTGAGCGCGTTCGCTCAAGACGGTTTCAGCGCGACGTCGGTCCAGCACATCGCTGACGCCGCCGATACCTCGAAGTCGGGGGTTTTGTACCACTTCGACTCCAAAGAGCGCATGCTCGACGCCGCCATCACTCCGGCCCTAGACGCCCTCGAAACAATCCTCAACGGCTTGCCTCCACGGCTGACCTCGGCCGCGCTCGAAGACGTGATCGTGGCGTTCGTCGACTTCCTCCTGGCACATCGCCGAGAGGCCGCGATCGTGCTCATCCAGGGGCGCAGCCTCGCGAGCGTTCCCGTCATGAGCCGCGCCAACCAACTCGTCGCAGACCTCGCGGAAGCCATCGAGGCGGCCGCCCCGAACCCGAGTGTCAAGCTCCGGGTCGGCGTTGGTCTTGCGGGCACGGCGTATGTGCTCGCAACCGGCGATGCATATGCCCCCGATCTCACCCCACAGCCGGACGACGAAGTCCGGGCCACCCTCATCGGAGTGCTCTCCGATCTGTTCGCCCGGGAGACCTAATGGCTCACCTGTTGTATCGACTCGGACGTTTTGTGTATCGGCGGCCGAAGCGCTTCCTCGCCGCATGGTTCATCGCGCTCGTTGCCGTCATCGCCCTCGGAGTGGGGCTCGGTGGGAAGATGCAGAATTCTTTCGCCATCCCCGGCACCGAGTCGCAGCGCGCCATCGACCACCTAGCGCAGGTGTTCCCTGCCGCAGCCGGAGCTTCGGCCCAAGTCGTCGTGCAGGCTCCCGAAGGGGAGACCATTTCCGCGGCGTCGAATCGCCAGGCAATCGAATCGCTCGCCGACGCGATCGGGAAGGTCGACGGCGTCGAACAAGTGCTCTCACCCTTCAGCGAATATGCCGGGAAGGCCATCAGCGACGACGGTCGAGCCGCATATGTCCAGGTGCAATTCGACGGGCCGAATACGAAAGTCACGACCGCCACGAAGGACGCCGTGCAGGCAACGGCACCGATTGCCCGAGACGCCGGTCTCGATATCGCCTACGGTGGCGATGTCTTCCAACACACCGAATTCGGCGTCACCTGGATTGAAGGGCTTGGCGTGCTGTTCGCCGCGTTCGTGCTCATCATCACCTTCGGCTCGCTGCTTGCTGCCGGCATGCCCATCCTCACCGCCCTCATCGCGGTGGGTATTTCGATGGGCCTCGTGCTGAGTGCGACCGCATTCGCCACCGTCTCCAGCACCACGCCGATGCTCGCGATCATGCTCGGTCTTGCGGTCGGCATCGACTATTCGCTGTTCATTCTGAGCCGCCACCGGGGTCAACTCGCCAACGGCATGGACCCGGAAGAGTCAGCGGCTTCGTCGGTTGCGACGGCCGGAACCGCCGTGGTGTTCGCTGGCATGACGGTCATCATCGCCCTTCTGGGTCTCATCATCGTGGGAATCCCATTTCTCTCGACCATGGGCGTTGCAGCCGCGGTCGCCGTCGCCGTTGCAATGGCAGCAGCCGTCACAATGCTTCCCGCACTGCTTGGCCTGGCCAAGCGCAGACTGATACCCAAGTCGGGGTCGAGGGCGGCCCGACGCGCGCGCCTCACCGATGAGGGCAGTGCGCCGACGCTCGGCCGCCGCTGGGTCAACCTCGTCTTGCGGGTGCCATGGCTCGCGACCGGCGCCGTCGTTGTCGTGCTCGGTATCGCCTCGGTTCCGTTCGCATCGATGCAGCTGAGTCTGCCGACCGCTGCCTCGGACCCCATCGGCTCGGACCGACAACGTGCCTACGAACTCATCGAGGAGGGCTTCGGCGCGGGAACCAATGGTCCGCTCATCGTGACGGTTGACCTCACCCAGACGACCGCCATCATGGAGGCACTCAACGGCATCGCCGACGACCTGCGCGATGTCCCGGGCGTGGCCGAGGTCGGAAAGCCCTTCCCGAATCCGACGGCAGACACCGGTCTCGTGCGGGTGATTCCGGAAACCGCACCGGATTCGGCACAGACCCGTGAGCTGGTCGAACGGATTCGCGCGCTTGCCCCGCAGATTGCGGACGAATATGACACACCGATCGCCGTCACCGGGTACACCGCCGTGGCGATTGATATCTCGAACCGACTCGGTGCCGCACTGATTCCGTTCGCGGCAATCGTTGTCGGACTCTCGCTTATTCTGCTGCTGCTCGTGTTCCGGTCGGTGTTTGTGCCCATCAAGGCGGCCCTCGGATTCCTCCTTTCGGCCGGAGCCGCGCTCGGTGCGAGCGTCGCGGTGTTCCAATGGGGGTGGTGGAGCGACCTGTTCGCCATCGAACACGCCGGTCCGTTGCTGAGCTTCCTTCCGATTCTCGTTCTCGCAATTCTGTTCGGGCTTGCCATGGATTACGAGGTGTTCCTCACCTCGGGTATGCGCGAAGCCTTCGTCCACGGTGGCGCGAACGCCGATTCGCGTCGAGCCATCGCGCATGGCTTCCAACATGCGGCGCGCGTCGTGACGGCTGCCGCACTCATCATGTTCTTCGTGTTCTTCTCGTTCTTCCCCATCGGGGAGAACACCATTCGTGGCATCGCACTTGCCCTGTCGGTTGGCATCCTTGCCGACGCATTCCTTGTGCGCATGACGCTTGGCCCGGCACTCATGCGCATCGCGGGTCGCGGCGCCTGGTGGATTCCCGCCTGGCTCGACCGCATACTTCCCAATGTCGACATCGAGGGTGACGCACTACGAGCGAGCCGCGATGCCCACTATTGGGCCGGGAGTGAGGATGCGCTCGCGTCGGCGCGAGACCTCGTCATCCGATATCGCGACGCGCAGGGCGTGCGCCGAGAACTCGGACCGGTGAGCTTCCGCATCGATCACGGCACCGTCGGGCTGATCACCGGACCCTCGTTGCAACGACGACTCGTGTTGCTCGCCCTTGCCGGTCGCTTTGCCCGCACGGAGGGCGACCTGCAACTCCTCGGTATCCCGGCGTCGAGCGAAGCGCGCGCCCTCGCCCGGAACGCACGGCTCGTTGACCTCGAAACCGTGCTGGCGCGGGCCGACGCTCGGGGAGCGAACCGGCTCGAACGCGTCTCCGCGGCGCTCTCGAGGGCACAACTCGGCGACGCTCGAGCGCTGCTCGTCGCGGTACCCGACACAACCCCCGCAGACCTCGACCAGATTCGCCGAGCCGTCGTCGTCGCAGCAGCCGGACTCCCAATCGTGATCGCCGGCC
>DATGWF010000025.1:0-8593 GCA_035299585.1 Microbacteriaceae bacterium
ATGTGGCTCGGAAGCAGCGTCGGCGGCGCAACGAGCGAGACTTCCGCTCCGAGGGTTGTCAGCAACCACAGGTTTGAACGGGCGACACGGCTGTGCAGGATGTCCCCGACGATTGCGACCCGAAGCCCGTCGAGCGCTCTGCCCCGCGAATGTTCCCCGTGCACGTGACGACGAAGCGTGAAGGCATCCAGTAGCGCCTGCGTCGGGTGTTCGTGGGTGCCGTCACCGGCATTCACGACGGCGGCAGCTATCCAACCGGAGTACGCGAGCTGGTGCGCGGCGCCCGAGGCCCAGTGCCGCATGACGACCGCGTCAATGCCGATGGCTTCGAGCGTTTGAACGGTGTCCTTGAGGCTCTCGCCCTTCGACACGCTCGATCCCTTGGCGGCAACGTTGATCACGTCTGCAGAAAGCCGCTTGGCCGCGGCCTCGAATGACACCCGGGTTCGGGTTGAGTCTTCGAAAAAGATGTTGAGTACCGTCTTGCCGCGCAACACCGGAAGCTTCCGAATCTCACGATGTTCGGTTGCCGCCATTTCCTCAGCTGTATCAAGCAATGCGATGGCGGTGTCGCGATCCAAGTGACGTGTGCTCAAGAGGTGCTTCATGCCTCGGCCTCCACGATGGTCACGTCGTCGGCGCCGTCGACTTCACCGAGCCGAACCAGAATGCGTTCCGTCTCATTCGAGGGAAGGTTCTTCCCGACGAAGTCGGCTCGAATGGGATACTCGCGGTGCCCGCGGTCGACAAGAACGGCGAGCTGTACGTTCCGCGCACGACCGATATCGGATAGTGCATCAAACGCTGCGCGAATAGTGCGGCCCGAAAACAGCACGTCATCGACGAGGATGACGGTCGTTCCGTCGATTCCCGAAGAGGGAATCACTGTCTCATGCGGAGTGCGTGTTGGGCGCCGGTCGAGGTCGTCTCGATACATCGTGACATCGAGCGCCCCGGTCTCTGGTCGCACCCCCGAAATCCGCTCCATTTCAATGGAGATGCGCTCAGCGAGGGTCACTCCACGGGTCGGAATGCCAAGCAGAACGGTCCGGTCTGAGCGTCGCGGAGATTCCAAAATCTCATGTGCGATTCGGGTCACTGCCCGGGAAATATCAGCATGGGAAAGCACGGAGCGCTCAGTCACACTGACTCCCTTCCCCGCCTCTCGGGACGGTGTTAAAGGTTGCCAACGTGGACAGTCTACGTCACCCGGCATGCGCAACCGGACACTCGCCCGGGTGACATCAGAACCGAACTCCCTCAAGCTATGGGCGACCACACTCGCCGCCACCGCCACAGCGATTGCCGGTACCACATTTGCCGTCGCCGCTTACCTTGGCGCTCGGACCGATGCACTTGATGCGACGAAACACACCGTCGCTGTGCTGGACGCGCAGCAAGCCGACCTCACCGACGTGGTGCTTCAAGCGCAGCGCACCCAACTCGCTGCAGCTCAGGCACATCGTGAGATCGGCGCCGCGGTAGCGGATCCCGCGACCGCAACGGGTTTCGATTCCGCACGAAGCGACGTCGACTCCCATATCTCGATTCTGTTGGTTCAGCGGGCCGCCGTCGCCGCGCGTGCTCACAACCTTCCTGAACAGGTGTCTGCACGACTCCTCTGGCCACCGGTGGCTGAAGCGTTCGCCCGCAACCAGGCGATTCCCCTCGCTCACTCAGGGATCGGCACGGCGCTCGCCGCACTCGCCAAGAGCCAGAAGGTTTTCACCACGAGCCACGCGTCATGGCAAGCCGCCGAAACCGCGCGACTAGCCGAGGAGGCGCGTGCGCAGGCCGCCAAGGCGGCAAGCGCAACAGCCCGCTCGGGCAACCCGGTCAATGCGCAGGCTGAAATCGAGAGCATCATTCTCTCGCTTGAACCGCGGGCATCCATCTCCTGGGACGACGGTCTGTGTTCGGGTAATCACGTCTGCGGACGAACCGTCATCGGAAATGGGAACCCCGTCGTCCACCTCGACCGTGCCGTGATGGGCCGATATCTCGGGTACTCAGGACGCTATGTCCTCGTGCACGAAGCCGCTCACGCCCGCTCCTGGTTCCTCTACGGAAGCGTTGACCGTCTCTACGCCGAGAGCACGGCTCTCATGACGAATGGCCGCGAGGGTAGCGCCGCCGCGGAGTACATGGCGGATTGCGCCACAATTGTCAAAATCGGTTACTCGGTGGGCACATACACGTCATCATGTGCGCCGAACCAGTTGGCCGAGGCGGCCCGATACTGGTAGCGATTCTCGCTCGTGCGTGAATTTGGATAGGAACTGGGAGCCGTTATTGGCCAAAACGAGGAGAATGCCTTCATGCGATCTTTCACGCCCCGATTCATAGTGGCGGCCACGGTCATTGCGATGGTCGGGAGCGGCGCGGCCGTTGGCGCGGTTGGCGTCCAGCGGATGGGTGAGGAGGCGGAGCACGCGCGACTCGAGGTCCGCGAGCTCGGTATGCAACACGATCGCTGGACCGCGCAACTCGACAGCACAGGCGACGTGTTCGAAGCTCTCCTGACCGAGGCCATGAACGCACTGAGTGAAGCACAGGGAAAACTCCTGAGTGAAGAGCCCGCTGATGCGGTCGCACGCGCGATCGTGGACTTGCGCGATGCTCGCGACCGACTGGAAGCGGCTGATACAGACGCAAAGACACGCTTCGACCGCTTGTCCGAGACGATTTCGTCCGTGTTTTGGTGGCCGCCGGACGTGAGCGCCGAGGCACGGAAGGTATCCTCTCCGCCAGCGGATAGCGCCTACCGGAAGGCACTCAGTCAACTGGGCCAGGCGCTCGACGACCTCAGGGCTGCGCGAGCGGCATGGGATGCCGAACAACAGCGAATCGCCGCCGAAAAGAAGGCCGCCGACGACGCCGCCGCAGCGGCAAAGCGGGCGGAACAGAGAGCGAAATCAAGCAAGCTCAGCCAGGGTGGTGGTTCGACCGCTCCGAACGCGCCTCGAATCGTCGACCCTCCCGTCACGAACTCCACTCAAGCGCAGATTGTCGATTACCTGGGCCAGTTTGTGGCAGGGGTGCCCGTCACGTGGGATCCCGACCTCTGCCCCGCCGGAACCATTTGTGGTATCACCCAGCTGGGGGCCCCGACGCCGACAATTGTCCTCGACCCGGACCTCCTCAACTACTACCTCACTCCCTCAGGAAAGTACGTCCTCGTGCACGAGGCTGCTCATGCGCGGTCGTGGTTTCTCTACGGATCGATCGCGGCGCTTTCGGCCGCGAGTGTCGCTGTTACAGGCATCGAACCGGACCCGCCAGGAAGCATTGGACGCGCCGCCATCGAGTACATGGCGGACTGCGCAACGATCGTGAAGCTCGGCTACTCGGGCGGCACCTACACGTTCAGTTGCACGGCTGATCAGCTCGCTGAAGGAGCGAAATACTGGTGAAAAGCGTGGAAAACTTCGACTCGCCCGCACGCGTCGTCGACAGAATCACCCGGTGAAACATCAACTCATCGTCGCATTCGCCATCCTGACCGTCACGACCAGTAGTGCGTTAGGTACTGCGCCAACTGCCCTCGCGGAGAATTCGACCAGCATCTCAGCACAGGCGGCTATCCCGGCCGATCCGATGCCGACCAGGGTGGTTCCTGGGCGTGCCACCCGGGAGGATGTGCTGAACTTCCTCGGCCAATACACGGTCGCGACCTATGCCGAGTGGGACAAAACCTGTCCGGAGCGAACGATTTGCGGCACGACCGACATTGGCCCCGGCGCTCCAGTCATTCACCTGAGCCCACGGTTGCTAGATGACTACCTCTCTCGCAACGGCCAGTACGTGCTGGTTCACGAAGCCGCGCACGCCCGCTCACGGTATCTCTACGGGTCATTCGAGCAGCTTGTCTTTGTCAGTGAGAAGCTCACCGGGCTGAAGGGCGCTGCGGCCGCCGAGTACATGGCGGACTGCGCCACGATCGCGAAGATTGGCTGGTCGGGTGGCACCTACACGAAGGCCTGCACCCGCGCGCAACTGATCGAGGGCGCTCGTTACTGGGGCGCCGTCCCCGTGACAATCCAGTCCAGTGGCGTCCCTGCTCCGTTCATTAAGCCGAAGCGCGCAATGATGATTCCAAGCGAACCAGCCGAGCACGACCACCGAGTAGGCCCGGATCCGCGAGCGACCGCAGACTCTCGCTCTGATGCAGCACCTGCAAGCGCGACTAGGTCGACAACGGCTTCGGCCGCGACACCCGCGACGGCACCCGACGCAACGCCGAAACCGGCCGCAACCTCGGTTGTCGAGCCAGCGAGCTTTCAGTCGGCGGAGGGCGCCTCGTCAGACGTCACCGAACCCAGCACGCCGTTGATGAACCGTGACGAGTCGTCGGTCGACAGCTCACTTGCAAGCTGGATAGCTTCGCTGATCGCGACTGCGCGGTCCACGTCCGGGTTATAAAGCATCTCCCACATTGCTAAACGAAGAATGGCCCGGTCGACCGCGGGCATGCGGTGCAGCGACCAACCGTTCGCGTGCGATTCGATCAACGCGTCGATTTCTTCGAAATTGGCTATCACACCGTCGACGATGTCCCGGGCGTACTGCCACGATGCAGCACGCTCGGGCTCGCTGGCAGCTCGCGCCGCAGCATCAGCGAGAGCCGCGTCGAGACTCTGCCCGCGGACGTCGGCCGAATACAGAACGTCGAGCGCGCGTTTGCGCGCCTTCGAACGTGCGCTCACTAGTCGTTCACGCGACCGAGGTAGTTGCCCTCACGGGTGTCCACCTTGACCTTGGTGCCGGTCTCGACGAACAGTGGAACCTGGATCTCGTACCCAGTCTCGAGCGTCGCGGGCTTCGTGCCACCGGTCGAACGGTCGCCCTGCAGGCCCGGCTCGGTGTAGGTGATTTCAAGCACGACCGAAGCCGGAAGCTCGACGTAAAGCGGGTTGCCGTTGTTGGTTGCAACGGTTACCGCCTGGCCTTCGAGCATGAAGTGCGCGGCATCGCCAACGACGGCCGAAGGGACCGTGAGCTGCTCGTAGTCCACGGTGTCCATGAACACGTATCCGTCGCCATCCTGGTAGAGGTAGCTGAAGTCGCGACGGTCCACGTTCTCGATGTCAATCTTGGTGCCGGCGTTGTAGGTCTTGTCGACGACCTTGCCACTGATGACGTTCTTGAGCTTCGTCCGAACAAACGCTCCACCCTTACCGGGCTTGACGTGTTGAAATTCGATGACCGTCCAGAGCTGACCGTCGATGCTGAGTACGACGCCATTCTTGATGTCTGCGGTAGTTGCCATATGTATATCCGATCAGTTCCGGGCGGAAAGCCTCAGACAGTTTAGAGGATGCGCGCCGCCTCAGCGCACGTCGAGCAGGCGAGCAAGTGCGAGTCGATAGGAGTCGACCCCAAAACCGGCGATCACGCCGCTCGCGACTGGCGAAATGACGCTCGAATGCCGAAACGTTTCGCGGGCGTGTGGGTTCGACAGGTGAACCTCGATGAGGGGAATCCCCACGCTTCCCAGTTGCGCGCAGGCGTCCCTCAGCGCGTAGGAGTAGTGAGTGAACGCAGCCGGGTTCAAGATGACGGGCGTTCGTGCGTCGACGGCTTCGTGGATCCACGACACGAGTTCCGCTTCAGAATCGGTCTGACGCAGATCGATGAGGGCACGATCGGCAGCGTCCTCGCGCAACACCGACGCGATGTCCTCGAGGGTGGCCGTGCCGTACACCTCTGGTTCGCGAGACCCCAATCGCCCGAGGTTGGGGCCGTTGAGCACGAGAACAGTCGTCATGCCTCGAGCGTACTGCGTCACACTCATGGCGCGACCTCTTGAAAGGCCGCAAACGGGAGGCTGGAATCAGGAGCCGTCCACACCATCGGTCGCGCGAGATCATCGAGCACCACGAAACGCAACTGACCGCCGCGCACCTTTTTGTCGCGTTGCATGACGGCCAAGAGGGCGTTCCAGCGGTCTGCCGGGTACGTTGTCGGCAGCCCAAGTGCGTTCAGAACGCGGCGAGTCCGATGGACGATCGCCTCGTCGAGGCCGCGTGCCAGAGCGCTGAGCTCCGCCGCGAACACCAAGCCAACAGATATGGCAGCTCCGTGACGCCACTGATACCGCTCTGCGTGCTCGATGGCGTGACCGAGCGTGTGCCCGAAGTTCAAATGCTCTCGTCGTCCCTGCTCGGTGAAGTCTTCGCCGACAATTTCTGCCTTCATGGTGATGGCGAGCTCCATCACTCGTCGGAACTCCGGTGACGACGGGTCGAGAGCCTGATCAACGTCACGCTCGACGATGTCGAGAATTTCCGGGTAGGCAATGAGGCCCGCCTTGACGATTTCTGCGAATCCGGCCCGGATTTCGTTCTCGGGCAGGGTGTCGAGGGTGTCAAAGTCGCACAGCACAGCGGCCGGTGAGGTGAATGTGCCGACGAGGTTCTTGCCTTCGGCAGTGTTGACGCCCGTCTTTCCGCCAATTGCAGCATCGACCATGCCATTGACCGAGGTCGGCATGCTGACGAACGGCACCCCCCGAAGCCAGGTTGCGGCAACGAATCCCGCGAGGTCGGTGACTGCGCCACCGCCGAGTCCGATGATGGCGTCGGTGCGGGAAAACTCGGCCTGGCCGAGCACTTGCCAACAGAATCCGGCAACCTCGATGCGCTTGGCCGCTTCGGCGTCGGGCACCTCGGCGAGAAGCACTTCCCATCGGTCGAGTAGCGATTCTCGAAGCGCGTTTGCCTTCGCACCGAGCCGACCGGAATGGATGATGAGAATCTTGGAGACACGATCACCGAGCACGGATGCGAGTTGGGTGGTCGCGCTCGGCCCAATCCAAACGGAGTAGGGCGCGGGTCCGGCAACGCGAATCTCGGTCAAGGTCATGATGCGTCTCCTCCATAGCGAGAGCGGTACCACGCAGCGAGCTCGTCCGCGACCGCTTCCATCGGGCGGTGCGACGTGTCGACGTGGATCGTCCCAAGTCGTTCGTAAATCGGACGGCGTTCGTCCGCAATAGCAATCCAACGATCGAGTCCACCGTCGAGCAACAGCGGCCGTTTGCGTTCGCCACGAATTCGGGCTTCGACTGCTTCAGCCGAAACCGACAGGTAGGCCACGGCGCAACGTTCCAAATCTTTCTGCGTCTCGGCGTCGAGCACCGCACCGCCCCCGGTCGCAATGACGCCACCGGCCTCGATGGCGGCACGGACAATCTCTCTCTCCAAGCGGCGGAATGCGTCCTGACCGTGTTCGTTGAAGAAGGCCGTGATGGCACCGTTCTCGCGCTCGAACACCGAATCGGTGTCTGTGAAGGTCAGCCCGAGGCGACGCGCGAGGCGTTTACCCGTGCGCGACTTCCCCGAACCCATCGGGCCGATGAGCACCAGAGGCCGGCGGGGCATGCCTAGCGAATCTCGCTACGAAGCGTTTCGGGGATGTTCGCGAGATAGGAATCGAGGTTACGACGCGTCTCAGCGACCGAGTCGCCACCGAATTTCTCAAGCATGGCGTTCGCCAGCACGAGCGCAACCATCGCCTCAGCAACCACGCCTGCGGCGGGTACCGCACACACGTCGGAGCGCTGGTGGTGGGCTGCGGCACCCTCACCCGTCGCAACGTCAACGGTTCGGAGCGCGTGTGGAACCGTGGCTATGGGCTTCATTCCGGCTCGCACCCGCAAAACGGTTCCCGTACTCATGCCACCCTCGGTTCCGCCAGCGCGGTCCGTTTCGCGTCGGATGCCGGCGGCATCCGCGAGAAGCTCATCGTGAGCCACAGAGCCACGGCGTCTGGTGGTCTCGAAGCCATCGCCAATCTCGACGCCCTTAATTGCCTGAATTCCCATGAGGGCACCAGCGAGTTGTGAGTCGAGGCGCCGGTCCCAGTGCACGTGGGAACCGAGTCCGGGTGGCAGGTTGTACGCGAGAACCTCGACGATACCGCCGAGCGTGTCGCCGTCCTTGTGTGCCGCCTCAATCTCGGCGACCATCGCGGCGGTGCCGCGCTCGTCGAAGCAGCGCACGGGATTCGCGTCGAGGGCGTCCACGTCGGTCTCGGTCGGAAGCGGAAGACCGTCTGCGACTCGAGCCGTTCCGATTGCCACCGTATGGGCAACGAGCGTCACGCCGAGCTCACGAAGAAACGCTCGAGCAACCGCACCGAGTGCGACTCTGGCGGCCGTCTCCCGGGCGCTCGCGCGCTCCAGGACAGGCCGGGCGTCATCAAAGCCGTACTTCTGCATGCCGACGAGATCGGCGTGTCCCGGGCGCGGGCGCGTGAGCGCGGCACCGCGACCCTTCCCGACGGTCTCCGGGTCAACCGGGGCCGGGTTCATGACCTGCTCCCACTTCGGCCACTCTGTGTTGGCCACACGGAGCGCGACCGGACTGCCCAGGGTCCGTCCATGACGCACCCCTCCCGAGAACGTCACAGCATCCTGTTGAAAAGACATACGTGCGCCTCGGCCGTAGCCCAAGCGGCGGCGGGCGAGGTCCAGTTGCACCTGCTCGACGAGAATCGGAACGCCGGCAGGTAGGCCCTCGAGGACGGCGATGAGCTCAGGCCCGTGGGACTCTCCGGCGGTGATCCAGCGCAACATTGTTCAATCTTGTCA
>DATGWF010000026.1:0-17313 GCA_035299585.1 Microbacteriaceae bacterium
TCACGCGCGGCAAATGCGGCCTCGGCCTGGTCCATGACGTCGATGTGCTTCGCGAAGAACACCACTTTGCCGACGGATCGCGCCAGCTGGGCGGCATAGTCCGCGGCGAGGCTGGCCTTCGCTTGACCAATTTTGCGCACCATTGTGAAGACGTTCTCGCCACCCGATTGCGCTTTCGACTCTTCGAGCTCCGCGTGCGCGACGGCCCGAATGAACTGGTCGAGTTGCGCGTCGCTGAGTTCGCCGAAGCGCAGCTCGCGAGCGTCGAGCAGGTTATGCAGTCGTCGCAACAGACGGTTTCCGAGCTCGAGTTCGGCGTCGCGAATGCTTCGGCCAGCTTCGTCGTCAAGCTCGACGGGCAGATCGGCGATGCGCTTCGCCGGAAGGTCCGCGGCGACGTCCACCTTGCGGCGTCGGACGATGCCGAGGTCAATGACCACTTGGCGTGCTTCGGGATAGAACAGTGGGTCGGCCGGAGTGAGACCGGTCGCCTCCAGACGCTCGAGCAATCGCGGCGAGGGCTTGTCACCGTCAATCCAACCGAGCATGCGCCAAATGGCGCGGAAGTCGTCCACGTCGTTGATGAGTGGAGTACCGGTGAGCGCCATCAGTAATGGATCGCGCTGGCCGGAGCGAATCGATTCAGCGAGAGCGAGCACGTGCTTCGACCGTTGCGAGCTGAGGTTCTTGATGAAGTGGGCTTCGTCAACGACCATGCCGGCAAAGCCGTGCTGGCTGAGCCAGCCCATGTGCCGGTCGAGAATGTCGTAGTTGACGACAACGACGTCGGCGAATGCGTCAGCGGTTTCGCCATCACCGTGAATGACCGTGACCGTGCGCTGCGGCGTCCAGCGCTCAACCTCACGAGCCCAGTTCATCTTGACGACGTTCGGCACGACGGCCAGGAGCGGATACGCTCCCGCGACAGATGCGGCAAGAACTGACTGGGCGGTCTTGCCCAGGCCCGGCTCGTCGGCGAGCAAGAAGGTACGGTGACCGGCGCGGACTCCAGCAAGGAATTCCGCTTGGTGCTTCATGAGCTCGAGGCCGCGCGGCGCGAGGCGTTCCTTACGCGGAGCGCGCGGCAAGGCCATGCTGGCCGCTCCCCCGCCGGCACCCTGCTCGAAGGCCTTGAACAGCGGGGCGAGTAGCTCCCAGTTCGCGAGTCGGCGAGGAGCGACCGGCTTCGCTGGGGGCGTCAGGTCGGGAGCGAGGAAGGGGTTGGAGCGCTGATACACGCGCACCGATGGCGGCGTGACCTGGTTCTCGAGTTGCGGTTCGGGCTTGGCCTCGGGCTCGCGGACGATGATGAGTTCGTCGGGGCTGAGTTCGGCGCCAGATTCGAGCAACCAGTCGCGGCGGAATCGCTGAGCAACCGGAGACACCGAGGCGTCCGGTTCGAGCAGCGTGATGAGGCTGGTGTCGCGTGCGGCAGTCTTCGCGAGTATTTGTGCGATTCCGTCGAGGCGCTTCAGGCGCTCAAGCCGAGCAGCATCGGGCACGCTCGTGTCGGCCTTCGCCTTGGCGCGTTCTTCGCGCATCAGCAGCGCGATGACTTGAAACTTGGTGCGGTTGGTCGGGCCGACCTTGCCCTTCTGGGCCTTGGATTCGACCTCGCGCACTTTGCGAGCAAGGATCGGGATGATGGGGGCGTCGTCATCGCGCGCACGCGAGCGTTGCCGGTTTGGCTGAGCCATGTTCCTCCGGGATTGAAGCCCCAAGACGCGCCGTGACAAGCAGTGAACATCTGATGCTCGAGCGTCGAGCCGATCGTTCCCCGCGCATATGCGCGCACCTGGGTGCGCTTCGAGTGTAGCGCTCCGCCTCACTCGGCGGAAATCATGGCAACAGGTGGATGGAGAAGCTCAAGAGAAAGCCGCCCGTGGCGAGGAGCCCGGTTGCGGCATGGGTGCGTTGGAACGCTTCGGGAATCATCGTGTCACAAATCATCGCCAAGATGGCTCCGGCCGCAATGGCGGTCACAAACGAGGTCGTCTCCGGCGGCACATCCTGGAGAAGCAACAGTCCTCCAATGGAGGCGAGCGCGCTCACGAGCGCAATCCCACCCCAGAGGGCGAACACGTAGCGCGCTGGTCGACCCGAGTTCTTGAGTGCAGCGGTCGACGACAACCCCTCCGGGAGGTTCGAGATGATGATCGCGGTGAGAACCGGGATGCTCACGGTTTGGCCGCCGAGCATCGATAGGCCGAGCACGGCAGACTCCGGGATGCCATCGAGGAGCGCACCGATTGCGATGCCGAGGCCGGTGCCGGGGTCTCCGCCGAGGTGGCGAGGATTCCGGGCGTTCGCCCGGTCCAGAGCGCGGTTGGCGAGCACGTACGCGAGTGCGCCGGCAGCGAACCCGGCTGCCGTCGCGAGGAGGCCGCCCTCCTGCTGCGCTTCGAGTACGAGGTCAAAGGACAGCGCCGAGATGAGCACGCCAGAGCCGAAGGCCATCACCGAGGTGGTCACGAGGCGTGGCACGTTGATGGTCCAGGCGAGAATCGCGCCGAGCACAAGCGCCCCACCGGCCGCGAGACCGGCGAGCGCGGCTCCGCCAATATCCGTCACGCAGTCAGCGTATCGAGAGCTCAGCGGAAGCGGGTGAGGCGCACGCTGTTGAGCACGACGAACACGCTCGAGAACGCCATCGCGGCTCCGGCAATCATCGGCCCGAGCAGTCCGGCCATGGCGAGCGGGATCGCCGCGACGTTGTATCCGAACGCCCAGAAAAGATTGCCCAGAATGACCCGCCGGGTGGCCTGCGCGAGTCGCAGGGCCTGCGGAATGGCGACGGCGTCATCCCGCAGCAGGGTGATGTCGCTCGCGGCCCGGGCGAGGTCGGCGCCCCGACCCATCGCGATTCCCAGATCTGCTTCAGCGAGCGCGGCGGCATCGTTGACGCCGTCACCCACCATCGCAATCGGGCCGTGCGTTCGGCGCTCCCGCACGAATGCGGCCTTCTGTTCCGGGCTGTGTTCGGCGAAGACCTCGTGGATGCCGAGCTCATCGGCTACGGCGCGGGTTGCAGCGAGACGGTCACCGCTCAGCAGGACCGGAGTGATGTCGCTGGAGACGAGTTGCCGAATCGCGAGGGCGGCATCGGGTCGAATCGCGTCGGAGAAGAGCGCGAGCGCGATTGGCTGTTCGTCCCGAACGAGCAGCACGCTGGTGAGCGCGCTGGTCTCGGGCCAGTTCCTCGGGAGCGGCCCAGCCCATCGGTGCGCAGCGAGGGCCCGAACTGACCGGCCCGACACGACACCGTGGATGCCGGTTCCCGGCTCTTCAACGAGGGCATCAATCGACTCGGGCGCGACGCCGCGTTCGCTCGCCGCAGCCTCCACCGCTCGCGCAATGGGGTGCGCCGAGCCACGTTCGAGTCCGGCGAGCAGTGCGAGCGCTTCCGACTCGTTGAGTCCGGAAACGTGGAGTTCGGCAAGCTTCACTTCGCCGCGGGTCAAGGTGCCGGTCTTGTCGAGCACAACCGTTCGAATGCGTCGGGCGCGTTCAATCGCATCCGGCCCGGAGATGATGATGCCAAGCTGTGCACCCCGACCGGTCCCGGCGAGAATCGCGACGGGTGTGGCGAGGCCGAGCGCGCAGGGGCAGGCAATGATGACGACGGCAATTGCGACGCTGAGGGCCCGGCCCGGGTTTGCCGCGACGAGCCACCATACGAGACCCGTTGCGACCGCGAGGCCGAGCACAACGGGCACGAAAACGGCGGAGATCCGATCGGCGAGACGCTGGATTGAGGACTTCGCCACCTGTGCCGCATCGACGAGAGCGGTGAGCTGGGCGATGCGCGTATCTGCGCCCACCCGGCTCGCTCGGATGATCAGGCGTCCATCGAGGGCGAGCGCTCCGGCAAGCACGGCGCTCCCTGGCGCCACCGGGACCGGATCGGATTCGCCCGTCAGCATTGCAACAGTGAGCGCCCCCGAGCCCTGCTCGACGAACCCGTCGATGGGAATTGTCTCCCCCGGCCGGACGGACAGGATCTGGTCAGGGCGTACCTCCTCGCGGGACACCATCCGCTCTCTGTCGCCTTCGACGAGGCGCACCCGAGCTGGCAACAGTGCGGCGAGTGCCCGCAGGGCGGCGCCAGCATCGCGCCGTGAACGCTCCTCCAGCCAGCGGCCGAGCAGAATCACGAAGATGAGTACCGCAGCGGTCTCGAAGTAGAGGTTCGCCGTTGGGTCGGTGCCCGAGGGCAGGAGTGACCACTCGTGACGCATGCCGATCATCGAGGCGTGGCCAAACATGATGGCCCAGGTTGACCACCCCCAGGCGGTGAGGGTGCCAACCGAGACGAGGGTGTCCATCGAGAATCGACCGGTCTTCAGGCCCACGGCAGCGGATCGGTGGAACGGCCAGCCTGCCCACCACACCACCGGGGTTGCAAGCACGAACACGAGGAACTGCCAGTAGTCGAATTGCCAGGCGGGAACCATCGAGATGGCGAGCACGGGCGCGGTGAGCACGCCGGCGACCCAGAGTCGCTCGAGCAGCGACCCTCCAGCCTGACGCCCGTGCCCATCGGCACCGTGCTGGTGTTCGCTTGGCGCTGCGCTTCCGGTTCGCAGGCTTGCGTCGTATCCGGCGGCGCGGACCGCCGCGATGATCTGTTCCCCGCTGACGCTCGAGGGGGCAGAGACGACAGCGCGCTCGGTGGCGAGGTTCACGCTCGCCGACACACCCGGAATGGTCTCGAGTCGGCGCGAGACATGGGCGACACAACTCGAGCAGGTCATGCCCGAAATGTTGAGCTCAGTCACCCGGTCGGTCATGAGTTTCCTAACGCCCGGGGCGCCGGAGCTATTCCCCGTCGAGGAGGGCAATGGCGGTGCCCTCGTCGGTGATGAGGGTCTTGCAGAGGCCGCTGCGCGCTAGCGCTCCCGCCACAGCATGCTTCATCGGTCCGGCGACCACGGCGATGGTGTTCGATGCGGCCCGCAACTCATCGAGGCCCATGCCGATTGTGCGTTCGTTCAACGCCGAGTCGACGATGTTGCCATCGCTATCGATGTAGCGACCGATGACGTCGCCGACGGCACCCTTTCGGACGAGCTCGTCGAGCTCGGACGGAGAGAGGTATCCGCTCTCAATGTGGGCCGAATCGTGATCGGCTTGACCGGCACTGAACAGGAACGCCTTCGCGTTGCGAGCCATTTCGAGCACCGCGGCAACGACTCGGTCTGATTCGATGGCGTGCTTCGTTTCGAGCCGCTCGAGGATGGCCGGGCTGGGCAACAGCGCCGCCTGGCCACCGGCCTTCTGAGCAATGTTCATGGCGGTGGCCGCAGCCGTACCGGGACGCTTGTTGAGCGAGACGCCGCCGTTCATTTGCACGACGTTGACTCCGGACGCCCAGCCGTTCTTCAACCGCGACGACACCTCGTGCATCGTCCGGCCCCAACTCACCCCGAGCAGACGCGGAACGGGTCGCAACGCGGTCAGGTAGTCGGCGGCAGCTTGAGCAGCTCGAATTTGAATTTCGTCCTGGCTGCTGATGCCCGCATTGGAGACGACGACTGCGTCCTCGAGGCCGAACGTCTCCCGCAGGCGTCGTTCGAGCTGCAAGCGGCGCGCACGCGGATGCACAATTTCGATTCGAATGAATCCGCTGGACTTTGCGGCGGACAGCAGACGGCCGACTTTCCAGCGCGTGACGTTGAGAATCTGACCGATTTCGTCTTGGGTCTTGTCTTCCTCGAAGTAGAGTTCGGCGGCACGAATCGCGAGGAGCTCGTCAATCTCGTTCATGTCGGACCCCTAGTAGGTCGAGTCCGTCGTCGTCCCGGCCAGGATTGCGGCCGTCGCCGACACACCGAGACGGTTTGCTCCAGCCGCGATCATGCGTTCGGCGTCGTCGCGGGTGCGGATCCCTCCCGAGGCCTTCACGCCGAGGCGTTCACCGACGGTCGCGCGCATGAGTTTGACCGCGTGAACCGTGGCGCCGCCGGCGGGGTGGAATCCGGTGGACGTCTTGACGAAGTCGGCGCCGGCACGTTCTGCCGCCTGGCACGCGGCCACAATTGCCGCATCGTCGAGAGCAGCCGTCTCGAGAATCACTTTCAGGACGACGTTTGGGGCCGCATCACGGACGGCTCGGATGTCCGATTCAACAAGGTCGAAGTTGCCTTGGCAGGCGGCAGAAATGTTGATGACCATGTCGATTTCATCGGCGCCGTGCTCGGCGATACGCGCGGCTTCGAGCGCCTTGACCGCGGATTCGTGGGCACCGCTCGGAAATCCGCACACCACGGCAAGCTTGAGCCCCACCGGCACGGACACGGGGAGCTGCGTCGGCGAAATGCACACGCTGTAGGTGCCGAGCGCGGAGGCTTCGGCGATGAGCGCTTCTACGTCGGCACGCGAAGCTTCCGGCTTGAGGAGAGTGTGGTCGATGTACTGGGCCAGTTCGGTCATGATGATTCCGTTGTATCGCGCGCAGAGGGCGTCTGCAACATTTGCGCACGGCTTTGCTCGAATGAGCAGATGGCCTCCGGGCCCAGGCTTCCCGGCATTCACGCGGCTCTATGCTTGGGGCATGTCACACGCGCTCGCCATTGACCTCGGCGGAACCAAAGTCGAGGCTGCTCTGATTTCTGCCGACGGTGCCATCCTTGAGGGTTCGCGCTCGCGCGCGGCGACCGGAGCTACCGCAACCAGTGAGGACCTCGAAGACGCCGTTCGCCGAGTTGTTCAGCATTCCCTCGCGGCCGCAGAGCAGACCGGCACGATAATCATCGGTGTTGGAATCGGCTCGGCGGGCCCGATCAACCAGAAGTCCGGTACGGTTTCCCCGCTCAATACGCCTGCCTGGCGCGAATACCCGCTCGTTGACTTCGTGAAGCAACTCGTCGGGACCGACATCGAGGTTGACCTCCGCATCGACGGCCTGTGCATCACCCTGGGCGATTACTGGCTTGGCGCATCGCGCGGGGCCGAATCGGTCATGGGCATGATCGTGTCCACCGGCATCGGCGGCGGCGTCGTGCTCGGTGGCCGAGTCGCCCCGAGCTCGACCGGAAACGGTGGCCACATTGGCCACGTCGAGGTGGGTGGCCACAACGACCCCTGCCTGTGCGGTGGTCACGGCTGCGTTGAGGCAGTCGCTTCCGGCCCAAAAACCGTCGCCTGGGCGCAATCGCAAGGTTGGCTGGGTCAGACCGGTGAGGACCTCGCCCGCGACTATGCGGCGGGAAACCCGATCGCGCGCGCTGCCGTCGAGCGTTCGGGTCGCGCTATCGGCCGCGCCATTGCCTCGGCAACCAATGTGCTCGATCTCGACCTCGTGGTCATTGGTGGCGGCTTCTCGAAGGTCACGCCGGACCTGTTCACGTTCATTCGCGAGAGCATCGCCGAGCGTCAGACCTTCCCGTTTGTCACCCGGGTGCGCGTCGAGCCTTCCGCTCTGACGGACGATGCGCCGCTGCTCGGCGCAGCAGCACTCGTGCACCGCCCGGAACTCGTCGCCTAGCGCGGATCGTCGACGAACTGTCCGCGGCCCACGACGATGGCCGCGGGGATGAGCACGAGCGACATCACGAAGAGGAATGCGAGTGGGGCCACCCAGCCCTGCGTGAGCGTGTGAATCACCCCGAACGCGAGGACGCCGGCCGCTACGAGCAGGTATCCGATGCCCTGAACAAAACTGCTCGTCGCTGTTGCCACCTCGGGTGAGTGTGTTCGCAGGTTGATGAGGGTGAGACACGTCGCAAAGGTGAGGGTTCCCGCGGCGGCGGCAACCACCCACACACCGAGCGCAAGCTGCGGCGCAAAAATGAGCCCACCGTATCCAACCGCATAGGCGCCGACGGCGCTGAAGACGAGCGCTCGCGCCGCGTTGAACCGGGCCACGAGGATGGGAACGGTCATGCCAAGCGGGAACCCGAGCGAGGCGTAGAGCGCGAGCAGTGCGCCCGAAGCCGCCGGGGACACTCCGCCGACGTCCCCCAGGAGTTGAGGCATCCATGCGAATAGCGCATACGAGTTGAATCCGCTGCAGAAGAACAGAGCGAGGAGCGCCCAGGTGACCGGCGAGCGCCACGGGTGAAACGCCCGCACGCCCGGGGTTTCGAGAGGTTCGGCGGCGCGATTCGCCGCACGTGACCGCCACCACATCAGCACCCACGGCGCGATAGCCAGCGTGGCGCCGATGGCCCAGAGCCCGAGGGAGACTCGCCAATTGGAGAGCTGAGCGACCGGCACTGCCACGAGCGGCGGGAGGACATTCCCGACCGCGAACAGCGTGACATACGTGGTCGTCATGACGCCAATGCGATCGGGAAAGTAGGTCTTGACCAGGGGTGGCAGGAGAACGTTGCCGACACCGATTCCCGCGAAGAGCACGGTCGTCCACAACACGAGTTCAAGTGATCCGTGAGCGAGCGCTCGGGCGCCAGAACCGAGCGCGAGTGCCACGAGCGCCACTATGAGGGTGCGCTCCAATCCCCAGCGTCGTGCGAGACGCCCGGAAAGCACACCGAAGACGCCGTAGCAGAGCGGCGGAATCATGCCGAGTGCGGCAATCGCAGTGGTGCCCATGTCGAAGTCGCCCCGGATCGAAGCGACGAGCGGCGACAGAGCCGCGACGGCCGAACGCATGTTCATCGCGACAAGAGTGATTCCGACGAACGCGAGAATCCGGCCGGCGAGGAGCCCGCGCATCAGCTCAGCAGCGTCCGAGCGAGCGCCACGTCCTCGGCCATTTGCGCAATGAGCGCCTCGATCGAATCGAAGGCTTTCATTCCCCGCAAGCGCTCTTGGAACTCGACGTCGACGATCTTGCCGTACAGGTCGAGCGTTTCATCGATGACATAGGCCTCCACTTGCCGCTGCGGAACACCTTCGAATGTCGGGTTGTTGCCGATGGAAATCGCGGCCGCCAGCCGGCGACCGTCAACCGTCAACCAACCGGCGTAGACGCCATCCGCGGGAATATACCCCTCCGCCTCGGGCGACAGATTCGCGGTGGGAAAGCCCAATTCGCGACCGCGGGCGGCACCGTGGACAACCTCGCCGCGCACGGAAGGAAGTCGATCGAGGAGGCCCGCGGCTTCCGCGACCGACCCGGACTCCAGCAGCGTCCGGATGCGAGTTGACGAGAGTCGACCTCCGTCGTCGACGACGTCGGCAATCACCGCGACCTCGAAGCCGTACTCCGCACCGAGCGCTTCGAGAAGCGCGGCGTCCCCGATGCCACCAGCGCCGAATCGGAAGTCTGCGCCGACGACGACGAGCGCCGCGCGAAGGCGCTCGACCAGAATCTCGGCGACGAAGTCGTGGGCAGAGAGCGCGGCGAGTTCCGCAGAAAACTCGAGCACGACACACGCGTCCAGCCCGAGGTGATCGAAGGCCTGGATCTGCTGGGTCGGGCCAGAAAGGAGCTCAGGACAGGCGGAGGGGTTGACGTGGGCGAGCGGGTGGCGGTCGAAGGTGACGACGACCGTCTCGAGCTCGGGCACATGCAACTCGGCACGCGTACGGAGAGCGCCAAGGACATTTCGGTGTCCGCGGTGCACGCCGTCAAACTTTCCAATCGCGACCGCCGTCGCACGAGGGAAAGCGCCCGCGTCGGGCAGGCCGTTGACGACTCTCACGACCGCGAGCTCTGGACGCGCAGCCACCAGAGGCCAAGGACCGGCAAGACCAGCGGAATGAACACGTATCCGCGGCCGAATCCAGACCACACGGTGTCATGTGGGAACAGGGTCGGCACAAACACACTCAAGAGGCCGATACCCAGGACGCCGACGAGCTCGAACACAATCGTGATGCGAGCCAGACGCGCAGTGCGTTGACCGCGAATCAACGCGACGGTAGCCACGATGTACACAAGCGCCGCGATTGCCGAAAGCGAATACGCAAGCGGCGCCTGGTCAAACTTGGTCGCCACCTGCACGAACGACCGCCCGGTAGCGGCAAGCGCAAGAACGCCATAGACGGCAATCAGGACACGGCCAATGCCGGCCGGGCGACGCGAAACAGCAGAGTCATTCATCGCTTCCATTATTCCGCGCTCACGACCGTCCAGAAACCATGCCGAATGCCGAATGCCCCGGTGCACTGTGCGCCGGGGCATTCAGAGTGGAGCGAGGGACTTAGCCCACGGCCTTGGTGAAGCCGGTCACCGGCTGGTTCTCGTCGAACGCTTCGACTCGACGGCGGAGACCGCGCGAGACGAACAGCAGGTAGACGAACCCAATGCCGAACCAGATCGCACCCTGCGTGAGCGTCTCGGGAGAGAGGCTGGTCCAGAGCACGATTGTGAGAGCCATACCAACGATCGGGAACACCCAGTAGGTGAGGATGTCGCGCGGGGTTGAGCGCATTCCCTTTCGGATACCGAACCAGGCAATCACCGAAACGTTCACGAAGGTAAACGCAATGAGTGCACCGAAACTGATGAGGTGGTACACCACTTCGAGGTTGAACGGAATGGCCAGGAGGCTCACCGCACCGGCAACCAGAACGCTGTAGGTCGGCGTCTGCCACTTCGGGCTGACGTGACCGAAGACGCGGCGCGGCAGGACATTGTTGCGACCCATAACGAGCATCATGCGGGCAACGGACGCCTGCGAAGCGAGGCCCGATGCGACGGTTGCCGCGAAGCCGGCAGCGGTAAGCAGAATCATCATGAAGTTGCCACCAACGGTTTCGCCGATGAACGGCAACGAGGTCTCGTTGATTGCGTCATCAGGGAAGCCTGCCGAGCTTGGGAATCGCAGCTGGGTGAAGTACGCGGCGACGAGGAAGATCACGCCACCAGCAAGCACCGTGAGGAGAATTGCCCGGGGGATGATCTTCGGGTCGCGGGCCTCTTCGGCGTACATGGTAACCGCGTCGAAGCCGATGAACGAGAAGCAGACGAGTGCAGCACCGGTGAGGAGGACTGCCATTGTGGTCTGGTCATTGACGAACGGCGCCGACGACACCAGCGTTCCTGCGCCCTCACCCTGCATGAGCTGGGCAACCACGACAACCACAAAGACAGCCATCACAATGAGCGAACCGACGAGCAAGAGCATGTTGAGGTTCGAGGTGCCGCGCATCGTGAGGTAGATGATTGCGGTCGTGGCGACGACGTAGGTGACAACCCAAATCCAGGCCGGAACGTCAGGGAACATCCACTCGAGGTAGCCGCGGATGATGATTGCGTTGACCAGCGGGAGCAACAGGTAGTCGAGCAGCGCTGCCCATCCCACCATAAAGCCAACGTTCGGGTGTACCGAGCGCTGCACGTAGGTGTACGCGGAACCGGCATCGGGGAACGCGCCAGCCATCTTTCCGTAGCTCAGGGCCGTGAAAATCAGGACAATCAGCGCGGCGATGTACGACGCAGGTACGACGTCACCGGTGGCGACGGCGATGTTGCCGAAAGTGTCAAAAACGACCGTGGGGGTCATGTATCCGAGACCGAGACCGACGACCGCGATGAGGCCGAGGTTTCGCTTCAGCGTCGCGCCGGCAGCCGACGGAGTGACGTGTTCAACCATGTTCTCTCCTTTGCGAACAGAATTCCGTCGTGAGGCACTCACAACTGATTCGGAATCAGCATGGCATAGCTCTACCCGCTTCCGGAATACGTCGTACCCCGGCGCGGCACAATCGCTCGCATGAGCGGCACCCTACGCGAGCTGAACAGTCCAGATTTGCCACATGCGGTAGGCCATGATCGCAATCGAGAGCGCGGCGACACCCAGAATCACCGTCGACCAGCGGCTCCGTTCGAGCAATGCCCAGAACCCGGCGGCAACGGGGAGGCACACCGCCGAGATGAGATAGACCCAGAACTCGAGCAGGCTCCCGGTCGGCGAATTACCCACGGCCGGCGCGACAAGACTGATGCCAACTTGCCCCAGCAAGAGCGCGGTCAGGAGCGCAATCGAACCGAGCGTCCAATCGTTCGGAACTCGGCCAGCGAGCCCGGCGACGATGCACAGCACCGCGCTCGCGAGCGCGATGCTGACAAGCACGGTTGTGAACCAATCAATCATGACGTCTCCTCCGCCGGGAACCCGGTTGCGACCTTCCAGGTATCGGCACGACGTTCGAGAATCGCAACCAACCGGCCGTTCGGACTCACACCGGCGACGAGTTCACCGGGCGGACCCGATTCGGCTGGAATGCGCTTGCCATGCCCGATGTCCACCGTTTGCGCCTCGGTGAGCCGCACGATGGGAAGCGCGCTGGCGGCCGCGTCTGCCGCTCCGATGGGCGCGAGCGGTTCTCCCTCGAGCAGCGCGTCGAGTGTTTGAGCATCTGCGACGTCGAAGCGACCGATCCGGGTGCGACGAAGCATCGTCAAGTGACCACCCACGCCGAGTGCGTCTCCCAAATCGCGCGCGAGGGCTCGAATGTACGTTCCCGACGAGCACTCCACCCGGACGTCCAGTTCGATGCGATCGGCGGTCGAACGCCGTCCCACGAGTTCGAACACGCCGACGGTGACGGGCCGAGCCGCAAGCTCAACCGCTTCGCCAGCACGCACCCGCGCGTACGCCCGCTCACCGTTCACCTTGATGGCACTCACCGACGAGGGCACCTGCTGGATGTCTCCGCTCAGCGCGGCCATCGCCTCAAGAATTCGCTCATCGTTCACCGCCGCGATCGCCTCGGGCGATGCCGCGTCTCCGAGCTCACCTTCGGCATCGTCGGTTGTCGAAGAACGCCCGAGCCACACGGTCGCGACATACTCCTTGTCGAGACCGACAACGTAGTGCAGCAGACGGGTCGCCGATTCCAACCCGAGAACGAGCAACCCGGTTGCCATGGGGTCCAGGGTGCCGGCATGCCCGACCTTGCGAGTCCCAGCGAGACGGCGGACGCGTGCGACCACGTCATGGCTCGTGAGGCCCGAGGGCTTATCTACGAGGAGGATTCCGGCCGGCACGATTCCAGCCTAGTTGCCAGAAGTATGCTGGTCGGATGCGAATTGGAGTCATCGGCGCCGGTGCAATGGGGGGTCTGCTGGCGGCTCGGCTCAGTGATGCGGGACACGCGGTGCAGGTCGTCGCTCGGGGAACTCACCGGGACGCGATTGCGGAAAATGGCCTGCGACTCCGCGGCGCTTTCGGCGAGGTGACCTGTCGCCCGCGAGTTGTCGATGCCCTCGATTCTGTCGAGCTCGTGCTCGTGTGCGTCAAGCTGCACGACTCCGAAGCCGCTCTCCGGGCACATGCTGCGGGAATCGGCACCGCACCGGTCGTCCTGATTCAAAACGGCGTCGAGGGCTTCGCACTCGCTCGAAGTATCCTCCCCCAGGCCCCGCTTTTCGGCGGAATCTCGCTGATTGCCGCAAACTTCACCGAGCCCGGCCTGGTGACCGTGACGAACCCCGGGCCCGTGCTCGTCGGCCGAGGGTACGGTCCTGCGGACGCCGAGACCGAAGCAATCGCGGGCGTTCTGGCTGACGCCGTACCCGCACGTGCGATTGCGAACTTCGAGGGCGCCACCTGGACCAAGCTCGTCTTCAATATGGCCAACGCCATTCCGGCCATCACCGGTCTCAGCGTCCAGCAGGTGGGTGCGCATCCCTGGCTCGCTCGCGTGCCGGCCGCGGCAATGCGTGAGGCCGCTCGGGTTGGCCTCGCGCGCGGCGTGCAGTTTGGGAAGCTCGAGGGAATCAGCCCAGACGTCATCACCTCGATTGCCGAACAGCCCGCTCGAGAGACGGTTCCCTTCGTTCGTGCTTCCGCTGGAGACATGGGTGACACCCCCAACCTCGCATCAATGCTGCAGAGCGTCCGCCGCGGGCGTCCAACCGAGGTCGACTTCCTGAACGGTGCGGTCGTTCGCTTCGGCAGTGAGCGGGGCGTCCCGACCCCGGTCAACGCTGTCTTGACGAAGATGGTTCACCGCGTTGAACGCACCGGCCGGGCCTTCGCTCCCAATCGACTGCGAGTGGCACTGTGGCGCAGCGGAGTGTGGCTGTAGCCGTGGACGCCCACACCGAGCGCTTCACCTCGCGGATCATCGATTGGTACGAGGTTGCCGGTCGCGACCTGCCATGGCGAGCTGAAGACTTCACGCCCTGGGGCATCCTGGTGAGCGAATTCATGCTGCAACAGACACAGGTCGACCGCGTGATACCCAAGCTGACCGCCTGGCTCGAACGTTGGCCCACACCGAAGGCGCTCGCCGGTGACAGCCCGGCCGAAGCGGTACGCATGTGGGACCGCCTCGGCTATCCCCGCCGAGCGCTTTGGCTGCATCAAGCCGCGGTCGAAATCACCGAGCGACACGGTGGAGTCGTGCCCAACGACGTCGACACGTTGCTCGGGCTCAAGGGTGTTGGCCCTTACACCGCTCGAGCGATTGCAGCGTTTGCGTACGCCGTGCGCGAGCCGGTCGTCGATACCAATACTCGCCGCGTCATAGCCCGCGCCATCGACGGCGTCGCCTCGGCCGGAATGCCGAACGAGCGCATTGATCTGCCCGCGATGGCCCGGCTTCTCCCCCTCGACGAAGCGAAGGCGCAAGCCTTCAATGCCGGCATCATGGAGCTCGGGGCGACCGTGTGCGTTGCTCGCTCCCCCAAGTGCGAATCGTGTCCGGTCGCCCGGCAGTGCGCATGGCGAGCGGCCGGATACCCCGACAACGCCCCCGCGAAACGACCGCGCCAGGCGAAGTTTGAGGGAAGCGATCGGCAGGTGCGCGGCATCGTTCTTGGGGCGCTGCGCAATGCCCCGGGGCCGCTTGCTGAGTCAGCGGTTGGGGGATTTTGGGACGACCCGGCCCAGCTCGGGCGCGCGCTCGACAGCCTGTTGCGTGATGAGCTGATCGAACTCACCCCACGAGGTTTTGTGCTCGTCGGGGATTAGTCTTCGACAGGCTCCGAAGGCTTGACGTACGGGTCGGCATCGCCGGCGTAATCCGCGTTCGCGGCGATGCGCTGCACCTCGGCGTCGCGCTCGCGAGCCTCGCGCAGAAGGTCCTCGAGGTGAGCAGCATCCTCCGGCAGTGCGTCCAACACAAATTCGAGCGTCGGGGTGAGCCGAGTGTTGATTCCTCGGCCCACCTCCGTGCGCAACATTCCCGTCGCCGCCTTGAGCGCCTCGGCAGTGCCAGCGCGCTCTTCCTGCGAGCCATAGACCGTATAGAACACGGTCGCGTGCTGCAGGTCGCCCGTGACCCGCACCTCGGTAATCGTTGCGAAACCCATTCGCGGGTCGCGCAGACCCTTGTCGAGCCGAACGGCAATGATTTCCTTGATGCGGTCCGCGAGCTTGCGGGCGCGTGCGACGTCAGCCATGGATTCTCCTAGACGCGGGGCTTCTCGACCATTTCGATGGTCTCGATTTCATCGCCGACCTGAATGTCGTTGAACTTGCCGAGGCCGATACCACACTCGAAGTCAGTCTTGACCTCGGTGACATCATCCTTGAATCGGCGCAGCGACTCGATGGCGAGACCATCGGCCAGCACGACGCCCTCGCGGATAACGCGCGCCTTGGCGTTGCGGGTGATCGTGCCGGAACGGACGATGACACCGGCAATGTTGCCGAACTTCGAGGAGCGGAACACCTCGCGGATTTCGGCAACACCCGACTGGACCTCTTCGTACTCCGGCTTGAGCATGCCCTTGAGCGATGCCTCAATGTCATCGATGGCGTTGTAGATGACCGAGTAGAAGCGAATGTCGACACCCTCGCGGGCCGCACGCTCGCGGGCCTTGACGTCCGGTCGGACGTTGAAGCCGACGATAATTGCGTTGTCGATCGTCGCGAGGTCGACGTCCGAAGCGGTGATCGCACCCACACCGCGGTGCAGGATGCGGAGCTGAACCGAGTCGTCCACCTCAATCTTGAGGAGCGACTCTTCAAGTGCCTCAACGGCACCCGAGACGTCACCCTTGATGATGAGGTTGAGCGACTCGACCTTGCCCTCTTCGAGCGCCTTGGTGAAGTCTTCGAGCGAGATGCGCTTGCGGGCCTTGGCGAGCTGAGCATTGCGCTCGGCAGCCTCGCGCTTCTCGGCAATCTGGCGTGCCGTGCGGTCTTCGTCGGTCACGAGGAAGGTATCGCCCGCGCGCGGCACGCTCGAGAGACCCTGCACCTGGACCGGACGCGACGGCGTCGCCTCGTCGACCTTGTTGCCGTTCTCGTCGTGCATGGCACGAACGCGACCGTAGGCCGTGCCCGAAACGATGGCGTCACCGACGCGCAAGGTACCCGATTGGACGAGCACGGTTGCGACCGCGCCACGGCCCTTGTCGAGCTTGGCTTCGATGGTGACACCGCGAGCATCCTTGTTCGGGTTTGCGCGCATATCGAGACCAGCGTCCGCGGTGAGCAGGACGGCGTCGAGCAGCTCGGTGATACCGGTTCCCGCGCGGGCCGAAACGTCGACGAACATGGTGTCTCCACCGTATTCCTCGGTGACCAAGCCGAACTCGGTGAGCTGCTGACGCACCTTGGCCGGGTTGGCCTCCGGCTTGTCGACCTTGTTTACCGCGACCACGATCGGCACACCGGCCGACTGTGCGTGGTTCAGCGCTTCGATGGTCTGCGGCATGATGCCGTCGTCGGCTGCCACCACCAGAATGGCGATGTCGGTGACCTGCGCTCCACGGGCACGCATGGCCGTGAAGGCTTCGTGACCGGGGGTGTCGATGAAGGTGATGGCACGTTCGATGCCCTCATGCGTGGTGTGCACCTGGTAGGCACCGATGTGCTGGGTGATGCCGCCGGCCTCGCCCTCGACAACGTTCGCGTTGCGGATCGCGTCGAGCAAGCGGGTCTTACCGTGGTCGACGTGACCCATCACGGTGACCACGGGCGGGCGAGCCTCGAGGTCGTCGTCAGACTCGTCTTCGAGCTCGGCATCGAGATCGATGTCGAAGCCCTCGAGCAACTCTTTGTCTTCGTCCTCGGGCGACACCACCTGGACCTTGTAGCCCAGCTCCGCGCCGAGCACCTCGAAGGTGGCCTCGTCAAGCGACTCGGTCGCGGTGGCCATCTCACCGAGGTGGAACAGCACCGTCACCAGGCTCGCCGGGTTCGCGCCAATCTTCTCGGCGAAATCAGCAAGCGACGAACCGCGACGCATACGAACGACGGTGCTTCCGTCGCCGTGCGGCACGCTCACGCCACCGAGTGACGGAGCCTCCCGCATTTCAAATTCTTGCCGCTTCGCGCGCTTCGACTTGCGAGCCTTGCTCTTGCCGCCGCCCTTACCGAAGGCACCCGCGGTGCCACCGCCGGGTCCCCGACCACGGCCACCCGCACCCGGGCGAGCCGGGCCACCGAAACCGCCGGGCGCACCTGCGCCGCCACCGGCACCGGGACGGTTGAAACCGCCACC
>DATGWF010000027.1:0-5783 GCA_035299585.1 Microbacteriaceae bacterium
GGAGCCTCTGCGGCCGGAGCCGGAGCAGCCGGAGCCGGTGTCTCTGCCGCGGGTGCCTCTGCAGCGGGGGCTGCCGCGCCGGAGCCGTCACCGATTCGAGCGAGCACGGTGCCGACCTCGACGGTCTCGTCCTCGCCGACGAGGATCTCCTCGACGACGCCGGAAATCGGCGACGGAATCTCGGTGTCGACCTTGTCGGTCGAGACTTCGAGCAATGGCTCGTCGACCTCGACGCGCTCGCCCACTTTCTTGAGCCAGCGGGTGACGGTTCCTTCCGTAACACTCTCACCCAGTGCGGGGAGGCTTACAGATTCGCTCATGGCGTGTGCTCCTTATGTAGCGACGAAATTTAGATGGCGTGCAGCGGCTTGCCGGCGAGCTTCAGGAAAGCTTCACCGAGGGCCTCGTTCTGGGTGGGGTGTGCGTGGATGAACGGGGCGATGTCTTCGGGGTACGCCTCCCAGTTCACGACCAGCTGGGCTTCGCCCAGAAGTTCGCCAACGCGAGCGCCAATCATGTGAACACCGAGTACGGGGCCATCGTTCTGGCGGACGACCTTGATCGATCCCGAGGTGCCGAGAATGTGGCTCTTGCCGTTGCCGGCCAGGTTGTACTCGTAGGCCGTGATGTTGTCTGCGCCAAACGCCTCTGCAGCCTTCGCCTCGGAGTAGCCGACCGACGCGATTTCCGGCTCGCAGTACGTGATCTTCGGGACGTACAGGTCGCTCACGACGATGGGGTTGAGGCCCGCAATTTCTTCAGCGACAAAAATGCCGTGCTGGTAGCTGCGGTGTGCCAGCTGAAGACCCGGAACGATGTCTCCGACGGCATATACGCCCGGAAGAGAGGTTTCGAGCCGCTCGTTCGTGATGACCCAGCCGCGGTCGATGGTGATGCCGGCCTCTTCGAAGCCCATGCCCGCGGTTGACGGTCCGCGACCGACCGCGACGAGGAGCAGGTCAGCCGAGAAGGTCTGGCCGTCTTCGAGGGTGACGGTGACACCGTTGGCGTCCTGCGTCACGCCCTGGAAACGAATTCCCAGCGAGTAGTTGATGCCGCGCTTCTTATAGGCGCGTTCGAGCTGCTTGGAGATCGATTCTTCTTCGTTCGGAACGAGGTGGGGGAGTCCCTCAATGATGGTCACGTCGGTGCCGAACGACTTCCATACGCTCGCGAACTCGACGCCGATGACGCCGCCGCCGAGGATGATGACCGAGTTCGGCACGTAGTCGAGCTGCAGTGCCTGCTCGCTCGTGATCACGCGACCGCCGATTTCGAGACCGGGAAGCGAGCGGGAGTAGGAGCCGGTGGCCAACACGATGTTTGCGCCGACGTAGCGGTCGTCTCCAACCTGGATGGTACGGGAGTCGACCAGGCGGCCTTCGCCTTCGACGACGGTCACGCCCTTCGCCTTGAGCAGGCCCTGGAGGCCCTTCCACTTGCTGGTGATGACCTCGTCCTTGTATGCGTTCACGCCCGGCATGTTGATGCCTTCGAAAACGGACTTGACGCCGTACTTCTCCGATTCCTTCGCGGAATCGGCAATCTCGGCCGCGTGCAGCAGCGCCTTGGTCGGGATGCAACCGCGGTGCAGGCAGGTGCCGCCTAGCTTGTCTTTTTCGATGAGCGCAACAGTCTTTCCGAGCGAGACTGCTCGCAGGGCGGCGGAATAGCCGCCACTTCCTCCACCGAGAACGACGAGGTCAAATGACTGCTCTGCCACGTTTGGCACTCCCTAATAGTTGCGTCGAGGTGCGGCCCGGAAAGACACGGGCGAAACCCATAGGCCACTGACGACCTTACTACTTTGTGACTGGCGACGCGGCACCGTCGTTGCGGCGTCGGCGATGCTGTTCGCTGTCGGCGTCGACGAACGGCGCACCGGATGCGCCGGGCGTAGCTACCCTTGAATCGTGAGTGACTCGAATCGGATCATGACCGTGCTTCCAGCGGCGACCCGCATTCCTAGCGGAGTGCCACTCGTCGCCGCCCTGACCGGCTTTATGGACACCGGTTCGACCATCGGTCAGCTCATCGATCACTTTGACGACAACCTCAACACCGAGGTGGTGGTCGAGTTCGATTTGGACGAGCTCTACGACTACCGCGCGCGTCGGCCAATCATTTCCTTCGATCAGGATCACCTCACCGACTTCCAGCCGCCACGACTTGATCTCCGGCTCGCGCACGATGACCTGGGCTCGCCCTTCCTGCTCCTCAGCGGGGTCGAGCCAGATTTTCGTTGGAATGCGTTCGTGCGCGCGATTGTGGACCTGGTCGAACGGTTCCAAGTGGCGTCGTTCAACTGGGCACATGCCATTCCGATGCCCGCTCCACATACGCGTCCAATTCAAGTGACGGTCTCCGGCAACCGTGACGACCTCATCGAGCGGTACTCGGTGTGGCGCCCGCAAACGGCGGTGCCGAGCAACATCCTTCACGTGCTTGAGTACCGCTTGGCCGACCGGATGACGAGCGTCGGATTTGTGCTTCTCGTTCCTCACTATTTGGGCGACAACTCCTATCCGGACTCGGCAATCAAGGCCATTGAGTGCTTGAGCGCCGCGACCGGACTCATCTTGCCGACGGACGAACTGCGCGAAGAGGGACGGGAGTTTTCTCGGCGTCTCACCGAGCAGACAGAGGACAACGAGGAGTTCCAGTCGCTCGTTCACGGGCTCGAACAACGACACGACGCTTTCATGGCGGGAACGTCGGTAGCTGCCAACGATCCCATTGAGCTCGCCGATGGAGAGCAAATCGCGGCTGAGTGGGAGCGATTCTTGGCGAATCGTCAACAGCCGGATGGAGACGCGCGTCCGGACTGGAACGAACCCGGACTATAATGTCAAGTGCAGACCCAGTCAGGGGCGCCATTCCGCGGACTTGACATGGGTCTTACACGTGCCCGGATTCGGGTGATTGGGAGAACGCACATGGCTCGAGCCAGCAAGTCCACCGAAACCGAGACCGTCGGCACTGCACAAGCGACGGCGAAGGCTGCTGCGAAGGCTCCCGCGAAAGCTGCGAAGGCTCCGGCCAAGGCGCCGGCCAAGTCCGCCGAGAAGGCTCCGGCCAAGGCTCCGGCCAAGGCAGCAGCAAAGTCCGCCGAGAAGGCTCCGGCTAAGACAGCAGCAAAGTCCGCCGAGAAGGCTCCGGCCAAGGCTCCGGCGAAGGCACCGGCTAAGGCAGCAGCAAAGTCCGCCGAGAAAGCTCCGGCAAAGGTTCCTGCCAAGGCAGCAGCAAAGTCCGCCGAGAAGGCTCCGGCCAAGACTCCGGCGAAGGCAACCGCCAAGTCTGCTTCGAAGACCGCGGCGACGTCTCTCGAAGACCACGATGAGCTCGCGGTCGAGGCTGAGGCTTTGGCCACTCCCGCTCCTCCCGCCACCAAGGCGCCCGCAAAGCGCGGCAAGGCCGCCGCGGTTGAGGTTGACGAAGACGAAGACGCTGTCGACGAAGAGGAACTTGACGATGTTGAGGTCGTCGTTGTCGACGATGAAGCCGAAAGCGCTGACGAGCCCGCCGAGGACGGCGACGATGACGACGCTGAACGGCCCGCAATCGATGTCGAACCGGTCCCCGAAGGTGCCATCGTCATTCGGGCGGGTGACGACGAAGAAGAAGCCGCCGTCTCCGCCTACAACCAGATCACTGGCGCAACGGCCGACCCGGTCAAGGATTACCTGAAGCAAATCGGCAAGGTGGCACTCCTGAATGCCGTCGAAGAGGTTGAGCTTGCGATGCGCATCGAAGCTGGGCTGTTCGCCGAAGAGAAGCTTTCCCACATGAACGACAAGGAGAAGCGTTCCAAGCTCGGGCGCGAACTCCAGTGGGTCGCGCGCGACGGTGCTCGCGCGAAAAGTCACCTCCTCGGCGCAAACCTGCGTCTCGTGGTGTCGCTCGCCAAGCGATACACGGGCCGTGGCATGCAGTTCCTTGACCTCATCCAGGAAGGCAACCTGGGCCTCATCCGCGCGGTCGAAAAGTTCGATTACACCAAGGGCTTCAAGTTCTCGACCTACGCGACCTGGTGGATTCGACAGGCCATCACTCGCGCTATGGCCGACCAGGCACGCACCATTCGTATCCCGGTGCACATGGTCGAGGTCATCAACAAGCTCGCTCGCGTGCAGCGCCAGATGCTCCAGGATCTCGGTCGCGAACCCACCCCGGAAGAGCTGGCCGCCGAGCTCGACATGACGCCCGAGAAGGTCGTCGAGGTCCAGAAGTATGGCCGCGAGCCCATCTCGCTCCACACCCCGCTGGGTGAAGACGGAGACAGCGAATTCGGTGACCTCATCGAGGACACTGAAGCCGTTGTACCGGCAGATGCGGTCGGGTTCACCATGTTGCAGCGTCAGCTCGAGCAGCTTCTCGACTCGCTTTCCGAGCGCGAAGCCGGCGTTATCAAGATGCGCTTTGGTCTCGGTGACGGTATGCCGAAGACCCTCGACCAGATTGGCGACACCTTCGGGGTGACCCGGGAGCGAATCCGGCAGATCGAGTCGAAGACGATGGCAAAGCTGCGTCACCCGTCGCGGTCGCAGCAGTTGCGCGACTACCTCGACTAAGTGATGAAGTACGCTCCGGCCGTTGCAATCGGACGCATTGTTCGGTTCGCTGCGCGTGTCCGCAAGCCCGGGGGAGGCTCGGCCATTCCGGGAGTGGTGGTCAACGCCATCGCGCCGAGCTACCTCACCGATACTCTCGCGACGTTCCCGAACGGACTCGTCATCGTGAGCGGTTCGGCGGGCAAGTCCACGACGACGAAAATGCTCGTCGCGGTGTTGCGCTCACACGGGTTGAAGGTCTTCACCAACCCGTCAACGGCGAACATCGCGCAGGGACTCACGTCAGCGCTTCTCGAAGCGTCGAACTGGCGTGGAATCGTTCCCGGCGATATCGCGGTGCTCGAAATGGACGAAGGCCACGCCGCAAAGCTCGCACCCCAATTGCGCGCCAAAGTGGTCGTGCTCACGAACGTCATGGTCGACCAGATCGATCGATTCTTCGACAGTGAAATGGTCGCGGGGATGCTCGCGGTCATTGCCGGTCGCGCGGAGCAGGCCGTCATCTCAAATGCGGACGACGCGATGCTCGAGCACATCGTCGCCAAGCTCCCCGTCCCTGTTGATCGGTTCGGTGTCTCAGAACAGGTGCTGGCGGCGGCCCCACGCGGACTTGGCTACTCCCGCACGGCCGTGCGGAGACTCGCGCCGTCGGCCCCAAACGCAGTTGTCGTGCAGAGCGTCAACAGGCTCACCGCGACGCTCAGTCTCGCCGGAGAAGCCGTCGAGGTGCGACTCCCAGCCCGCGGCACGCACTACGCGACGGACGCCGCCGCGGCGCTGGCGGCCGCGCGACGCGTGCTCGCCGAGCGCTGGAGCACGGACATCGCCACGAGTGCTGTCGGTGCCGTTCCACCGGTGTTCGCGCGAGGGGAACGTACTCGAGTCCGTGAGCAGCTTGTTGACTTCGTACTGGTGCAAAACCCGGCGAGCTTTCAGCTCAATGTTGATGCAATCGCGGGCGAGGCCGACTGCGTCATGTTCGCCATCGGTACAGACGTTCGAGACCCGAGCTATTTCTGGCCGGTCGATACGGCAGCGCTCGGGAGGGTAGCCGTGGTTTCGGGGGCGAAGCCCGAGGAAGCTGCGCTCATGCTCGCCTACGACGGCGTCGAGATTGACACCGTCGAACCTGTCCTCGAAGCAGCAATCGAGCAATTCCTCGCCCTGCCAACGCCTCCGAGTGGCGTCAAAACCATTGTGTTCACGGCGGAC
>DATGWF010000028.1:0-4590 GCA_035299585.1 Microbacteriaceae bacterium
TGATTGGCGTTGCGGCGCAGGTCTCTGCTCGCAACGTCGGCCGCATCGCGCCGCGCTTCAGTGTGTCGGCCGGGCTGGCCATATCAGGTGCCGGATTCTTCTGGCTGCACAACGTCATGACGCTCGACGCGGACTACCTCACGATTCTCGTGCCGTTGCTGCTCGCATCGTTCGGTATCGGCCTCACGTTTGTGCCGCTCACGCTCACGGCAATCTCGAACGTCGAGGGCGGTGACGCGGGCGTGGCCAGTGGCACCCTGAACACCTCGCAGCAGGTGGGCGGATCAATCGGTCTTGCGGTGCTCGTGACGGTTGCGACCACCGCCATCACCGACCGCATCACCGAACTGATGACCGCGGCGGCAATGTCGGGAACGCCCATGATGAAGCCGTCGCCGGCTGTCATTCTCGAGGCGTCCGTGTTCGGTTGGGCGTCGGCCTTCCAGGCGGCAGCCCTCATCTGCTTCGCCGGGGCGCTGCTCGTGCTCGTGCTGATTACTCGCAAGGTGCACGCGGGCGAGGCTCAACCGACCGTCGCGCACTAGGCCCGATTACCGCACATACCGAGGAGCCCCGATCGCTGCACTCCGCAGCGGCCGGGGCTCCTGTGCGTCACACCCAGATGCGCATCGGAATGCCAGCGGCGTCGAGCGATCCGTCGCCGAACCCCTGTGCAGTTCCCGCGTGCCAACGGCGCGTCGACCACAGTGCCGCGACCGCGTCGAGGACGTCGTCCGGAGCTGCCGCGCGCGGAGTCGAGGCGGAGTCAGCGTCAAACTCGGGAACGTGATGCGCCAGAAGCGCGAGCCGCTCACTCCCGCCCGCTGGCGACTTCTTGCCGTGCTGAAGGGGCTGGCCATCATTCATGGCGACAAATGCCGACTCTGGGTGGATCTCGATCAGCCTCGGTTTGGGCAGACCGAACGCACCCGACCGACGGAGCTCATCAACCTCGGCGATTTTTGGGAGGAGATTGAACGTCTGGATCGACAGGCTCTTTCCGTGCGCGGCAAGACTCGTCGCACGGGCCGCGGCATAGTCGGCGCGCGAGGCAGGGTCAATGACTGCACGCACGGGGGCGGGAAACACTGAGCTTGCGCGTCGCCCGAGAAAGGCGCGGAGCTCTACGTCGCAACTTCGAGTGCCGGAAGTCGGGAGTCCGATTGGGATGTCGATGCCGACGGCGTGCAGCGATGCATCGCGGAGCCGACTGGCGGTTTCTCCCAAGTCGCCCACGATTGAGATGCGCACCCCGCTCTCCGGGGCATCGTCGAGGCTCGCAACCACCCAACCGGCCCTGCACCCGTCTACACCCACAATCACAGGCCCATCCTATGAAGCGGCATCTCCTGGAATGAGCCCTTGTGATACGAGTCCCGCAAGGTTTCGGCACCACTTCGGTGAGGCCGTATGGCGGTTGGGTGTGACCGTGACGTCTATTCGCTGCGTCTCCGCGCAGACCGGAGCCAGAGCAAACTCGCGCCGCCGAGTGCAGCGAGTGCACCGAACAGTGCAGACTGAGACTCAACACCGGTCGTCGCCAGGGTTTGCAGAGTCGAGGATGGCGTAGAAGCCGGTCCGCTCGAATCGGTGGGTGCAGGAGCAGTGGGCTCTGGCGTTGGTTCTGGTGTCGGTTCTGGCGTTGGTTCTGGGTCAGTCACGTTGAATGTCACCGTTTGACTGAGCACGGTGTTGTCCGTGAGCACCAGCTCGAAGATGAGATTGTACGAACCGGCCGTCGACGGTGTGTACGTCATCTGGTAGAGACAAATCTCTGGGATGTCGGGGGAACAGGTCAATCCAATCGCATAGGAGAGAAAGGGCAGCCCACTGAGGTCGGGCATCCGCATTTCGGCAACGTCTTCCGAGACGAAACCGCTCCCAACGAAGCCGAGGTTGGTAGTGAAATCCTCGCCAACGGTGAGGTTATACGAATCTGTCAGGTCGAACGACGGGTCGACCGGGACGGCTGACGCTGGAGCCGCGAAGCCCAAAACACTCGCATATGTTGCGGCACCGGCAAGCACGAGCGCGCTCAGACGAGCGCGGCCACGGTGTCCTCGAACGGTCGTGTTCTGCATGGGTCCCCCTTTGGCGAGCGGCAGCTTCAGTGATGCCGTCTTTCGCTTGGTGTTTGAAATCACTGTAGTGGTCCCCTTGGCCGTTGCGACCCGCGGCGATACCGTGGGGCCATGAACGGTTCAGCGCGCGCACGATTTTGGGTGTACCTCGTCTTGGCCGGATTCGGCTTTGTCACTGCGATGGTGTTCAACGGCCTCGCCGTGATGACCGGCGCCGACTACGGCACTGCGCTCACGGCGTCGCCGGCGAACTGGGTATTCACCTTCGATCTGGGTACGGTCGCGGTCGCGGCGGCCATCTTCATCATCGTGGAGGGTCGACGCATCGGAATGCGCCGCGCCTGGCTGCTCGTTCCGCTATCAGGGGTGACCGCAATCGCCTTCGTCTTCCCGCTGTTCTTGGCCCTGCGTGAACGTCACCTTTCCGGCTTGTCAGAGGTGCCCAAGACACCGGCCTGATCGAACCACAATCGGCTCGAGCCTCGCCGCGCCGGAGCACTGCCGTGTGGCGGCGTTAGCGTGCGGAAGCTTCCAGGGCGCCGATCCGCTCGAGACGCGCGATCGCGGCGTCCTCGATGGGGCTTTCCGGGCCGATGGCCCACCGCATCACCCGTAGAAGCGTCCGGGTCGATGGTTGCACCAGCCAACGCGGAGCGGTCCGCAGGCCGAGCATCTCCCGGAAGTCTGGCCGCAAGGACGCCACCGCCGCCTGAAACAGCAGCGCGTAGATGCCTCGAGCCGCGCGAGGGAGCGGTGGCTTCCGAATGAACGCCACCACATCGCGGGTGCGTTGCGACACCACGAGCTCGCCTCGGTCGCGGAACCCGTCGAGCACGGCGGTCAGCTCAGCGACCGACGTGGGGACGCCGTCGAGCCCGAGTGGTGCGACCGATGCGCCCCACTGGCGCACATAGTTGTCGGCGCCGGTCGGTGCGGTGCCAGCCGGGATCGGCACCGAGGAATAGTTCTCGTGAGCACGAAGGAATGACTCCATAAACGCGACATGCACCCAGAGCAGAAGGTCGGGGTCGGCCGCCCGATAGTCACGTGACGTACCGGCACCTGTTTCGAACTGGCCGGTGACCCGCTCGTGCATCCGGTTCACCCGACGGGCCTCGTTCGCAACCGCGGTATGCGAACCGAACGTGGTGACCGTGAGCCAGCGAATCGTCCCCGAGAGCCGGCCGAGCGGATCGGATTCGTAACGCGAGTGTTGCGCGACGCCGGCGAGCGCACCCGGATGCAGGGCCTGCATGAGGAGGGCGCGGATTCCGCCGACGAGTGTTCCGAAGTCTCCGTGGATAACCCATGGCGCGTCACTCGGAAGGTAGAGGCCGGGTTCGTCGCCCTCGGCGACAACGCTCAACCAGGGTGGCGTGCCATCGGGGGCGCCGGACAGGAAGCGACGGAACCGCACCGCGAGGCGCTCTTGCATGGGAGAGTTGGTAGCCATCTTGTACTCAAGCCTATGCTCGATGCATGGCGTTCGTGCTTCCGCAGTTCCCGGTCGGCCAGGTCACCATGCCGAATATGCCGGTTGCGTTGCGCGTGTTCGAACCCCGTTATCTGAACCTCATGGGCGAGCTGATGGGTTCGACCTCGCCGCAGTTCGGCATCCCGCTCTATTCGCAGGCGGTTGAGCCGGGTGAGGCGCCGAACGTGCTCACCGTGGGCACGCTCATTCGAGTGAGCGACATTGGCATGCGTGACGATTTTGTGAGCGTCACCGGCATGGGACGGTCGCGCTACGTCGTGACGAAGTGGCTCGAGCCGGGGCCGTACCCGCGTGCCGAGGTGGAGTTTCTGCCCGAGCTGGTGTGGGACGAACGGTTCGACAGCGTGGCGTTGCGGGTGGAGCTCGAGGTGCGGAATCTGCTGTCCCGGGCGAGCCGGTTTGGAGAGTTGCCGTGGGATACCGACGCGGAAATCTCGGATGACCGGGTCGAGGCACTGTGGCAGCTCGCCGGCATGCTGCCGATTGATGCGCGAGAGTCTCACAACCTGCTCGCCGCCGAGTCGCTCGAGGAACTGTGCGAGGACGTCCTCGCCGTGTGCGAGGCCGGCCAGCGGTTCCTGGATCGCGTCGAACGCGAGAGCGAATCCGACTAGGCGCTGCGAGCCCGGCAGGCGGAATCGCGCCTATGTGAGTCGTTCGCCGTTTCGATAGGCGTTCACCGATGCGCTGTGCGGTTCGAATCCGGCTCGCCGATAGACGCGACCGGCGGCGTTCGACGCTTCGGTGACGATGACCCACTCGGCGCAGTCATGTTCGGCGGCCCATGCGGCCGCGACGCCGAGCAGGTGTGATGCGAGCCCGCGATTCCGGTGCGCCGCGTCGGTGCCGACCGCTTGATAGCGGGCCGTCGAACCGCAGCGAACGATACCCAAGTCGGAGACGAGTGCACCCTCGTGGAACGCGCCGAACCATTGTGCGAGTCCCCGTTCGATGAGGTCGAGCCGAGCGGCGGTGCGCGCCCGCGCAAACCGTTCAAACATGACGGGCTCATAC
>DATGWF010000029.1:0-20291 GCA_035299585.1 Microbacteriaceae bacterium
ACATTGCCGGTGCGACGTCCGCAAACTACACGGTGGGAAGTGTCGTCGGCGGACTCCTGCGGGTAGCGGTCACGGCCCGAAACGCCGCGGGCGCCACCGTGTCGACGTCCGAACCAACCGCGACCGTTCAGGCGGTGCGGCCGGGACCGGTCACGGCACTCGCCGTGACTCCCGCGGATCACTCACTCGCCGTGACCTGGGTGGCGCCCGGTTATCTCGGCGGCGCGCCGATCACGGATTACATCGTCGAATACTCCACCGACAACGTGGCGTGGCTCCAGAGCGAGCGGACCCCGTCTGCAAACACTCGCCACGTCATCACGGGGCTCGACAACGGAGTCGCTTACTCGGTGCGCGTGCGCGCAAGCAACGGATTCGTGAGTCTCCCCACCGCGGATGAGTCCGGAATCGTGCCTCGAAGTGAGCCGATGAACGTGGGTGCGCCGATCGTGACCATGCACCCCAATAGTCCGACCGCGCCGCAGATAGGCCGGGCGATCACCGCCGATGCCGGTGTCTGGCTACCGAACGGGGCCCCGATCACCGGCGTGACATTCCAATGGCAGGTCGCCAATGGTCCGGGCTGGTCGAACATTGCGGGGGCGACCGCATCGACGTACACGCCAACGGGAAATGTGGGCAGCCAGTTGAGGGTACTCGTCACGGCAACCAACGTGAGTGGACCCACGGTCGCCGCGTCCACGTCGACGACGGCAATCCTGCCGGCCGCGGCTACGGCTCCGCGCGGCCTCATCGCCGCCGAGGGCGATCGCGGATTCACGCTCAGCTGGACGGCCCCGGATTCCAACGGTGGCGCAGCAATCGTCGACTACGAGATGCAATTGTCCACGGATGGCGATACCTGGACGGCCGTAAGCCGAGACCCATCGGCCGCGACGGTGCACACCGTCGGCAACCTCGAAAACGGCACGAGTTACTATGCGCGGGTTCGAGCGCTCAACGGTGTCAACGGCAACTGGGCATTCCTGAGCGACATCACCCCGCGCGGCGTTCCGGTCAATAGTGCGCTGCCGAGCGTGAGTGGATCGCCCCTCTTTCTGTCGGTGCTGTCCGCGGACCAGGGCGTCTGGAACGCCAACGGCGCGCCCATTACCTCGACGCGGTACCAATGGCAATCATCGAGCGACGGTATCGCCTGGGCGGATATCCCCGGAGCGTCGAGTGAAACGTACGCCGTCGGACTCTACGTCGGTTCCACCATTCGCGTCCGGGTCACCCAGACGAACGAGGCAGGTTCGACCTCAGCGGTTTCCGAGCCCACCGAGGTGATTTCCGCAATCCCGGCAGCGACGCCGCTCCTCACCTCCCAGAAGATGGGGAACGCCAGCATCACGCTCGGCTGGACGCCACCCATCCACGCGGGCGGTGAAACCCTCGTCGGATACACCCTCGAATACTCGAGCGACCTCCTGTCCTGGACTCGACTCAGCTTCGGCCCGTCGGTTGCGTCGGCAGTCATCACCGGATTGACCAACGGCACACCGTACTTCGCTCGAGTCCGAGCCGAAACCGACATGCCCGGCGAATGGTCGCCGATTGCGGGCCCATTCGTCCCGGTCGCGCCACCGGTTGCGGTCATCCCGCCAAGCCTGGCCCCGAACAGTCCAACGACGACCGTGTCTCGCACCCTGCTGGATTCCGTGATGCCGGTCGCATTGACCTCGACGACGCTGTCTTCGCTCACCGGGCCGAGCGGCGTGACCATCACGACGGACGGCCGAATCGAGCTGCAACCCACGCAGTCTCTCGCGTTGAAGAACGGTGTGCCGCTCAACGCCACCGTCACGCTGACCGACAGTGGATTCATCGTCACCACCGATACGGTCCGACTCGCGCTCGCGTTCGACTCCACCACCGATCACGCCCTGACCGCTCAGCTTGCCCAGGGGTCCCAGGCCGAAATGACCGCCGCGGGCTTTACCCCGGGAAGCCCGGTCGTCACCTGGATTCAGTCGACGCCGACTCGCTTGGGTACCGCGACCACCGACGTCGCCGGTGTTGCACAGGGCTCGTTCAGCATTCCGGAGAGTATCGAGCCTGGCCCGCACACCATTCAGGTCAACGGTGTTGATCTCCGAGGGGACGTGGTCAGCATCATTTACGGTGTGGAGGTTCAGCCGCGAACTGACACGGTGGTCTCGTCGACGAGCGACGATACACCGGTGAATCCGTTCCCCGTGTCATGGTTCTGGTGGGGCGTTTTCGCAGTGCTCGTGACGTTGGCCGGCGCGCGTATCCTCACAGACCTTCGGCGCCGAAAGCTCGAGTAGGCCAGATTCTCGGTCTGGAACGGTGTATCGATCGATACCTGTGCCGTACGGGTGGTCCAAGCCCGTGAATGCCCGCCTCCTTCCATTCCCGTGCTGTTCCCCCTAGATTGGGGGTCATGAATTCCATTCGACGTATTGTCCTGGTTTCGACCGCGCTCGCTGCCCTCGCGGCGGTGACGGTAGCGCCCCCGGCGCAGGCCAGCGACGCCGGTAGCCTGCAGTATTTCGTGGACGCTCCGAACGTTCAGGGCTCGTACGTCGTTGGGACAACCGAAACATTCGATTCGGGCTGCTCCACCACCTGGACCATGGGAACAACCGACGTTCCGTGCACGAGCAACCCCGCAGACATTTTTGGCGGCGCATCCACAACGTCGTCGACCCCGACGACGGGGGGCAGTGGGTCGAACTATGCGGCCATCTGGCCGGGCGCGCCAGTGACGTTGACCCTCACGACTCCGGCAACGTACCTGGGCGTGTGGTGGACCGCGGGCGATCCGTTCAATCAACTCGACTTCTACTCCGGCTCGACGCTCGTCGGAACGTTCTCGTTCCAGACCCTGGTTGATGCCCTTCAGAACCCGACACTCAACGGGCAGAGCGGTGTCACCTACAACACGTCGGACTATTACGGCAATCCGGTCGACGGCCAGGACGTTTTCGAGCCGTTCGCATACCTTCACGTGTTCGCGGCAGAGGGGTCGACGTTCGACAAGGTGGTCTTCACCGAGTTGCCGGGCACGGGAGCATTTGAATTCGACAACGTGACCGTCGCGAACGGCGTCCAGACCATCCAGAACACGCTCGTGTCCCTCGCGCCGCCGCCCACGTCGACGCCGACTCCTGCTCCGGCAGCACCAGCGCTCGCAACGACCGGAAGCACCGCGCTCCCAGCGGTGATGGCGGGCGCGGCACTGATTGCGTTGGGCGTGGCACTCTCTCGTAGCGCTCGGCGCCACGAGCCATCCACGAGGCAGTGACACCGCCGCACTAATGCGGGAGGTTCTCGACCGGGAGCGGTGAGGCGGAACGGCTCGGCCACTCCACAACGAGCATGGCGAGGACGATGAGCGAACCTCCTACGAGGGTCGCAACGGAGAGCGTTTCTTGACCGACGGCGACGGCGATGAGCGCGGCAAAGACCACTTCACTCGTGAGATAGATGGCGACTCGTGAGGAGTCCATCACGCCTTGCGCCCAGGTCTGAACGAAGAATGCGATCGCTGTGCTGAACACGGCGGTGAAGAGAATGGCAAACCAACCGAAGGCATCCGCCGGCGGATGGTACCCCTGGAAACTCGCCCACACCATGCACAACACGCCGACGGTCGCGAGCTGGATCACGGTGAGCGCGAAGGCGTCTTGACCGGGGCTCCACTTCGCTAGACCGGCAATGTGGAGGCTGAAGAACACGGCGCAGGCCACGAGCCAGAGTTGCGCCCAATCGAAGCTCAGCGTTGCGGGGTCGATGCTGATGAAGGCGAGTCCGAAGAGGGAGACGACCACCGCAATCCAGACCTTCGCGGCAACCCGCACCTTGAGTAGCAGCCAGATGAGCAGCGGGGACAGCACCACGTACAGGCCCGTGACGAATCCAGAAATGGCCGCCGTCGTGAGCTTGAGCCCGACCGTCTGGGTCACGTACGCGACCGTCATGAGCGTGCCAAGGGTGACGCCCTGCCACAGCAGCGGCCCGCGGAACCGGCGCAGGACGCTCGGTCGCACCGCAATCATCACGCCCGCCGCGAGCACAAATCGTGTGCCGAGGAAGTCGACAATCGGCTGTGACTCAATTGCCGGCTTCATCACGACGAACGCGCCACCCCACACCACTGCGACGGCGATGAGCGCGAGCGGCGCAAGTCTGATAGCACGGGGGAGTGACGGCACATTGCCAGACTAACCGCACTGTGGATAATGGCCTCCGACCGAGGGGCAATTCGGCCTAGGTTTGCCCGAGCGAACCCATTCGCTATCGACCCTCCATTGGAAAGGGAGCATCATGCGAAAATCACTCTTTGCGCTCGCCGCCGTGTCGACCACCTTCGCGGTGACCGCGGCTGGCGCCACCGGATACACGCTCACTGTGTCACCCTCGCCCGTTTCTATCAGTTCCACCGGTGAGGCAAGCGTCACGACGCAGTCCTGCCCGGCCGCGACGAGCGTCACAACCTCGTTCACCATCTCCAACCTGGTCATCACCGGAGTGGTCATCACCACCAACGACAGCACCTGCACGGCGCCCGCCCAGGTCACGCTGTCCAACGCGGCTGGCACCACAAACGTCGTCTACAGCATCAATGCACTGTCGAGCGGAGCCGGAACGGCCCTTCCCGTCAGTAGCGGATGGAACCTCGACACCGGCGGCACCGGGACGGTCGCCAAAGCGACAGTCGTGCTGGCTCCCGGTTCGTAGTCCCGACGAGCAGAAGGGCGGGGGCCTCGATGCGTCGACTCTGGATAGCTGCACTGCTCGCTATTGTGACCTTCGCCGTCACGGTCGCGAGCGCTGCGGGGTATACGGTGACCGTCCATAACGGCTCAATCCGAGTGCCATCGAGTGGCGTGGGTGCCGTTTCAACCGTCGTCAACACCATCTGTCCCAACGTGAAGGTCATCGAAACCGCCCCCCTGCTCGATCCGTTTTATGTGATTTACGTCGGTATCGACGTCTTCGACCCCACCTGTAACGCGCGGGTTCGAGTCACCCTCCAAAACGCCAGTGGAAGCCTCGCGATCACGTACTTGTCGGACCCGCTGGCGAACGGGCAGGCAACCGCCTATCCCGTTACCGGCCCCGGTTGGCACACGAGTCAAGGCCGTGTGGCGTCCATCCGTGTCGAGCTGATTGCACCCTAGAACGGAACTCCCATGGTTCGGATTCGCCTTCTCGCCCTCATCGGGGTGACCGCCGCGACGTTCGCGACGACGGTCGCGGGATTCGCGGCGGGAATCGCAATCACGGTTCAGCCCTCAACCATCACCATCCCCCAGACGAGTCGTAATACGTTCTCCATGACGGCGAACTGTCCGGGTATGGCGGTCGTGAGCACGACTTATCAGGTCTCGACGACCACGATTGACGGCATTTATGTGGAGGGAACGGATGCGACCTGCAGCAACGCCAAGGTCAACGTCACGCTGACGAATTCGACAAGCGGAGTCAGCAAGGTCTATACCTGCACGTTCTTCGAGGGGTACTGCTACGCAACGTCGAACTCCTCTTGGACCATCGGTTCTGGAGGGGACGGCGCCGTATCGAGCGTCGCGGTGGTGGTGTCACCATGACGCGTCTCGCTCCTCGTGTTCGTCGGGCCGTCAACACGGCGTCGTGGGTTGTTTTCGCTCTCGCGTTGGGCACCTGGCTCGCGTTCTTCCGGCCGGTTGAATTGGGCGGTGACCTGAGCGCTGTCCAGGTCGAGGGCACCAGCATGGAGCCCACTCTGCACGATGGGGACTACGTCTTCGCTCGCCATACCGCACAGGTGAATGTCGGAGACGTCATCGTGTATCAGGTGGACGATGGCAATGTCCACGGCCGAGTCATTCACCGCGTCGTTGATGTTGCGCCTGACGGTAGCATCACCACGCAAGGCGACAACCGCGCCACGGAAGACCCGTGGACCGTCACTCCCGATTCCGTCATCGGAACGTACGTGCTGCGAATCCCTGGCCTCGGTGGCGTGCTGACCTGGTCGCGTGGCTCACCGGTGCTCGTTGGAGCGTTGGCGGCGGCGCTCGTAGCGCTCGCATTCGTCCCTCTGCGCCGTCGTCGGTTTGCTCCCGCCATGCGCGAGGCCCTCGCCCGAGCCACGCAAGAATCGAGTCGGGATGCGCAGTCAACCGGCGACCGGGCCGCGCTCGCCGCATCGATTATCGGTGTCGCTGTCTCGGCGAGTGCCGTCATGGCTCTCGTGGCGAGTCGATCCACATACGTTGCGCTGTGGGTGCTCTCATTTGCGGCGTTCGGTTGTTCTGCAGCGTTTTGTTGGTGGGTTTCGACCCGGATCTTCGATGGTGCGCAGCTTCACGAGCCGGAGCGTTCTCGACGGGTCTTGCGTGGCCGGCTGTGGCGAGTCGATGCCCTTCCCGACGATGAATCGGCCGCGCCCGTAGCGTCGGCTCTGGAGCTCCGCGCCATCGCAGAGAAATATCGACTTCCGGTGCTGCACGTGTCGGGCAACGGGGGAACCGCGGATCAATTCCTCGTCATCACCGACGGGCACGGCTGGTTCAGCTGGATCGCGGATGGTGACGATGCCACTCAACCGAGCGAGTCAAAGTAGACCCCTAGCGCCGTACCACGCCGAGTGTATCGGCCCGCTACGGTTTCCCTATGACGTCCGTAAAGCCCGTCGCTCGCATCGCGTTCATCGCCGCCATCATTGGCCCCATCCAGAACATTGCAGGGTGGGCACTCGCCGGCGCTCTCTGGCCGGGCTACGACGCCGTGCGACTCACCATCAGCGACCTCGCGTCCCCGCAATCTCCGGTGCGTTGGGTGATGACGAGCTTCTTCGTGCTCGGGTCAACACTCATCCTCATCGCGGCTCTCTATGCCCGACCGCTCGCCCTTCCGGGGCGGATGGTGCTCTTCGTTGCCGCGCTCTGCAGTTACGGTCTCACCATTTTTCCGACGCCGCTGAACGGCGTCTCCGAGCAGCACCGATTCTTCGCGATCTTGTTCTTCGCCGCCTCCGCAAGCTGGCAACTGTTCGCGATGCGCTTCCGACCAGACGCCCCGTGGGTGCTTCGCCCGGTCGCCATTGCAGTTGCGAGCATCGTTCAGGCGGCCCTCGCCATCACCTTCCTCGTCATTTGGGCGGACCCGAGCGCGGTCAATGTTGGGGTGTGGGAGCGGGTTGTCTCGTTCGTTCAGTCGTCGTATTTGTCCTTCGTCGTGCTCGTGTGTGTTGCGGCAGGGCGACGCAAAGTACGCTACATCCATGCAGCATGAAGCCGTCGATCGGGTCCGCGCGGCCCTCGCCGTCCACGACATCGAGCCGCGAGTCGTCTGGTTTGACGACGCGGTCACAACGGCCCAGCTTGCCGCCGATGCACTCGGCGTCGAGGTCGGTCAAATCGCGAACTCGCTCATCTTCACACTCGACGACGAACCCATCCTCGTCCTAACCTCCGGCGCGCACCGCGTCGACACCGACTGGCTCGGGGAACGTCTCGGCGGTCGCATCGGCCGTGCCGACAAAGACACGGTCAAGTCGGCCACCGGTCAAACCATTGGTGGCGTTGCACCGCTCGGCCATCTCACTACCCTGCCGACGTATATCGATGAGATGCTCGCGCGCTTTGACGAGGTGTGGGCCGCAGCGGGTCACCCCAAGTCGGTCTACGCGACGACCTTCGAGGAGCTTCTGCGGGTGACCGGCGCCGAGGTCGTCTCCGTTGAGCGGGTCTGATTCGGACCGCCGTCCCATCCGGCCGGTGAAACGGCCGGCCGGCGCCTTCGATACCGAAATCGGTGGGAGCGACCCCGCCGAACTCACTCGCGCCGCCCACGAGAGCGCCGCAGCGCTTCTCGCGCGGGCCCGGAGCGACCGCGACGGCACCGTCGGTCAACGGATGACCGCGTGGGTTGACGAACACGGCCTCGACACCCTCGCGGAACTGTGGTCGCGCGCCCACCCTGCGAGTCTGCCCGGGGCACTCTGGCGGGTGTATGTCGTACGTTCCGTCATCGTTCAGCAGGGCGCCGAGACCGCTCTCGCCTTCGAACGCGGTCGGGCACAGATTCCCGGCATCGACCCGGTCATTGCCGGTGCTGCCACACCGGCCGGCCCAGGTGAAATTCGAGTTGTCGCCGAAGAAATTCTGCGCGGAGTGTACGCCGGCGATGTCGCCCACGCGTTCGAGCGAGCGGGTGCCTTCGCCCGGGTCTGCAGTGCCGGCTACATCGACCTCGCTCACGACGCCGAACCCACCGAACCCGAGCGGGCCAGTGTCCTCACCACGCGAGCAGACCGGCTCGCGCTGGTTGCGAGTGAACTCGGTGCCTGCGCTCGGCTCTGGCGAATCGGCTCACTCGACTAGGGGAAGGCAGCTCGGCCCACCCCTTCAGCGCCTAAGCTAGAGGGTGCCGGGCCGCAGTAACCCCGGGCTCCAATATTTGCCGCTGCGAGCGGCCTCGCGCCGAGAGGCGTTCTGCGGCTCGGTTTTCGTTACGCTGGGCGCATGAGTGCAACGTTCACGCTGCTGATTCACCCGGCTCCACATGACGACGTCCGAGCAGACTGGTCGGACAGTTTTCGCGAGGTTGACCTCGCCGAACCGGCGCTTCGAGTTGGCGAGCTCAGCACGCAACGCGGCGATGGCATCTTCGAAACAATCGGCCTCGTCGATGGCCACGCGCAAGAGGTCGGACCACACTTGGACCGGCTGGCCCATTCCGCTCGACTCAGCGACCTCGACATGCCGAATCGTGACCAGTGGCGCGCGGCCGTTGCACTCGCCGAGCAGCGGATGCCAGCCAGAGGCGAGTTCGCCATTCGCCTCGTTCTGAGCCGCGGAGTCGAGAACGGGCCCGCGCCGACGGCGTGGCTCGTCGCGCAGCCCGCTGCCAACAATGCGGCCATTCGCGCAAACGGCATGGCCGTCGTCACGTTGAATCGTGGATTTGCGCGCGACACCGCCGAAAACGCGCCGTGGTTGCTTCTCGGTGCGAAGACGCTGTCCTACGCCATCAACATGGCGGCAATCCGGGAGGCGAAGCGTCGGGGCGCGGGGGATGCGTTGTTTGTATCGAGCGACGGCTACCTGCTCGAGGGTCCGACGTCCTCGCTCATTATTCGTCGGAACGGGGTGTACGAGACGCCGGCGCCGAGCGGATCGATTCTGCACGGAACGACCCAGCTGAGCCTGTTTGAGTTTCTCGAAGGTCGCGGCGACGCCACTGCCTACCGTGACATTCCGGTGTCGGACTTGGCCGAGGTCGACGCAGCCTGGTTGGTCTCAAGCGTTCGACTCGCGGTCGGCATCACGGCGATTGATGGCCGCAAGATTCCTTTCGACGTCGAGGCAACCGCGGACTTCAACCGCTACCTGCTGAGTCCGCGCGACTAAACCGCGCTATCCGAAGCGACCGGAGATGTAGTCCTCGGTGGACTTCTCGCTCGGGTTCGAGAACATCACCGCGGTGTCGTTCACTTCGATGAGCTTGCCCGGTTGACCGGTTCCGGCGATATTGAAGAACGCCGTGCGGTCGCTCACGCGCGAAGCCTGCTGCATGTTGTGGGTCACGATAACAATCGTGAACTCGTTCTTGAGTTCTTCGATGAGGTCCTCGATGGCGAGGGTCGAAATGGGGTCAAGCGCCGAGCACGGCTCGTCCATGAGGATCACATCGGGCTTGACCGCGATGGTGCGCGCGATGCACAGTCGCTGCTGCTGACCGCCCGACAGTGACGAGCCGGGCTTGCCGAGACGATCCTTCACCTCGTTCCAAAGGTTTGCGCCGCGAAGGGACTGTTCGACGATGTCAGCCGCGTCTTGCTTCGACAGCTTCGTATTGTTGAGCCGCACGCCGGCGAGGACGTTCTCCGCGATGGTCATCGTGGGGAAAGGGTTCGGGCGCTGAAACACCATGCCAACCTCGCGCCGAACGAGTACCGGGTCGACTCCCGGAGCATAGAGGTCGTTCCCGTCGATGCGCACCGTGCCGGCGACCCGTGCGCCCGGGATGACTTCGTGCATGCGGTTGAGGGTGCGCAAGAAGGTTGACTTGCCGCAGCCAGACGGGCCGATGAGGGCCGTCACCGATCGCGGTTCGATGGTCATGTTGACGCCCTCGACGGCAAGGAAGTTGCCGTAGTACACGTTGAGGTCTTCGACTTCAATGCGCTTTGACATGGGGTTCCTTCTGTTCGGGATTAGCGCTCACCCTTGGGGGCGGCAAGCTTGGCAATGATGCGTGCGCCGATGTTGAGCAACGCGACGATGAGGATGAGGGTGAGGGCGCCGGTCCAGGCGCGGTCAATGTACGCCTGCGAGTCTGTGCCCTGGTTCATGTATTGCGTGTAGACGAACACCGGCAGGGTCATCATGCGCTCGGCGAACAGGTTGTAGTTCATGCTCGCCGTCGCGCCGGCAACCAGTAGGAGCGGGGCGGTTTCACCGATGATGCGCGAGATGGAAATCATCACGCCCGTGACGATGCCGGCGACCGCGGTCGGAAGCACGACCTTGACGATGGTGCGCCACTTGGGCACGCCGAGGGCGAGCGAGGCCTCGCGGAGCTCGCTCGGCACGAGCCGGAGCATTTCCTCGGTGGAGCGCACGACGACCGGAATCATCAGCAGGGACAGAGCGATGGCACCACCGAATCCGGCGCGGTAGCCGGGGTCCTGGAATACCAGCGAGAGCAGCGCGTAGGCGAACAGGCCCGCGACGATTGACGGGATACCGGTCATCACGTCGACCAGAAATGTCACGATGCGTGCCATCCGGCCCGTGCCGTATTCGACGAGATAAATCGCGGTCATCAGACCGATTGGCACCGAGATGATGATGGCGGCCCCGGTGATGAACAGCGTCCCGACAATCGCGGCGAGCGCGCCGCCGCCTGCGCCAACGACGTTGCGCATCGACCAGGTAAAGAATGTCGCATCGAAGCGGGCAAGGCCATTGACGAAGGCAGTGACGGCGAGCGATATCAGCGGAACAAGGGCGAGCAAAAAGGCGGCGGTCACCGCGGCCGTCATCAAGCGATCGAGGGCGCGACGACGCCCCTCAACGACCCGTGAAATCGCCCAACTTGCAGCAAGGTAGAGCGCGCCGGCCGCAACGACGAGGCCGATGATGTTGAGTGCGCTGCCGTTGCTTGCGGCGATGAGGCCGAAGAGCGCGGTCGATACGGCGAGCGAAGCGGCGAGGAGGCCCCACAGGGCGGCCGGGGCGAGTCGGCCCGCGGTGAGCGTGTTCGGAGTGTGGCTCATTCGGTTGCTCCCGAAAACTCCTTGAATCGAGCGACGATGGCCCGGGCAATCATGTTGACGGCCAGGGTGATGACGAACAGCACGAGACCGGTCGCGATCAGCAGATTGACTCCAAGCCCGGATGCCTCCGGGAAGTTGAGGGCAATGTTCGCCGCGATGGTGTTCGGGTTCTGAGACGTGAGCAGGAAGAACGAGATGACGGCCGAGGGCGAGAGCACCATCGCGACCGCCATGGTTTCGCCGAGGGCGCGGCCGAGCCCGAGCATCGCGGCCGAGATGATTCCGGGGCGGCCGAAGGGCAAGACCGTCATGCGCACCATTTCCCAGCGGGTGGCTCCGAGCGCGAGTGCGGCTTCTTCGCGGAGACGCGGAGTTTGGAGAAACACCTCGCGGCAGAGCGCGGTGATGATCGGCAGCACCATAACGGCGAGCACGATAGCGACGGTGAGGATGGTGCGGCCGGTCCCGGAGACGGGGCCGGCCAACAGCGGAATCCAGCCGAAGGACTCGCTGAGCGAGACATAGAACGGCTGAACCAGGGGTGCGAGGACCGTGATTCCCCAGAGGCCATAGACGACCGATGGAACCGCCGCGAGCAAGTCGATGACATAGCCGAGACCTTGAGCGAGGCGTCGCGGCGCGTAGTGCGAAATGAACAGGGCGATGCCGATGGCCACAGGTACGGCCATGAGGAGTGCCAGCACAGCGGCCCAGACCGTGCCGAACGCAAACGGAGCGACATACGACCAGAATGATTCGGCCTTCGCGCCGTAGGTTTCGGCGGGAGCGCCCAGCGCGGGGAGTGCCTCGACGATGAGGAACAGCGCGACTGCGGCGAGCACGACGAGTATGAGCGCGCCGGCCGTTACCGCGGCACCGCGGAAAACGCGGTCACCCAGCCGCGCCTTCCCGGCGACTGTCGCTACCGTCATGATGATTCGCTTTCGTTATTGGGTGGTCCGGCCGCTCGCGGCGCGGCCGGACCGATGCTCTTACTGAATCGAGGCGGCGACTCGAATGGCTTCCTTCTCGATGTCGCCGGTCAACGGTGCCGATCCTGCAGCGCCAGCTGCAATCAATTGCCCGGTCGAGCTCACGAGGAAACTCGCGTACGCGTTCACGAGCTTGCCGACCTCGGCGTCAGCGTACTGCTGGCAGACGATGAGGTAGCTCACGAGCACGAGCGGGTAGGCCTTCGAGTCGGTCGTGGTGCGGTTGATCTTGAAGGTGAGGTCGTTGTCGGCGCGGCCCGAGACCTTCTCCGAACCGGCCAGTGCGGCGGCAGCGGCCTCGGCCGACGGGGCCACGAACGCGTCGCCGACCTTGAGTTTTGCGATGCCGAGCTTGCCGGCCTTCGAGAGGTCGGCGTAGCCGATGGTGTTGCTACCGTTGGTCACGGTGTCGATCAGGCCCGAGGTGCCGTTGGCGCCCTCGCCGCCCTCGAGCGGCCACTTGCCATCGGGCTTGCTCGTCCACGCCTCCGGGGCGGCCTTCGAGAGATAGTCGGTGAAGTTCTTGGTGGTGCCGGAGTCGTCCGAACGGTGCACCGCGGTGATGGTGGCCGCAGGGAGCTTCGCCCCGGGGTTGAGCGCGACGATAGCCGGATCATTCCACTGGGTGATGGCGCCGGAGAACACCTTGGCAACGGTCTCGGCATCAAGGTTCAGATCGTCGACGCCCTCAACGTTGAAGACCACGGCAATTGGCGAGTTGTAGACCGGGATGTTGATGGCCGAGGTGCCGGTCGCGCACATTGCGAACGTTCCCGTGAGCTCGTCGTCCGAGAGTGCCGAGTCGGATCCGGCGAACTGTACGCCGCCCGAGATGAACGCCTTGCGGCCCGCTCCCGAACCCGAGGGGTCATAGTTCACCGTCAGGCCGCTGGACGTGCCTTGGAATGCGGCAATCCATGCCTCTTGAGCGGAACCCTGCGCCGACGAACCAGCGCCATTGAGAGTTCCCGAAAGCTGAGATTCGCCACCGGAGAATCCCGGTGCTTCATTCACGGCGCAGCCGGTCAAGCCGGCAAGGATAATCGCCGAGAACGCGGCGGTGACGACCTTTCGAGCAGAACGCATTCGAACCCCTTCATGAGATACCGGACCGGTGTCCGACACCTTGAAGCTATGGAACCTTCGTGACGAGTGTGGGGTGAACGGGTGAACGAAAGGTGAACGATTTACGAGCGCGTGGGGACGCGTTCAAGCACTCGGTCGAGCGCAGCGACGAAGTAGTCGACGTCGGCTCGACTCACGCACAGCGGCGGCTTGATCTTGAGCACGTTTTGGAAGTCGCCGGTGGGCTGCATGATGACGCCCTCCCGCAGCAGCTCGTCACAAATCCAGGCGGTTTCTTCGGTCGCCGGTTCGCGGGTCTGGCGGTCGCGCACAAACTCGGCCCCGAGGTACAGTCCGCTCCCGTGCACGGCCCCGATGAGCGGGTACCGGGCGGCGAGATCCTCGAGAGAGCGCTTGAGGTGCCCGCCCGTCTCGCGGACGTTTGCTCGGAATTCAGGCTGCGTCACCTGCTGCAGCACATACGATCCGACCGCACTCGACACGGGGCTACCGCCCGTCGACGAGAAGAAGTAGCCACCTTCGCGATAGCGAGCGGCGACCTCACGGGAGGTGATGACCGCACCGAGCGGGTACCCGTTGCCCATGGACTTCGCCACGGCAACAATGTCCGGGACCACGTTTTGGGATTCGAATCCCCAGAACCACTCGCCGAGCCGGCCGTAGCCCACCTGCACTTCGTCGGCGATGGCGAGTCCTCCGCGCTCGCGGATTGCTGCGTACACCTCGCGCAGATAGCCGGCCGGAAGCTCAACGCCGCCGGCGTTGCCGTACCAGGCCTCGGCAAGGAAACCCGCCGGTTGTGCTTTCAATTTCCGGATGAACTGAGCCGCCTCCGGAGCGTACTTGGATGCGTGTTCGTCGCGGTAGACGCCGCGATAGCTGTTCGGGGCGGCGACGGTGTGCACCCAACTCGGTCGCGTCTCGAGGGCGTTCGGATTGTCGGCAATTGAGGTCGACACCGCATCGGAAGCGTACGTCCAGCCGTGGTATGCCTCGCGAACGGCAACGATGTCGGTTCGACCGGTGGCCGCCATCGCGATGCGAATCGCCAGATCGACCGCCTCAGAACCGGAGTTCACGAGGAACACGGTGTCGAGCGGCTCAGGCAGCGTCGAGGCGAGTTCTTCCGCAAAGCGTGCAACGCCCTCGTAGTGGAATCGCGAGTTGGTGTTGAGGCGACGCAGTTGCTGTGACACGACGTTCGCGAGACCCTCGTCCGCGTGACCGATCGACGTCACGTTGTTCACCATGTCGAGATACACCCGCGGTTCGGTCGAGATGAGGTAGTTCTTCCACCCGCGTTCAATCTGAGGCGGTGCCTGATAGTAGTGTTCTTGCACTTCGGCGAGGTGCGCCTCTCGCCGCTCACGGGTGTGCTCAGCGACGTCTCTCGCGTTCACCACCGTCGGATCGTCGAGGACGACGGCCCGGAACAGCGCGGTCATCATCCGGGTGGGAACCGATGTTGCTCGCTCGAACATCCGCCACTCGCGTTCGAGGCCTGCGCGGGCATACTCGTTGTCCACGTCGAGGTTGAGCTGCTGGTGGCCACTGCACACGAGGACCGCGGTTCGCAGCACAACGAGTGGCCAGATGGCGTGAATTTCGTCGAGAGTCATCGGGATGCGAGCGGCGAACGCACGCACCGCGGGCACTACGGTGTTCGGGTCGCAGCCGAGGCCGCGCGAGCCGTCAGCGGTGTCGTGGTGAAGGATGGAGCTCAGCGTCGTGGCAAGCTCACCGACGCCCCAGCTGCGCGTCACATCGCCAAAGTCGATCACGCCGTCCGGGATGCCGCTTGGCGAGACGACCACGTTGTCATCGGTGAGGTCAAAGTGCCCGGCCTGCATCGGGAGTCGGTCCGTGAACGAGGCGATGTCCGCCCAAGCCGAGCGTGCGGCTTCGAGAACGCTCTCGCGACGAGCGGACGGGAGGTAGCGCGCGAGTTCCTCGACTACGCGCATGGCATAGCGCAAGTCCCACTGCAGGGTTCGTTCGAGACCCGGGTGGTCGAAGGCCTTGAGCACCATGCTGACGCGGGCCGCCGCTTCGCCCATGGCCGCCACCTGCGCGGGGCTGAGCGGTTGCGAACCGGTGAGGGTGCCGCCGGGAAGGTACTCCATCACCCGGATGTGCAGTGGACCTTGCGTCGTGTTCACTCTGCTTGACGCCTTCGTGCGTGCCGCGCGAAGCGTCGTGCGCGTGGCAATGAGTTCCGCCACGGCGTCCTGAGCCGCAATCTCATCCTCGCCGAAGGCGGGATTCACAACCTTGACCACCACGGGCTCGCCGTGTTCCGGTGTCAACAGCACGTTTTGGTCCTGCTGACTTCCCAGTTCTCGGGCCGTGCCCACGATCCCAAATTCGCGTTCGCACAGCAACGCAATCTCTCCGACGCTCAGCGACGGTGCCGGCAACTCGGGGTGTTTCAGAAAATCAAAGCCCACGTCAACACATTCTATCGGGGCCATCTCGGCGCTACGCTGGTGAGGGGAGGCAGTCATGGCCTGGTGGCGATTCGGCGGGCGTCGAGACCGAGCGTCCGCTCAGCCGGATCCAGAGCAGCCGACGGTCGAAGATGCCACCGCAGAGGGGGTCTCTATGGCTCGGCAAGCGGCAATCATGGCCCTCAAGAATCGCATTCTGGTCGATGCGCACACCGACCCAGAAGAGTTTGATGTGCCGCTCTATCGGCCGGACGCCGTCGAGATTCTCGAGGCGCTCGCGCGCGAATCCGACGAGGCAGCCGAACGTACGCGTCGCGATCGCGATACCGCAGTGATGCTCAAGGGGCGGGGCATGCATCAGCACGACTATCGCCGGCGAGACGTCGGCAACCTCACGCTCCGCGAAGAGTCCTTCGAGGGCGTTGCACGCGAACTCCGCGCAATGTGTGGCTCGGAGGTCACGCTCGACGAGCTCATCACCGATGCCCGCGACCGGGCGTGGCGAGAGCTCGCGCGCGAGATGGAACGCGTGCTCGATCGAAAGGCCCTCCTCAAGCACGGCGACGCTCGCTACCAAGAGGAGCGGGAGAACAGATTACGCGACTTCGTGGCGGTCGACCTATTCGCACTGCAAATGATGACGCAGCACATGCATGCCACTGACGACGCTGACGACGAGGGCTACTAAGCGACGTTCATCCTCAGAGAACATTCAGTTGCGCGAGATAGCGTCCCGTCAAGGTTCGGGAACGGGGAGACACCATGCATTGTCCAACGGATGGTTCGACGCTGGTCATGAGCGAGCGAAGTGGCGTTGAAATCGATTACTGCCCGCAGTGTCGAGGAGTCTGGCTTGATCGGGGCGAGCTGGACAAAATCGTCGAGCGCATGCTGAATGAGTCAGTGCCGAACCATCGGACGTCTCACGGAGCGCCAACCGCCCCGGCCTACCCCGCACAGGTCGCTCAGCCCTGGGGGCAATCATCGTACGGGACGAAGAAAAAGAGCCACTGGCTGACGGAACTCTTCGACTGAGTCCCTCGCGAATCCCTAGAGCTTCGCGACGAGCTCGTCGTTGCTGGGCTCGACCAGGAACGAGCCGTCCGGGAACACGATGACGGGAATGTTCTTCCGGCCGCTGATGGACTCGGCCACCTTCGCCTGGTCCTCGCGCTGGACGAGGTCGATGTAGTCGTAGTCGATGTTCGCGGCGTCGAGGAGCGCCTTCGAACGTCGGCAATCGCCGCACCATTCGGCGCCGAACATGGTGATCTTGTCGAAGCTCTGAGTCATGCCCTCAGTGTACGAGATTGTGCAGGGCACACAATCGGCCTCCCGACAGCTCCAGTCGGCGTTGTTGACCGTCTGCACCGTCGTTTCGCAGGGAGGGACTCGAGCGTAAGGTTCGAGCAACTAGTAGGAGGGGCCGGTCATGACCACGACACCACTTTCCGAATCACTCGTCCACGAGCTCGACGCCTCGATCGCCGCGGGCGGCACGCCCGCCGTCGACGTCGCCGCACTCGGTCGGATGCTCCTTGGCACGTGGGCCGAGGAGCGACTCGCTTCTCGCAAGCTCGCCGGATCCGAGGCGTTCCACAAAATCGAGGGACTCTCGATGGCGGAGCACCGTGCTCGCGTGCTCGAGCAGTTGCATCTCCTGGTCGAGAACGGCCAAGTACATCGTGCGTTCCCCTCCACCCTCGGCGGACGTGATGACCATGGCGGAAACATTGCCGCCTTCGAAGAGCTCGTCTTTGGCGATCCGAGCTGCCAGATTAAGTCGGGCGTCCAGTGGGGGCTGTTTGGGGCGGCCGTGCTCCACCTCGGAACGACCGCTCATCATGAACGATGGCTGCCGGGCATCATGAGCCTCGACATCCCGGGAGTCTTCGCGATGACCGAAACGGGGCACGGTTCCGACGTCGCGAGTATCGGCACGACCGCGACGTACGATCTGGACACGCAAGAGTTCGTCATCCACACGCCGTTTACGGCCGCGCGCAAGGATTATCTTGGCAACGCGGCCCTCCACGGCCAGGCTGCGGTGGTGTTTGCGCAACTCATCACCCGCGGCGTGAACCACGGCGTGCACGCCTTCTACGTTCCGATCCGCAACGGCAGTGACATGCTTCCGGGAATCGAGAGCCAAGACGATGGGCTCAAGGGCGGGCTCAACGGCATTGACAATGGCCGGCTCATCTTCACTCACGTTCGCGTGCCGCGCGAGAACCTGCTCAATCGCTATGGCGACGTGGCACCAGATGGCACCTACTCGAGCCCGATCGCGAGCCCGGGTCGTCGCTTTTTCACCATGCTCGGCACGCTCGTGCAGGGGAGGGTGTCGCTCGACGGCGCCGCAACGAACGCGGCGGCGCTCGCCCTGACCATCGCGATTCGGTACGGCAACGCTCGGCGACAGTTTGCCGGCGCGGACGGGCGCGAGACGGTCCTGATGGACTACCAGCGGCATCAGCGTCGCTTGCTGCCGAAGCTCGCCACCACCTACGCGCAGTACTTCGCGCACGATGAGTTCTTGGTCGCCTTCGATGCGGTGTTCTCGGGTACAGCCGATTCCGACGAGGAACGCGAAGACTTGGAGACGCTCGCGGCCGCGCTCAAGCCGTTGTCTACCTGGCACGCGCTCAACACGATTCAGGAGAGCCGAGAGGCGTGCGGAGGACAGGGCTTCCTCGCTGAGAATCGCCTCGTCGGCCTCCACCACGACCTCGACGTGTACGTCACGTTTGAGGGCGACAATAATGTGCTGCTGCAACTCGTCGCCAAGCGACTGCTGACCGACTTCTCTCGCAAATTCAAGGATGCCGACTCAGGCACTCTGGCCAGGTACGTGCTTGGCCTCGGCGTGGAGCGTGCGGTTGCCGGTTCAGGACTGCGACGTCTGGCCCAGACCGTGCACGATTTCGGTTCGACCGCTCGCTCGGTCAATGAACTGCGCGAGGCGAGCGCGCAACATGCCCTGCTCGCGGACCGCGTCGAATCGATGGTCGCCGACATCGCCGCCCGCCTGGGTGAGGCGAGGAAGCGCGGGCCGGAGGCCGCCGCGGAGGCATTCAATCTCAACCAGAACGCGCTCATTGAGGCCGGTCGGGCGCATGGGCAGTTGCTGCAGTGGGAGGCGTTCACTCGCGCACTATCGAAGGCGCCCGATTCCGGAACCGCACAGGTGCTGACCTGGCTCCGAGACTTGTTTGGCCTTGGCCTCATCGAGGAACACGCGGCCTGGTACCTCATGAACGGCAAGCTGTCGCCGCAGCGCGCGCACGCGGTCACGGCCTACATTGATCGGCTTCTGGCTCGGCTCCGGCCCTATGCGGCGGAGCTGGTCGACGCCTTCGGCCTGACCCCCGATCTTGTTCGCGCCCCGATTGTCGACGATGAGCCGGTGCGACAAGCCGAGGCTCGGGCGCACTACGACGAACTGCAGGCAGGTGGTCATGCCCCGGTGTCGGAAGCGAAAGTCGCGACCGCGGGCGGGACGAGCTAGGCGCTCGGAGGCTTCATGATGGCTCCGGTTGCAAGCCCGACGGCGAGCCCTGCCGGGAACCACATCCAAAACCCTGCGAGCCAAGCGAGCACGCCGCCAACGATCGCACCCATCACAATGGCGACGAGCATCTGACGACGTTGCGGAGTCATGCGTTCAGCCATGGCCCTATCGTGTCACATTGACATGCAAAAGGACCGGCCCTCCGAAGAGAACCGGTCCGATGTATCTGCTCGCTAGAGCGGGCGGATGTTTTCTGCCTGCAGACCCTTCGGGCCCTGTGCAGTGTCAAACTCGACCTTCTGGCCCTCGTCGAGGGAACGGTAGCCGTTCGTCTGAATCGCGGAGAAGTGTGCGAACACATCAGCGCTACCGTCGTCAGGAGTGACGAAGCCGTAGCCCTTCTCCGAGTTGAACCACTTAACGGTTCCAGTTGCCATGGTGTTTCTCTTTTCTGGGTATACCTCGCGAATCACATCGATTCGCTCCGTGCACCTGTCTCGCCGGGTGGAACCCACGTGGGCAACTGCTCGTGGGCTCACCCTAGCGCACTTGCATGAAAAGAGCGCTATCAGTATGCAGCTAGGACAGTTTGGCCCGCGAGCGGCCGCTCGCAATTGCGAGCACGGCGATGGCAGAGCCGAGCACGACGAGCCCGGCGATCGACAGCCCGTCGAGGGACTCGTGCAGGACGAGCAAACCGAGGATGCTTGCCGTCAGTGGCTCCGCCAGGGTCAGCGTCGACACGGTTGAGGCATTCAGCCCGGAGAGACCGAAGCCGAACATCAGGTTTGCCGTGACGGTCGTAACGACCGCCAACCACACCACCATGGCAATCCCCTCCGGGGTGCCGAGCCAGCTCGGACCGCTCACGATCAGCAGTGGCAGACTCCACGCTGCGCCGATGCCGAACAGCGCCCCGACGGCGGTGCTCGAACTCCAGCCGCGACCGATGAGGATTTTGATGAGGACGGAGTAGGTGGCGTATGCCAAACCGGCGCCGGCCGAGATGAGCAGGC
>DATGWF010000030.1:0-24942 GCA_035299585.1 Microbacteriaceae bacterium
GGGCGATTGGCGCAGTTGGTAGCGCGCTTCCTTCACACGGAAGAGGTCATCAGTTCGAGTCTGGTATCGCCCACTCGGTTGCACAGCAGGTATCTGTGGGCCAGGTTGCCTCCGCCGAGCGGAGGCTTTTTTTGATGAGGAGCAGCGATGGCTGACGGATTCGCACTGTTTACTGACCGGAACATCGTCGCGATGCGTGTGAATGGCGAATTGAAGGATCTTGCCGCGACCGTCACCGACGCCGACACGGTCGAACCGGTCACCATCGACTCGCCGGATGGCTTGAACATTCTGCGGCACTCGGCCGCGCACGTGCTCGCGCAGGCGGTGCAGCGGGTGAACCCGGAGGCGAAGCTCGGCATTGGTCCGCCCGTCACCGATGGCTTCTATTACGACTTCGATGTGGCCGAACCGTTTACTCCAGAGCAACTGAAGGCTCTGGAGAAGGAGATGAATCGCATCGTCCAGGCGGGCCAGCGGTTCATTCGCCGGGTCGTCACGGATGACGAGGCTCGCGCCGAGCTTGCGAGCGAGCCGTACAAGCTCGAACTCATCGGTCTGAAGGGCAACGCCGCGGACGGGCAGGACGGCGAGAGTGTCGAGGTGGGCGCGGGCGAGCTCACCATCTATGACAACGTCGACCCGAAGACGGGCGAGGTGGCCTGGAAGGACCTGTGTCGCGGTCCGCACCTGCCGAACACCCGCATGATCGGCAACGGCTACGCGCTCATGCGCACTGCGGCGGCATACTGGCGCGGCAGCGAAAAGAACCCGCAGTTGCAGCGCGTGTACGGCACGGCGTGGCCGACGAAGGACGAGTTGCGCGCCTATCAGGAGCGCCTGGAGGAGGCGGCCAAGCGAGACCACCGCAAGCTCGGTCGCGAACTTGACCTGTTCTCCTTCCCCGAGGAGATCGGTCCGGGCCTCGTGGTGTTCCACCCGAAGGGCGGCATCATCAAGCGCGAGATGGAGAACTACGTTCGCCAGCGCCACATCGACGAGGGTTTCCAGTACGTCTCGACGCCGCACATCACGAAGAGCGCCTTGTTCGAAACGAGTGGGCACTTGCCGTACTACGCCGACACGATGTTCCCGCCGATGGAGCTCGAAAACGCTGAGTACTACCTGAAGGCAATGAATTGCCCGATGCACAACCTCATCTTCCGTTCGCGCGGGCGTAGCTATCGCGAGCTGCCGCTGCGCTTCTTCGAGTTCGGTACGGTGTACCGCTACGAGAAGTCGGGAGTGGTCCAGGGTCTCACGCGTGTCCGCGGCCTGACCCAGGATGATTCGCACTCGTATTGCATGCCAGAGCAGGCTCCCGCCGAGATTGAGAAACTCCTGGGATTCATCCTCGGCTTGCTGCGCGATTTTGGCCTGAACGACTTCTACCTCGAACTGTCGACCCGCGGTGACTCGGAGAAGTTCATCGGCTCAGACGACGAGTGGGAAAACGCCACCAACGTGCTTAAGTCGGTTGCGGAAGCGACCGGTCTCGAGCTCGTTCCAGATCCCGGCGGGGCTGCGTTCTACGGACCGAAGATTTCGGTCCAGGCCCGCGATGCGATCGGTCGCACCTGGCAAATGTCGACGATTCAGTACGACTTCAACCAGCCGGCTCGGTTCGAACTGGAGTTCACCGGCCCGGATGGCACCCTGGTGCGTCCGGTCATGATTCACTCGGCGAAGTTCGGCTCGCTTGAGCGCTTCTTCGGCGTGCTGACCGAGCACTATGCCGGCGCGTTCCCGGTGTGGCTCTCGCCGGTGCAGGTTGTTGGCATTCCGGTCGCGGATGAGTACGCCGAGTATCTCGGTGGCATCGTCGCCGAGTTGCACGCGGCGGGGGTCCGGGCGGAGCTCGACGCGAGCGACGATCGCATGCAGAAGAAGATTCGGACCCACACGCAGGCAAAGGTGCCGTTCCAGCTCATTGCGGGCGAGGACGACCGCGCGGCGGGTTCGGTGAGCTTCCGTTTCCGCGATGGTTCGCAGCGCAATGGCGTGCCGCGCGCGGAGGCTGTGCGCATCATTCAGGACGTCATCGCGGCGCACCGGCAGGTGATGACGGCAGAGGATCTCGACTAATGGATGTCGAATCTTCCGTCGATTTCGCCGGGGTTCCCGACGAGTTTCAGCGACTCTGGGTGGCGCATCGGATGGCGTACATCGATGCGGGCGCGCAGCCGCATCTCGATGATTGCCCGTTCTGTCGCGCCCCCGAGCGGGAGGATGCTGAGGGGCTCATTGTGGCTCGCGGCGAGCTCGCGTACGTCGTGATGAACCTGTTCCCGTACAACAGTGGCCATTTGCTGGTGTGCCCATATCGCCACGTCGCGAGTTACGACGATGCCACGCTCGCCGAAATCGACGAGATTTCGCGGCTCACGCAGACGGGGATGCGCGTACTTCGTCGGGTTGCCAACTGCGACGGCTTCAATATCGGCATGAACCAGGGTGCGATTGCCGGTGCCGGAGTATCGCAGCACTTGCACCAGCACATCGTTCCGCGCTGGGCGCAAGACGCGAACTTCATGCCCATCATTGCCAAGACCAAGGCCGTTCCTCGGCTGATCGGCGAGATGCGCGACGCTCTCGCCGCCGCTTGGCCAACCGAGACCACCTCACCGAACCCGTAGGATAAACACATGTCTGAAAACGCAACCGGCTTTGTCGGATCGGACCGCGTCAAGCGCGGCCTCGCAGAGATGCTCAAGGGCGGCGTCATCATGGACGTCGTCACCCCGGAACAGGCGCGTATCGCCGAGGACGCCGGCGCGGTCGCCGTCATGGCGCTCGAGCGTGTGCCGGCAGACATTCGCGCGCAGGGCGGTGTCGCCCGCATGAGCGACCCGGACCTCATCGAGGCGATTATTGCCGAGGTGTCCATTCCGGTCATGGCGAAGGCGCGCATTGGGCACTTCGTCGAGGCGCAGGTGCTGCAGTCGCTCAACGTGGACTACATCGACGAGTCCGAGGTGCTGAGCCCTGCCGATTACGTCAACCACATCGACAAGTGGAAATTCACCACCCCGTTCGTGTGTGGCGCGACCAACCTGGGCGAGGCGCTGCGCCGCATCAACGAGGGTGCGGCCATGATTCGTTCCAAGGGTGAGGCCGGCACCGGTGACGTTTCCGAAGCCACCAAGCACATTCGGACCATTTCGGCCGAAATCAATCGTTTGCGTTCGATGACCAAGGACGAACTCTACGTTGCCGCCAAGGACCTCCAGGCACCGTACGACCTCGTTGTCGAGGTCGCGGAAACCGGCAAGCTGCCGGTGGTCCTGTTCACCGCTGGTGGCGTGGCGACTCCGGCGGATGCCGCCATGATGATGCAGCTCGGCGCCGACGGTGTGTTTGTCGGTTCGGGCATCTTCAAGTCGGGCAACCCCGAGCAGCGCGCTGCCGCGATTGTGAAGGCGACTGCCGCCTACGACGACCCGTCGGTGATTGCCGATGTTTCGCGCGGTTTGGGTGAGGCGATGGTGGGCATCAATGTCGCCGACTTGCCTGCACCGCACCGTCTCGCGGAGCGCGGTTGGTAACGCTTCACGACGACACGCTGCAACTCGCGGCCGGGGGAACCGGGCCGCGAGTTGGCGTTTTCGCGCTTCAAGGTGACTTCCGCGAACACGCGGTCATGCTCGCTGAACTCGGCGCACAGGTTGTCCTCGTGCGGCGGCCAGCCGATCTGGACGGGCTTTCGGGAATCGTGTTCCCGGGGGGCGAGTCTGGCGTCATGGACAAGCTCGCCAAGATCTTCGGCCTGTTCGAGCCGTTACGCGCCGCTATCCGAGCAGGGCTCCCCGCCTATGGAACCTGTGCCGGCATGATTCTGCTGGCGAACACCATCCTCGATGCCGCGCCGGGCCAAGAAACGCTCGGCGGGCTCGACGTCGTGGTTCGCCGGAACGCCTTTGGCGCACAAAACCAGTCCTTTGAAACCGACCTGTTCATTCCCGAGCTCGGTGCCGAGCCGGTGCACGCAACGTTTATCCGCGGCCCAGTGGTCGAGTCGGTTGGTCCCGCAGCTCGGGTGCTCTCGGCACTCCCGGATGGCCGAGTGGTTGCCGTGGAGCAGGGCCACCTGCTGGCGACGAGCTTCCACCCGGAAATGAACGGCGAGCGACGATTCCACGAGTATTTCCTCGGTCGCCTCGCCGCTCGGCAACACCCCTGAGTCAGGGGCGACTCGCTAGACTTTCGGGGCACGTCACACTCGACCGATTCAGGGAGCTTCATGTCCGGCCACTCCAAATGGGCAACGACCAAGCACAAGAAGGCTGTCATCGACGCTCGTCGAGCGAAGTCGTTTGCGAAGCTCATCAAGAACATCGAGGTCGCGGCGAAGCTCGGCGGCGCCGACCTGGGAGGTAACCCGACCCTCTTTGACGCCGTCCAGAAGGCCAAGAAGACCTCGGTCCCGAACGACAACATCGAGCGTGCCATCAAGCGTGGCGCCGGGATTTCGGGTGATGCAGTCGAGTACACGACCATCATGTATGAGGCGTATGCACCTGGCGGAATCGCGATGCTCGTCGAGTGTCTGACCGACAACAAGAACCGTGCCGCTGCCGAAGTGCGTGTCGCCATGACGCGCAACGGCGGCAACCTCGCCGATCCGGGCTCGGTCGCCTACAACTTCGCCCGGAAGGGGCTCATCGTCGTTTCCAAGGATTCGGGTGTCAGCGAGGACGATATTCTCGCTGCCGTCCTCGATGCCGGTGCCGAAGAGGTCACCGACGAGGGCGATACCTTCGAGATCATCTCGGAGCCTCAGGATCTCGTCGCGGTCCGTTCCGCTCTGCAAGCGGCCGGAATCGATTACGACTCCGCCGACGCGGCGTTTGTCCCCTCGCTCAAGGTCGAGGTCGATGCCGAGACCGCTCGAACGGTGTTCAAGCTCATCGACGCGCTCGAGGATAGCGACGACGTGCAGAACATTTACACCAACCTTGACCTCACCGCCGAGGCCCAGGCGGAGTTCGCGGCAGACGAGTAGTCATGCGCATTCTCGGCGTTGACCCGGGCCTCACCCGCCTCGGGTTCGGCGCGATTGAGAGTGAGCCGAATCGCACGGTGTCGTTCGTCGAGGTGGGTGTCCTGCGGAGTCCAACCGACTTGCCGATCCCAGAGCGACTCGTCCTCATTGGCAACGGCATCGCCGATGTGATGGACCGAATTGCACCGGACGCGCTTTCACTCGAACGCGTCTTCGCCCGTTCCGATGTCTCGACGATCATGGGGACCGCACAGATTTCCGGAATCGTCATGTACCACGCGGCCCGAAGGGGAATCCCGGTCGCACTGCACACGCCGAGCGAGGTCAAGGCCGCGGTGACCGGGTACGGTGCTGCGGACAAAACCCAGGTCGGTGCAATGGTGGCGCGGATCCTTCGGCTTGCTGAGGTGCCGAAGCCTGCCGATGCGGCGGACGCCCTCGCGCTTGCCATCTGTCACGCGTGGCGGGGGAGTTCGACCCCTCAGCCCTCGAGCGCAGCTTCGGCGCCCACGTTGACGCCCGCGCAACAGGCGTGGCGCGCCGCCGAGACGAAGTCTCGCTCGCGTCGTACGCTGGGCTCGTGATTGTCTCGCTGACCGGCCTCGTTCGTCGCGCTGTCGGCACGAGCGCGGTCATCGACGTTGCCGGGGTGGGATACCTCGTCAATGTCACTCCCGCGCACGCCCTCGCGCTCACTATTGGTGAAGAGACGACCATTCATACGGTTCAGGTGGTGCGCGAAGATTCCCTCACGCTGTTCGGGTTCGCCTCCACCGAGGAGCAGGACGTCTTCGAACTGTTGATCAGCGTCACCGGTGTGGGCCCGAAGTCCGCCCTCGGCATCCTTTCGGCGCTTTCACCAGCGGAAGTTGCCGCGGCAGTTGCTGCCGAAGACGATTCTGCGTTTCGACGCGTCAGCGGCATCGGTCCGAAAACGGCCAAGCTCATTGCCGTATCCCTGGCGGGAAAGCTCGTCGCGCTTCCGGCGTCCGGTGGGGTCGTGGCTCCCAGCTCGGTGTCAGACGCTGTCGTCGCTGCTTTGAGTGGCCTCGGCTGGGCGGAGAAGCTCGCGGTCGAGGCGGTCGAGCTCGCCCGTGACGTGGCGGATGAAGCGACCGCGCAGTCGGTTCCTGCCCTCTTGCGGCTTGCGCTCACGCAGTTGGGAGCGGCGCGATGAGCGACGACCTGACCGATCCGAACCTCGCTTCCGAGTCAGAGCTTGCCTTCGAAGGCGCGCTTCGGCCGACCAAACTCGACGAGTTCGTCGGCCAGAGCCGCGTGCGCGAACAGCTCAGTCTGCTGTTGCAGGCCGCGGCACTCCAAGAGCGCACCCCCGACCACATCCTGTTGGCGGGCCCTCCAGGCCTCGGCAAAACAACGCTCGCGATGATCGTCGCCTCGGAGCAAAATCGACCGCTCCGCTTATCGAGTGGGCCGGCCATTCAACACGCCGGGGACCTGGCGGCAATCCTCAGCTCGTTGCTTCCAGGTGAAGTGCTGTTCATCGATGAAATCCATCGGATGGCGCGCTCGGCGGAGGAAATGCTCTATCTCGCGATGGAAGACTTCCGCATCGATATCGTCGTGGGCAAGGGCGCTGGCGCGACCACCGTCCCGCTCGAGCTCGCCCCGTTCACCCTGGTCGGAGCCACTACGCGCGCCGGCCTGTTGCCGAATCCGCTTCGAGACCGATTCGGATTCACGGCTCACCTCGACTTCTATGCCCCCGACGAACTCGAACGCGTGATTGGCCGGACAGCGTCGATGCTGCAATTCGAGCTCGATGCGCGGGCGTGCGCAGAAATGGCCGGTCGGTGTCGAGGGACGCCGCGTATCGCAAACCGACTCGTTCGACGGGTGCGCGACTACGCCCTCGTGCACGGCGGTGTCGGCACCCTTGACGCGGTGCATGCCGCGCTCGAGCTGTACGACGTCGACACGCTCGGGCTTGATCGCCTCGACCGTGCCGTGCTGTCGGCGCTCCTCGAGCGATTCGGCGGGGGACCGGTGGGACTCGGCACGCTCGCCGTCTCGATCGGCGAGGAGGCAGAGACGATTGAATCGGTCGTCGAGCCGTTCCTCGTCCGTGCCGGACTCATCACGCGGACTCCGCGGGGCCGCGTTGCAACTCCCTCCGCATGGACGCATGCGGGACTCACGCCTCCATCGCCGTAAATCCTGCGGGATGTTCGCTAGACTGCTCGAGTTGTCGCCTGCGGGCGCTCGTGCGAGAGACAAGGTGTGAAATGGATCCGTTTACCCTCGGAATGCTTGGCCTGCTGGTTGTGCTCATCTTCGTGATGTTCCGAAACAACCGGAAGCGTCAGCAGGAGCAGCGGGACATGCTCGCGAAGCTGCAGCCAGGTGTTCGCGTCATGACGAACTTTGGCCTGTACGGCACGCTCATCTCCATCAACGAAGACGAGAACACGGCCGTTGTCGAGGTGCTTTCGGGCGCCCAGGTCGAGCTGCACCGTCAGACCATCGGTCGCGTCATCGAACCGACCGTTGCCGACGCAGACGCCAGCGCTTCGAGCGCTGCAAGCGAATAAGAACGAGGCTGTTTCGTGGCACGCAGTAAGCGCAGTCGTTCGGCGCGGCCGGTGGCCGTCGTCAAAGCGACGAAATCCCTGATCTGGCTTGGCGCCCTCACCGTGTTGATGGTGGGAGCAAATCTCGGCGGTGTGCTGTTCGCCGGGGGCACCTGGACGCCCAAGCTGGCCCTCGATCTCGAGGGTGGTACGCAGCTCATTTTGGCGCCGGTTGTCGCCGACGGTTCAACCGTGTCGCAAGAGCAGCTTGATCAGGCGGTCAGCATCATCCGTGCCCGCATTGACGCCTCCGGTGTCAGCGAGTCCGAAATCAACACGCAGGGCAACAACATCGTGGTTGCCGTGCCGGGCGAGCTATCCGAAGAGAACCGCCAACGAATTGAGGCATCGGCGAAGCTCGATCTGCGTCCCGTAATCCTCACCAACGTCGCCACGACCTCGACCGCAGAACCTTCGGCGAGTGCGAGTGCCGACCCAACGGCAAGCCCCTCGGCAGAACCGACGGCGACCGACGCGCCGGCGACGCCGACGTCAACGCCGAGTATCGCGCCCACAGACGCGAGTGACCCGAACTGGGTCACGCCAGAACTTCTGCAGTCCTTTGAAACCTTCGACTGCGCTGAGGTGCAAAAGCGCACCACCGCGGCCCCCGCAGACCAGCCGCTCCTGACCTGTGACGGAAACAAGACCGCGAAGTTCCTTCTCGGCCCGGTCGAAGTGAACGGCGCCGACCTCACCGACGCAACCGCGGGCACCATCCCGACGCAGGCTGGCGGTTCGACCGGCCAGTGGGCGGTCACGCTCGTATTCAACGAAGTCGGGACGAAGGCCTTCACCGAGGTGTCGACGCGACTGTTCAGTCTCGAAGCTCCGCGGAATCAGTTCGCATTCGTTCTCGATGGCAGCGTGCTCTCGGCCCCTCGCATGAACGCCGTGATCACCGATGGTAAGCCGCAGATTACGGGTTCCTTCGACGCGGCCAGCGCGAAGCAACTTGCGGATCAGCTGAAGTACGGTGCCTTGCCGCTCAGCTTCACGGTCCAGAGCGCGGACACGATTTCTGCGACGCTGGGCACGAGTCAGCTGCAGGCCGGTCTGCTCGCGGGTCTGATTGGTCTGATCCTCGTGGTCATTTACACGCTGTTCCAGTACCGTCTGCTCGGATTTGTGACCATCGCGTCGTTGATTGTCGCGGCCGTGCTGACGTACCTTGTCATCACGATTCTGTCCTGGCGCCAGGGCTACCGTCTCTCGCTCGCGGGCGTCGCCGGCCTCATCGTCGCGATTGGTTTCACCGCAGACTCCTTCATCGTGTACTTCGAGCGCGTTCGTGACGAGCTCCGCGAGGGGCGCACCCTCTCGGCGGCGGTCGAGGCCGGATGGAAGCGCGCGTTCCGCACCGTGCTCGCATCCAAGGCCACCAACTTGCTCGCGGCAGTCGTGCTGTTCATCCTCGCCGTCGGCAACGTCCGAGGTTTCGCCTACACGCTCGGACTCACGACCATTATCGATGTGCTCGTGGTGTTCTTGTTCACTCACCCAATGCTTGCCCTGCTTTCCCAAAACCGTTTCTTCGCGAGCGGCCACCCGCTGACCGGCCTCGACCCGAACGCTCTCGGCGCGGTGTATCGCGGACGTGCACAGTTCCGAGCTCCGGTTGCTGAGCCGGTACGCAAGGCTGCGAAGAGCTCGCGAGAAGCGGCGAAACGACAGACGATTGCGGAGCGCAAAGCGGCCGCCCTCGATTCCAGCGACAAGGGAGGGCAGCAGTAATGGCGAACCGTCTCACCACCTTCGGTAACGAGCTCTACACGGGCGAGCGATCCATCAACTTCGTCGGGCGTCGGCGGACCTGGTACGTTGCCGCGGCACTCATCCTGATCGTCTCGATCGCCTTCCCAGTGTTCCGCGGATTCAACTTCTCGATTGAGTTCCGCGGAGGTTCACAGTTCGTCATTGCGAACGTGCAGAATCCGACCGCCGCTGTCGCGAACGCTGCCGTGGCGGAGGTTGACCCGGACACCGTCGCAAAGGTCTCGATCGTCGGAACGACGGGTGTTCGAGTCCAGACCGAAGAGTTGTCGGTGGAAGATTCGCGCAAGCTCGCCGATACGCTCGCAGAGGCCTACGGCGTCGATGTCACCGAGGTCACGGCCTCCTTTATCGGCCCGAGTTGGGGTCAAGACGTCACTCGCCAGGCCCTTGTGGGTATCGTTGCGTTCTTGCTTCTCGCCGCCATCGGAATGGCCATCTACTTCCGCACGTGGAAGATGTCCGTCGCGGCCATCCTGTCGCTCCTGGCGGACCTCGTCGTGACGGTCGGTGTCTACTCCATCACGGGTGTCGAAGTGTCACCGGCGGCCATGATCGGTGTGCTGACGATTCTTGCGTACTCGCTCTACGACACCGTGGTCGTGTTCGACAAGATTCGTGAAAACACGCTGAACTTCGGTCCGGAGTCAAGCCGCACGTTCGGTGGTCAGGTCAACCTTGCGGTCAACCAGACCCTCGTTCGATCCATCAACACCAGCGTCGTGGCAGCGCTCCCCGTCGGTGCGATTTTGTTCATTGGCGCGTTCGCACTCGGTGCCGACACCCTCCGTGACATTTCGCTCGCTCTGTTCATCGGCATCATCGTCGGGACCTGGTCAACGGTGTTCCTCGCAGCGCCGATGTACGCACAGTTCCGGGAACGTGAGCCGAAGATTCGCAAGGCGAATCAGCGCATCGAGACTGTACAGGCCGCTCAGGCGCTCGAGGCATAATGGCACCAAGGAGGTGCAGCGATGGTTGATACGTCAGCATCAGCATCACTGCGCCGCCTGGTTCCGAGGATCTTCTCGCGAACCGGGAGCTCCGGAGCGGTCGATACCCTGATTCGCACGGTGCGAAAGCACCATCCTCGCGCCGACATCGCCGTCATTGAACGGGCGTACGAGCGGGCCGAGCTCGCGCACCGCGGGCAGAACCGTCGCTCGGGGGAGCCGTACATTACGCATCCGGTCGCTGTCGCACAGATCCTCGCAGAGCTCGGTATCGGCTCGCGGGCGGTCGCGGCAGCGCTCTTGCACGACACCGTCGAAGATACCGACTATTCGCTGGATCAACTCCGTACCGACTTTGGTGACGAGATTGCCATGCTCGTCGACGGCGTGACCAAGCTCGACAAGGTCAAGTACGGAGATTCTGCGCAGGCGGAAACCGTGCGCAAGATGATTGTCGCAATGTCCCAGGACATTCGTGTGCTCGTCATCAAGCTCGCCGACAGACTTCACAACGCACGCACCTGGGGCTTCGTCGCGCCCGAGTCGGCCCAGCGCAAGGCCACCGAGACGCTCGAAATCTATACCCCGCTCGCGCACCGACTCGGTATCCAGACCATCAAATGGGAACTCGAAGACCTGTCGTTCGCGGTCCTGCACCCCAAGATCTACAACGAGATCGAATCCCTTGTGACCCAGCGGACGCCGCAGCGGGAGCGATACGTCCAGAGTGTCATCGATGCCGTCACAAACGATCTCAAGAGCGCCCGGGTGCGCGGACGGGTCATGGGTCGACCGAAGCAGTACTACTCGATTTACCAGAAGATGATCGTCCGCGGTCGTGAGTTCGATGACATCCATGACCTCGTAGGGATTCGGGTCATCGTGGAATCTGTGCGTGATTGTTATGCGGTCCTCGGCTCGATTCACGCGCGGTGGACGCCAATGCCGGGCCGGTTCAAGGATTACATCGCCACGCCGAAATTCAATCTGTATCAGTCCCTGCACACGACGGTCATCGGGCCGGAAGGTCGGCCGGTCGAGATTCAGATTCGCACCGAAGAAATGCATCAGCGTGCTGAGCTTGGTGTGGCCGCGCACTGGAAGTACAAGGAGCGAGTTGCCGGGGGCAAGCAGACGGGCGCAAACTCCGAAGAAGACATGGCGTGGCTCGCGCACATCTCGGACTGGCAGGCCGAAACCGCCGATCCGGGAGAGTTCCTCGACTCACTGCGATTCGAAATCGGGGCGAAAGAGGTCTACGTCTTCACGCCGAAGGGACGGGTTATCGGCCTCCCGGCGGGGGCGACAACGGTCGATTTCGCGTACGCCGTCCACACCGAGGTGGGGCATCACACCATGGGCGCGAAGGTCAACGGGCGGCTCGTGCCACTTGAGACCGCGCTCAATTCGGGCGACGTCGTCGAGGTCATCACCTCAAAGCAACAGGACGCTGGTCCAAGTAAAGACTGGCTGAACTTCGTCAAGAGCACCCGCGCGCGGAACAAGATTCGCCAGTGGTTCACCAAGGAACGCCGCGACGAAGCCATCGAGCAGGGCAAAGACATGATTGCCCGGGCGATGCGGAAGCAGAACCTGCCCCTCCAAAAGCTCATGAGCTCCGAGCACTTCGAGCAGGTCGCTGCCCAGCTCCGGTATGAGGACGTCTCGGCGCTCTACGCGGCGGTCGGCGAAGGCCACGTCTCCACCCAGTCGGTTATCGAGAAGGTCATCGCCCTCGTGCATGACGTCGACGATGAGGCTGAAGAAGCGGCCCTCGTCGCGGCGAGTCTCAATCGCGCACCGATGCCGCGAGCGAGTGACTCTGGCGTGCTCGTCCGCGGTAGCGCTGACGTGATGGTCAAGCTCGCTCGCTGCTGCACCCCGGTGCCGGGCGATTCGATTCTGGGATTTGTCACCCGTGGTTCCGGCGTGTCCGTGCACCAAACCACGTGCAGCAATGTTCGTGAGCTCGAAAAGGAACCCGACCGTTTCATCGACGTCGAGTGGGCACCCACGAACAAGAGTCTCTTCCTCGTGCAGGTCCAGATCGAAGCTTTGGACCGTTCGGGCTTGCTCTCCGACGTGACTCGGGTGCTTTCGGAGCATCACGTCAACATCCTGTCGGCGAACGTGTCAACCTCGCCCGACCGCCTCGCGATTAGTCGTTTCGTGTTCCAGATGGGCGACACGACCCACCTCGACCGGGTGCTGAACGCGGTGCGTCGAATCGATGCCGTCTACGACGTGTATCGCGTGACGGACACCTAACCCTCGATGCGCTCAAGACGCCGCAGGTATATCGATCGCTGACCCGTCGTGTACCGCGACTCAATGCGTGCGCGGGCGGTGTGAACGGTCTCGCCGGCGCGAGACAGGAGGAGCGTGATGCACGCGTCAGGGACGGTCGGTGCCCATCGCAAGACGTGCAGCAGGGTTCGCCAGGGGCTCAGTACCGAACCGCTTTCCGTCGAGACAATGTCCTGTTCTTCGAGCTGCACGTAGTGTTGGGCCTTGACTCGGTTGATGCGATCGGTACTTCGTCGGTTCATCGCGAGGCAGAACTGCGGCGTTCGTGGCGGGAGCGGAAGCGCCTCCCACACCCATGCGGCACTCTCGCCGTCGAGGATGTAGCTCGGCGGTGCGTCGCCGCGCGCGAGCCGAATGCGGGCGGCGAGCGTATCGGGTTCGTCGGCCAGAACGTGTGCTTCAAAGATCGCGAACACATCACCATCGAGCCGCAACGCGGAGAGTTCAGCGGGAGAGAAGCCGGACAAATCGAACACGAGCCGACCCTGCCCAGAGCGAGAGATGCTCGCTCGAACTATTCGACTTAGAGGGAACTAGGCGCCGGTTACTGCGGCAAGCCACGCTTCGCGGGCGTTCAGAGCCTCTGTGAGCTCGGCAACCTTCTTGGCGTTCCCGGCGTGCTCGGCCGCGGCAATCTCGGCCGCCAGCTCTTCGATGGAGGCCTGCAATTGGCCGGCAAGTCCCTCAGCGCGAGCAACCTTCTCTGGGTCTGACTTGCTCCATGCGGCGTCCGCGAGCGACTTCACGTGCGACTCGATTGCGCGGAGGCCGTCCTCGATTTCGCGAATGTTCTCTCGCGGAACCTTGCCAATGGCATCCCATTTTTCTTGCAACGACCGGAGGGCAGTTCGAGCGCCGGCGATGTCGGTCAGGTCGAGGATATTCTTTCCCTCGGCCAGGAGCGCGCGCTTCGCTTCAAGGTTTGCGCTGAATTCGACCCGCTCTTCGGCGTCAACCTCGGCCTTTGCCGAGTACAGGGCGTCTCCGGCAGCTTTGAATTGTGCCCACAGCGCGTCGTCGATCTTCTTGCCGGCTCGCGGCGCGCGCTTCCATTCGTCGAGCAATGCGCGATACGCGGGAATGCCGTCCGCGCCTCGCGCCGCGAGCGCTTCAGCCTTGGCGATGAGTGAACTCTTCGCCGACTTTGCTTCTTTGCGGTTCTGCTCGAGGTCACCGAAGTACGCACGACGCTGGGTGTCGATGGTCGTACGGGCCGTGCGGAATCGCTTCCACAGCTCGTTTGCGACGCTCTTGGGGAGCTGTGGTGCCGACTTCTGGTGCTGTTGCCAATCCGTGAACAGCGCATCAACTTGCGCGGTGACGTTCTTCCACTGGGCATTGCCGAGATTTGAAGACGCGAGTCGCTCAATGGCTTCGACAATCGCGGTTCGCTGGGTCACTGCTTCGGCGCGCGCGGCCTCCGCCTCGGCTTTTTGTGCTTCGGTAAGCTCACTGAGGCTTGCTCCAAGCGCGTCGATCCGGCCGAGAAGAGCCTCGAGATTCCCGACGGCTTTCGCGCCGCGGATGTTCTCGGCGAGGTGTGCGGCAGCACTCGCGATGTCTGCGGCGGGAGCGCCTCGCTTCGCGCGGGCTTCGAGCAGGGAAACCTGTGCGGCGAAATCGTCAAACTTGCGAACGAAGTAGGCGAGCGCCTCTTCGGGAGTGACGTCACCGTACTGTCCGACCTCGCGCCACGTATCGCCTTCGCGGACAAATACCGTATTGGTCTCGTCGACGCGGCCCCAAGCCTGTTCGGTCACTGGATTTCCTTTCGCACACCGGACCCGCCCAGCCTACGGCACCCATGCTGCCGTGACTACGCAATGCTGAACCGGTGGTTATTGAATCGTCACATTGTCAAGGACGATCGGGACGGTGGGCTTGCCGTCCGTCCCTCCACCCTCGACCTGCGTCCCGGCAATGAGCTCCTGGAGGGGCGCGAGTCCATCGGTGATGCGACCAACAACCGTGTACCCCCCGACCTTGTCAGCCGGGATGGTCGAGTCCTGATAGACGATAAAGAACTGGCTGCCCTGACTTTGCGCATTGTTTCCGGTGCGCGCCATGGCGATGGTGCCCGCGGGGTAGAAGTTGTCGACGGGTGCGTTTTCGATGGGGCCGTAGTTGTATCCGGGGCCACCGGTACCGTCCGCTTTGGGGTCACCGCACTGGAGGACGTAAATTCCGCTCGTGACGAGGCGATGACAGGTCGTGTTGTCGTAGAAGCCAGCTCGAATGAGTGAAATCTCGCTCGAAACGGCCTGCGGTGCGAGCGCTCCGTTCAGGGTGAACTGAACCGGAACAGAACCGACCATTGCCGAACCGCTCCAGTCCCGCCCTTCGGCGAGCGACGAGTCGGGGAGGCTGAGCGCGGACGAGGCAGTTGGGGTAGGCTTGCCCGGCCCACTCCCGAAGTACACCACCTGGCCAATGATTGCGAGAGCAAACACCACGGTGACGGAAGTGATAGCCAGGAGGTTGTCGCGCTTGCGCCGCGCACGCTGCTCGGCATTGACTTGAGTGCGTGCTTGATAGACGCGCAGACGGGCCTGGGCTTCGCGAGTGTGTGCCTTATTCGCCACGGGATTCCTCTCTCTCGGTGTCACTCTATCGAGTGTCGAAGCCTCGGGAGCGTAGGCTGGGGACATGACCGGCCTTCGTTCCGTTGCGGCTCCACTCGCGGTTCGGATGCGGCCGCTCGTCCTCGGCGACGTCGTCGGTCAGGGGCACCTGTTGCAACCGGGTTCACCGATTCGCGCACTGGCCAACCCCGATTCGCGCGCACACGTTTCGGTCATCCTCTGGGGTCCACCTGGATCGGGCAAGACCACTCTCGCGCACGTCGTGGCGGGCGAATCGGGCCGGGAATTCGTTGAGCTCTCCGCCATCACGGCAGGCGTCAAGGACGTTCGGGAAGTCATGGAGCGCGCGCGAGTACACGCAGACCTCTATGGCACCAGGACGCTTCTGTTCCTCGATGAAATCCACCGGTTTAGCAAAGCCCAGCAAGACGCGTTGCTTCCCGGGGTTGAGAACGGCTGGGTCACGCTGATTGCAGCGACGACTGAGAATCCCTCGTTCTCCGTGATTACGCCGCTCTTGTCACGCTCGTTGCTGCTGACGCTGAACGCGGTCGGCGATGCTGACATCGCGGGGTTGCTTGACCGTGCCGTTTCGGCCGCCCAGGGCCTCGCCGACTCGGTCGTGCTCGTCGACGAAGCACGGCAGGCGCTCGTCGGTCTCTCGGCTGGGGACGCCCGTCGCGCCCTCACGGCGCTCGAGGCCGTGGCGAGTCTCGCGATTGATGCTGCCGACCAGGCGAGTGGAGACACACCGGTCCGGGTCACGGCCGAGCACGTCCAATCTGCCGTGGATCGCGCACTGCTGCGATATGACCGTCAGGGAGATCAGCATTACGACGTCATCAGCGCGTTCATCAAGAGTATTCGGGGTTCCGATCCCGATGCTGCCGTCCACTACCTCGCTCGGATGATTGAGGCGGGGGAGGACCCGCGATTCATTGCCCGTCGGCTCGTCATTTCGGCGGCCGAAGATGTCGGTCTTGCCGACCCGGCCGCGCTGTCGATTGCGACCGCTGCTGCTGACGCGGTCGCGTTCATCGGTATGCCCGAGGGTCGGATTCCACTCGCCGAGGCCACCATTTATCTCGCCACGGCGCCGAAGTCGAACACCGCGTATACCGCGATCAACTCGGCTATCGCGGACGTTCGCGCCGGCAAAGCGGGCGAGGTCCCCAAGCATCTTCGCGACGGGAGCTATCCCGGCGCGAAAGCGCTCGGCCACGGGCAGGGGTATCGCTACCCGCATGATGACGAACGGGGTGTGGTCGAGCAGCAATACGCTCCCGAGCCGCTTGTTTCGACGCGCTATTACCGACCGACTGCTCGCGGCTACGAGCAGCGGGTCGCGGCGCGACTCGAACGTGTATTGCCCATCGTGCATGACCGCCCGGTGCCGCAGCAGCCGAATCCTTCGTGATAAGCTGACCCCTGGTCAAACCACGGAGAGTTCCTGCGGCTGGGAGTTCGCCATCCGGTTCGACAGACCTGTAGCCGGTCTGCGATGGCCAAAACCCCTCGTTCACCCCGCCCGGAGTGCGTTTCGCGCTGCCGCGAGTGGGTTTCTGTTAGGGATCTCTGAAAGGAATCACGTGTCGACTAAGTCACGTACCCGCGCAAAGGTTCGCCTTTCGCGTTCGCTGGGCATCGCCCTTACCCCGAAGGCTGCACGCCACCTGGAGAAGCGTCCGTACGCACCGGGTGAGCACGGCCGCACCAAGCGCAAGGCCGACTCGGACTACGCGGTTCGTCTGCGCGAGAAGCAGCGTCTGCGCGCCCAGTACGGCATCCGTGAGAAGCAGCTTCGCATCGCCTACAACGAGGCCAAGCGCACCGATGGCCCCACCGGTGACAACCTCGTCGAACTGCTCGAGATCCGTCTCGACGCCGTTGTCCTTCGTTCGGGCTTCGCCCGCACGATGGCGCAGGCCCGTCAGTTTGTCGTGCACCGCCACATCCTCGTTGACGGCAAGATCGTCGACCGCCCCTCGTTCCGCGTGAAGCCGGGTCAGCTCGTTCACGTCAAGGACCGTTCGGAGGGCACCGAGCCGTTCCAGGTTGCTGCTGCTGGTGGCCACGTGGATCTGCTCCCGCCGGTTCCGAGCTACCTCGAGGTGGAGCTCGACAAGCTGCACACGCGCCTCGTGCGTCGTCCGAAGCGTGCCGAGGTTCCCGTGACCTGCGACACCCAGCTCGTCGTCGAGTACTACGCGGCTCGCTAAGACTCGCGAAACAGCAAGCGGGCGGAGACTTCGGTCTCCGCCCGCTCTGTGTTGTACGGGGCTAAATCTCGAGCGTCACCGAGAAGGTCGCAACGCGACGGGTCGGGAGGCTGAAGAAGGTCGTCACTGGCGAGGAGTTCCGATGCATCATCGTGAAGATGAGGCGCTCGATCTTGTTGAGCTTGGAGTTCACGCGAGCGGTAAAGGCTCGGTTCGATACGAAGTACACCGCTTCGCGCTCGTCGAAGATTTTCTCCAGCTCTTTGGTCCGAAGTGAGCGCGGCACGTTTCGAACGTCCATGAAGCCGGAATAGAGCGTGACGCGGGTGATGTACTCCGTGACGTGCTCAATGTTGGCCTTCTTGCGCGAATACGGGTCGTTGGTGCTTTCAATATTGAGCACAATGATGCGTTCTGGCATTGCGCGCATGAGGTTGATTTGCTCTTCCAGCGCCTGCGGAACCACAGCGGGGAGTGCCGAGAGATAGACACCGGTCAGCGGAAGCAAGGCGACATCGAAGGCGCGACGGTGCTCTTCGACTTCCGTCCAGGACATCGACATCTTTTCGAGCTTGGCTTCCATTTGGTGGCGGCCCTTGCGCCAGATCCACATGATTGACGCGACGATGTAGCCGATGAGAATCGGCAGCCAGGCCCCGTGCGGGATCTTGGTGGAGGTCGAGACGACAAAGGCAAGGTCGAACACGAGGAACACCGACAGTACGGGCACCATGACGCGGCGTTTCCATCCCCAGCGCTCATGGGCGACCCAGAACAGCGCGACCGTCGTGGTGAGCATGACGCCGGCGATGCAGAACGCATACGCGCCGGCAAGTGCCTTGGACGATTCAAACACCACAACGAGGGTGATCGAGCCAATGGCCACGATGAGATTGATGAGCGGCACATAGATCTGGCCACTGTGGTCTCGACTCGTGTGCACGACGCGCATTCGGGAGAGCAATCCCAACTGCATAGCCTGGTTTGCCAGCGAAGCGACCCCAGAAATGAGCGCTTGCGAGGCGATGATCGCGGCGAGCGTGCTGATGACGACGAGGAAAATGAGCGAAACCGGGTCCGCGGCCTGGGAGAAGAACAGCTGTTCGATGTGTTCGGGGTTTCGGACGGCGACACCGGCCTGTCCAAAGTAGCTCAACACGAGCGCAGTATTGACGATGCTGACCCAGCTCAGCCGCAGCGGCCGCTTCCCAAAGTGTCCAAGATCGGCGTACAGCGACTCACACCCGGTCACCGCAAGGATGACCGACGACATGACAATCAGGGTGTACCAGCCGTGGCGCCCAATGAAGGTGATGGCCTCCACCGGGTTCAGGCCGGCGAGAACTTCGGGGGACTGCACGATGCTCAGGAGACCGAACGTGGCGAGCGTGCCGAACCAAATGAGCATCACTGGTCCGAATACTCGGCCAAGGAACGCCGTCCCGCGGAACTGAAAGCCGAACAACAGAATCAGGATGACGACCGTGAGCGGTACGGCAAGGTGCCCCAGTGCGGGAGAAATCGCCCCGAGGCCCTCAGTGGCCGAGAGCACTGAAATTGCGGGCGTCAGCATCCCATCGGCGAACAGGAAGGCCGCAGCGAGCAGCATGATGAAAAACAACGGAACATACTTGCTACCGCTGCGTGCGTGACGAATCCGTGCGGGCAGCAGGGCAAAGAGGGCGAGTGTTCCGCCCTCGCCGTGGTTGTCTGCGCGGAGGACGATCATCATGTACTTGAACGACACCACGATGGTGAGGGTCCAGAACACGAGTGAGGCGACGCCGATGATGTCTTGTGGGCTGCTGCCTCCGGCGCTGGCCGATTCACTCAGTGCATAAATCGGGCTCGTACCGATGTCTCCAAAGACCACGCCCAGAGCGGCGAAGGAGAGCCCAACGGTTCCGGTTTTCCGGGCAGTTGACGACATGTGCCACCGATTCACTCAGGTACCGCCGGAAGCGGCACGTTTCTAGACGGTACTCCTTTTCGCGGGCGGGTCAAATCAACGCGCGAGCAGACTCGGTGACGCATGACGCAGGCTCTAGACTGAACCAATGGCCAGTTTCTTCAAGACCGTTTTCGTCTTCAAGCTCGGCGTGATTGCAGGTTTCATTGCCGCCCACCTCGTGAATCAGACGCCGCAAGGACGCGCGTTTTTCGCGAACGTGAACGCGAAGGTCCGTGACTTCACCGAGAGTGTGAGCGCGGGCTATCGCGAACGCGAGGCCGAACTGCGCAATTCGACCGACTAAGACCGTCACGACTCCAGAGGACCGCATGTACACCGCAGACATCCGCCAGCGTTGGCTCGACTTCTTCGCCGACAAGGGGCACACGGTGGTGCCCTCGGCCTCGCTCGTGAGCGATGACCCGAGTCTGATGTTCACCGTTGCTGGCATGGTCCCTTTCGTGCCGTACCTCACGGGAGTGGTTCCGGCACCGTACCCTCGCGCGACGAGTGTCCAGAAGTGCATCCGCACCAACGACATCGAAGAAGTCGGCAAGACCCCTCGTCACGGAACGTTCTTCCAGATGAACGGCAACTTCTCATTCGGCGATTACTTCAAAGAGGGGGCCATCAGCTACGCCTGGGAACTGCTCACGGGTTCGGAGGCGTCCGGTGGCTACGGCTTCGAAGAAAAAGACCTCTGGGTCACGGTGTACAAGGACGACGACGAGGCGATTGATCTCTGGAAGAAGATTGCCGGCCTGCCCGAACACCGCATTCAGCGTCTCGACAAGGACACCAACTATTGGTCGACCGGACAACCTGGCCCGGCTGGACCGTGTAGTGAGATCTTCTTCGACCGTGGGCCCGCCTATGGCATCGACGGCGGTCCGGCAACCGACGACGACCGTTACGTCGAGATCTGGAACCTCGTCTTCATGCAGTACCTCATCAACGAGGTGAAATCGAAGACCGATTTCAACATCGTCGGCGAGCTCCCACAGAAGAACATCGATACCGGCATGGGTCTCGAACGCGTCGCGTTCATCAAGCAAGGTGTCGAGAACATGTACGAAATCGACCAGGTTCGACCGGTGCTCGATCGCGCTGCCGAACTCAGCGGCCGTCGATACGGCGCCGTCCGTGAAGACGACATCCGCATGCGCGTGGTTGCCGACCACATTCGCTCCGCGCTTATGCTCATCGGCGATGGCGTGACGCCATCGAACGAGGGCCGAGGCTACATTCTCCGTCGCTTGCTGCGTCGCTCGGTTCGTGCGATGCGCTTGCTCGGTGTGGAAGACGCCACGTTCCCGGTGCTGTTCGCGGCCTCCCGCGATGCCATGAAGTCCGCCTACCCCGAGATCGGAGTCGAGTACGACCGAATCTCCGCGGTCGCGGTCGCCGAAGAAGAGACCTTCCTCAAGACACTCGCCGCCGGAACAACCATCCTTGACCTCGCGGTTTCCGACACCAAGAAGACCTCGTCCAGCGAGCTTCCGGGAAAGACCGCATTCCTCCTGCACGACACCTACGGGTTCCCCATCGAGCTCACCCTCGAAATGGCCGAGGAGTCAGGACTTACGGTTGACCGTTCGGCTTTCGACACCCTCATGTCCGAGCAGCGCGCTCGAGCCAAGGCCGATGCCAAGTCCAAGAAGAAGGCACTCGCTGATTTGTCGGTGTACAGCGAGTTCCGCGCACACGGTGAAACCGCGTTCCTCGGGTACTCCGAACTGATGGCCGAGTCGCGCGTCCTGGGACTGCTCAAGGATGGACTCCCGGTTCAATCCGCATCAGCGGGAGACTCGGTCGAGGTCATCCTTGCCGAAACCACGCTCTATGCCGAATCCGGTGGTCAGTCCGCAGACCGTGGCCGCATTGTCGGCGATGGCGTTTCGCTGACTGTGAACGACGTTCAAAAGCCCGTCAAGGGTCTGGTGAGCCACTCCGCCGAGGTTGAGCGGGGTGTCCTTGCCGTGGGTGACGCAGTGCGCACCGAGGTCGACGCTGAATACCGCCGTGGAGCGTCGCAAGCGCATTCGGCGACACACCTCATCCATGCCGCGCTTCGCGAGGTGCTCGGTTCAGGTGCACACCAGGCGGGTTCGTTCAACCGTGCTGGGTACATGCGTCTCGACTTCAGTTGGTCGTCGCCGCTGAGTTCCGAAACACGCTCAGAGATTGAGGAGATTGCGAACAACGCGATTGCAGCGAACTACGAGGTGGTGACCCGCGAGCTTCCCATCGACGAAGCGAAGGCCGCTGGAGCCATGGCGCTCTTTGGCGAAAAGTACGGCGATGTTGTGCGTATGGTCGACATCGGCGGTCCGTGGTCACGAGAGCTGTGTGCGGGTACTCACGTCGCCGCGTCCGGACAGGTTGGCCTCATCAACCTCGTGAGCGAGTCGTCGGTCGGTTCGACCGCGCGGCGCATCGAGTCACTCGTTGGCCTCGACGCATTCCGCGAATTCGCCACAGAGCGCGCCCTCGTGCACCAACTGTCGACGTCGCTCAAGACACCCCGCGAGAAGCTTGCCGAGCGGGTAGATGAGCTGAGTGCCCAGTTGCGTGCCGCTGAGAAGACCATTGCGGCGTTCGAGGCCGCGGCGGTCGCCGGTCGAGTTCCTGAGCTCGCCGGGCGAGCCACTCGAATCGGGCCCGTCACCGCGGTCGTCGAATCGGTCGGTTCGCTCGATTCCGCAGACGCACTGCGGCAACTCGTCATCGGTGTCCGAGACAAACTCGGGGCTGAACCCTCGGTCGTTGCGCTCCTCGCAGACGTTGCAGGAAAGCCCGTCGTGATCGCCGCAACGAACCAGGCCGCTCGGGACGCTGGCGCGAACGCGGGGTTGCTCGCAAAGCGTGCTTCTGCGGTGCTCGGCGGCGGTGGCGGCGGGAAGCCCGACCTCGCCCAGGGTGGCGGCGCCGACGCGAGCGCAATCGATGCCGCAGTGACGGCGCTTCGACAGGAACTCGTCGGCTAAATGCGTCGCGGGGTACGGCTCGGCGTCGACGTCGGTCAGGCGCGAATCGGGCTGTCCCGCTCCGATCGCGACGGTCTATTCGCGAGCGCCGTCGAGACGATTGCACGCGATCACGATTCCGATACGGATGTGCGGCGCCTGGTCTCGATTGCCTCAGAGTGCGAGGCCATCGAGTGGGTCGTCGGACTCCCTATTGCATTGTCTGGCCGCACAACCGCCTCGACTGAGGACGCGGTTGCCTTCGCTCAGCGTCTGGCGCGCGCGAGCGGGATTCCGGTCCGGCTCGTCGACGAGCGGCTCTCCAGCGTGAGCGCCCACGCCCAACTCCATGCCTCCGGTCGCAAGACGCGCAGCCATCGTTCGGTCGTTGACCAGGTTGCCGCGGTTATTCTGTTGCAAACCGCGCTCGATGCCGAACGCTCCGGTCGATTGCTCGGAGAACTGCTCGAAGCGCCAGACGAGGGAGCCGAGCGTGACTGACGAGTTTCCGACGCGTCGCTCCCTTCGCGACAACGCCAATACCGGGGGTGAGCCAGATTCTCCGAGCGAGGGTGACACCGTCGCCGGACAACTGAATCCCTCGCTCGAGAACGCTGATTTAGAGGGAAAAGCACGTCACGGAGGTGACCTGCTGGAATCGGTCGAACAGCGCGATGACGCACCCACAGACGAAGGTGTGTCGGTGGCGATTGCCGAACCCGCTCGTGCACGTTCGCGACGTTCGCGACGCCGGGTTTGGATTGTTCTGATCACGATTGTTGCGATTCTTGGTGCGGGCACCGCAATTGCCTGGGGGCCGATTTCGTCGCTTGTCGCGGCGCTGAACGGTCCAGAAGATTACGAAGGCTCCGGGCAGGGCAGTGTCGAGTTCGCGGTTGCCGAGGGCGATACGGGCGAATCGATTGCTCGAAATCTCGTGACCGCCGGCGTCACGAAATCGTTCGATGCCTTCTACGAGCTGTGCCTCAGGGAGAACCCGGTGTTCGAACCGGGAGTATTTGCGCTCAAGCGCAACATGAGCGCCCGGGCCGCACTCGACGCGCTGCTCGACTCAACGAATCGGCTCGAGAACACCGTGCTGATCACCGAGGGGCAGACTGAGCAGGACGTGTTCGCGGAGCTCGAGAGTGTGCTCGGCATCTCCCGCGACGAACTCGAGTCGCTCGCGGCGGAACCGTCCAGGTTCGGCCTCCCCGCCGAGGCCTCGAGCCTGGAGGGGTTCCTCTTTCCCGCGACCTACCAGTTCAATCCCGGCACTACGGCGCACGAGGCGCTCAAGACGATGATTGAACGCTCCTTCGAAGCACTCGACGCGGCTGGAGTTGCTCCAGCAGACCGCTGGAACACCGTCGTGCTGGCCTCGCTGATTCAGAAAGAAGCGGGGCTTCGAGACGACTTCTACAAGGTTTCTCGGGTGTTCTTGAACCGTCTCAATCCGGACCTGTGGCCGCTCGGTCTCTTGCAGTCCGACGCGACGGTCGCCTACGGTACGGGAAACACCCACCGCGTATCGACAACCGATGCCGAACGTGCGGATGCCTCAAACCCGTTCAACACCTACGTCCACCCCGGTCTTGTTCGGGGACCCATTTCCAACCCGGGGGAGCTCGCTATTGACGCGGCCCTGCATCCCGCCGACGGTCCGTGGCTCTATTTTGTGACGGTGAACCTCGAAACCGGCGAGACGGTGTTTTCGACAACGGCCGCGGAGCATGAGGCGGCCGTCGAGCAATGGCTCGCGTGGATGGCTGAGCACCCGGAGTACCAGTAGTGCCCCGGTACGGCGTGCTCGGTTCTCCGATTTCACACTCGAAGAGCCCCGTCCTTCATCGAGCCGCCTACACCGCTCTCGGCCTCGACTGGAGCTACGAAGCGGTGGAGCTGGATCGCGACCGATTCGACGCGTGGATTGCCTCCGACGGGCGTCAATTTGCCGGATGTTCCGTCACGATGCCGCTCAAGCATGATCTGGCTCTGCGAGCCGGAATGCGCGACGCGGCGACAGAACTCACCGGGGTCGCAAACACGGTCGTCGGGCTCGATTCGGGCGTTCTGACGGTTGCCAACACGGACGTCGCAGGGATCGTGGAAAGCCTTCGCCCGGTTGTATCCCAACCGAGGAGCGCTCGCATTCTGGGGGCGGGAGCGACCGCACTCAGTAGCCTGGTGGCGCTGAGCGAACTCGGCGTCACCGAGGTTCAGCTTGACGTCCGGACGCCGGAACGAGCGGTTGAAGCATGCGCTCTGGCCGAGCGTTTGGAGCTGACGGTGGCCGTGGAGCGGTTGTGCAGAGAGCGCCTGGAGACTCCCGTGGACATTCTCGTCAGCACGGTTCCTGCCGGAGCGCTCGGTGAGGTGGCCCGTGTGTACGGCGACAGCGCGGCAGTTGTGCTCGATGTCGCGTATGCCCCCTGGCCGAGTGAGCTAGTTTCCGCGGGCTCCGCCTGGACGGTGGTTTCTGGGCTTGAAATGCTCCTGCATCAGGCGACCCGTCAAATTCGACTTTTCCACAACGGCTCGGTTGATGAGGCGCTCCCGGACGAGGGCGCCGTGGTTGCGGCCATGCGCGAAGCGCTC
>DATGWF010000031.1:0-12983 GCA_035299585.1 Microbacteriaceae bacterium
CGAGCCATTCCTGCTGGATTTCGTCGGCGTAGTCGACGCGATAGGCGCGCTCGGCGCCGTATTCGAGGGCAACCTCGACGAGCCGGACACTGTTTGAGCTGTTCGCCGAACCAACCACGATGACAACGTCGGCGTCCGCGGCAACTTTCTTAATCGCGACCTGGCGATTCTGCGTGGCGTAGCAAATGTCGTCGCTCGGCGGATCCTGCAAATTCGGGAACCGCTCGCGCAAGCGACGGACGGTCTCGTAGGCCTCATCGACCGAGAGCGTGGTTTGCGAGAGCCACACCAGGTTGTCCGGGTTCTCGACCTCGATGGAGTCGACATCGTCCGGGCTGTTCACGATGATCGTGCGCTCGGGCGCGTGGCCGAAGGTCCCTTCGACCTCTTCGTGACCGACATGGCCGATGAGCAAAATCTGACGGTCGTCTCGGGCGAATCGCACGGCCTCGCGGTGCACCTTGGTCACGAGCGGACAGGTCGCGTCGATGGTGGTCAATCCGCGCGCTTCGGCGGCGGAAACGACCGCCGGTGACACGCCGTGCGCGCTGAACACGACGAGAGCCCCCTCCGGAACCTCTTCAACCTCGTCGACAAAGATGGCCCCCTTGGCCTCAAGCTCGGTAACGACGTGAATGTTGTGCACGATTTGCTTGCGCACGTAGACCGGGCTGCCATAGTGCTCGATGGCTTTCTCGACCGTCACGACCGCCCGATCGACGCCGGCACAATATCCGCGCGGAGCCGCGAGCAGGATGCGCTTTGGTCCGGGGGTCGGGATATCCTGAAGCGAGCCGCGACGCCCCGGAACACGGGGCATTCCCAAACCAATAGAAGTCACGGCGCAAGTCTAGGCGAAGGGCGCGGCACAGTGACTGAGAGCGAGCCGAACGGGTCGGGCATGTCGACTCGCGAGGAGCCGTGGTCGGTCGCGCTCCTGTCCGCCAAAATCAAGGGCTGGATCGACCGTCTCGGCACCGCGTGGGTTGAGGGCGAAATCACCCAGTGGGGCGTGTCGGCCGGCAACGTCTACGGCAAACTCAAGGACCTGCGCGAAGACGCCACCCTGAGTTTCAACGTCTGGTCGAGCACGCGAGCCAAGTTCGATTCCGACTTCGCGCAGGGCGATCGCGTCATCGCCCTCGTGAAACCCAACTGGTGGGTCAAGGGCGGCAGCCTCACGATGAACGTCCTCGAGATGCGCCACGTTGGCCTCGGCGACCTGCTTGAGCAGATTGAACGCTTGCGGGCACAGCTCGCGAGCGAGGGACTGTTCGACCCCTCGCGCAAGCGGGCAATCCCGTTCCTCCCCAATCGCATCGGGCTCATCACCGGCAAAGACTCCGACGCCGAAAAGGACGTCATTCGCAACGCCACCCTGCGTTGGCCGAACGTGCAGTTCGAGGTTGTCCACGCCGCCGTGCAGGGTGATCGGTGTGTGCCGGAAGTTCTGGCGGCACTCGCGACACTCGAGGCGAACCCCGAGGTCGATGTCATCGTTATCGCTCGCGGCGGCGGTGATTTCCAAAACCTTCTCGGATTCAGCGACGAACGACTCCTGCGGGCGGTTGCGGACGCGACCACCCCGGTCGTATCCGCCATTGGGCATGAAGCAGACCGGCCACTGCTTGACGAGGTCGCTGACCTTCGAGCGTCGACCCCGACAGATGCAGCCAAGCGCATTGTGCCCGACGTCGCCGATGAACTCGACCGCGTTGCAGGTGCCCGCCAGCTCGTGCGAAGTCGCCTGACGAGTCTCATCACCACGGAAATCGGACGCATCGAGACGATTCGTTCCCGTCCCGTGCTCGCTCGACCAGAAACCATCATCGACTCCCGCTCGGAAGATCTCACTCGGTGGGTGGCACGCTCGAATGAGCTCGTCCGCATGGTCATCGAACGCGCGGAGGCCAAACAGGCTGAACTCCGCGCCCATTTGCGCGGGCTGTCCCCACAATCGACCCTCGATCGCGGCTTTGCCATCGTGCAACTCGCGGACGGGTCGGTGGTCCGAGAGCCGTCTGTTGCCGCCGCAACAACTCCCCTGACCGTCACCGTTGCCGGCGGCCGATTCGGCGCCGTCTCGACCGGCAATTCTGACTAAACTGGGCGCATGGCCGAAACCCCCGTTTCTGAGCTCAGCTACGAGCAAGCGCGTGACGAACTTGTGACGGTCGTGAACTCGCTCGAACAGGGATCGCAATCACTCGAGGACTCTATTGCCCTCTGGGAACGTGGCGAAGCCCTCGCTGCTCGCTGCGAAGAGTGGCTGATTGGTGCGAAGGCACGGCTCGAAGCCGCGCGTTCGGGGGCCGCCAAGTAATGGCTTCCGGCCGGATTGTTGCCGAGCTGGGACGTCCCGAAACCCCAGAGGAGACGGCCGCCCGTAAAGCGCGAGAATCACGGCAGTATCGCGAACGCAAGACGGTTTCAAACCTCATCGCAGCGCTCCTTGCGACGCTCATCGGTGTGGCCGTCATCGTGCTCGCTGTCCCTCGACCCGATGCACCCATCGACCGGTCCGTCAACGCGCAGCAGGTCGCTCGTGACGCGGTATCCGTGCTTGGAGCCACCGCGCTCGTACCGAATATTCAGGGCACCGTCAACGTCGCCGAGGTGCGCACGTCCGCAGACAACGTGGTCGCCTGGAACCTCGGTTGGGTCACCCCGAGCAATCAGTTCATCGGCATGATGCAATCCACCAACGCCAACCCGACCTGGGTGTCGAAGCAGTTCGGCGACACCGCGCCGACCGGCTCCACCACCATCGGCGGAGTCGACTGGGTCGTTACCGACAATCGCACGGCCGGAACCGAGGTTGGCAACGCCCGCTACGGCGTGACCACAGAGTTTGTCGCGGCGGATGGTTCCACCCAGACCGTCCTGGTCTTCGGAACCGCAACCGAGGCGGAAATGACGCGCGCAATCGCCGCGGTTGCCGCCAGCATCTTGGCGGTGAAGTAGTGCCCGGGCGGGCGTGGCGCGAACTCGTCGCCGGGAACGAGCGGTTCATACGCGGCGAACCGGAGCATCCCCGCCAAGACGCCGAACGACGCACCGCGGTGTCCGGTTCGCAACACCCGCGGGTCGCGATCTTCGGCTGTAGCGACTCGCGGCTGTCCGCGGAAATCATTTTCGACGTCGGCCTCGGTGACGCCTTCGTAGTGCGCAATGCCGGCCAGGTCATTTCCGACTCCGTCGTCGGCTCGCTCGAGTACGCCGTGAGTGTGCTCGGGGTTCACCTCATTCTCGTCCTCGGGCACGACAATTGCGGGGCGGTCGGTGCCGCCATCGCTTCGCTCGGCCCGGATGCCAGCCCGCTCCCGCCGCACATCGCGGATCTCATCGCTCCGATTGTCCCGGCCGTGCGCCGCGTCAGCGGTTCGCGGGACGGCGAGGCAGTCGATCCCGCATCGCTCGACCTCTCGCACGTGGGCCGCGAGCACTTGCGCGACACCATCGCAGAGCTCCTCGAGCGGAGTGAACTCATTAGCGATGCCATCGCCTCAGGTGAGGTGGGCATCGTTGGCGCGAACTATCGGCTCTCAGAGGGCCGCGCCGAACCCGACATCATCGTCGGCGACATCGACCTTTCCTGACCACATCCGTAACGCAAAGGGGCTGCCTCGTGGCACACGAAACCGAATACCGCATCGAACACGACACCATGGGTGAGGTGCGCGTTCCCAAGAACGCGCTCTACGCTGCGCAAACTCAACGCGCCGTCGAAAACTTCCCCATCTCTGGGTCAACGCTTGAGATAGCACAGATCCAGGCGCTCGCTCGCATCAAGAAGTCTGCGGCGCTCGCCAACGCCGAACTCGGGGTACTCGCCTCCGACGTCGCCAACGCGATCGCGGCCGCAGCCGACGAAATCATTGCCGGAGAGCACCTCGACCAATTCCCGATCGACGTGTACCAGACCGGATCGGGCACCTCGAGCAACATGAACATGAACGAGGTGCTCGCGACAATCGCGAGCGCCAAGCTCGGATCGCCCGTGCACCCGAACGACCACGTCAACGCCTCACAGTCGTCCAACGATGTCTTCCCGACCTCCGTGCACATCGCGGTCACCGAGGCGCTCATCGACCATCTCGTGCCCTCACTCGACCACCTCGCCGTCTCGCTCGAGCGCAAGGCGCAGGAGTGGAAGAGCGTCGTCAAGGCAGGCCGCACCCACCTCATGGACGCCACGCCGGTCACGCTCGGCCAAGAGTTCGGTGGCTATGCCCGACAAATTCGACTGGGCATCGCCCGCGTTGAATCGGCGCTCCCCCGTGTTGCCGAGGTTCCCCTCGGCGGCACCGCCGTCGGAACCGGCATCAACACTCCGGTGGGATTCCCGCAGCGAGTCATTGCGCTCCTCGCCGCAGAGACCGAGCTTCCGGTGACCGAAGCTGTCGACCACTTCGAAGCCCAGGCCAACCGGGACGGCCTCGTGGATGCCTCCGGCGCGCTGCGCACGGTCGCGGTGAGCCTCACAAAGATTTGTAACGACATTCGCTGGATGGGCTCGGGCCCGAACACCGGTCTCGGTGAAATCCACATTCCGGACCTGCAGCCGGGCTCGTCGATTATGCCCGGAAAGGTGAACCCTGTGGTTCCCGAGGCCGTACTCATGGTGTGCGCGCGCGTCATCGGCAACGACGCGACCGTCGCTTGGGGCGGCGCCTCGGGTTCGTTCGAGCTCAACGTGCAGATTCCGGTCATGGGAACCGCCCTACTCGAGTCGATTCGCCTGCTTGCCAACGCGAGCCGACTCCTGGCTGACAAGACCGTCGATGGCCTCGAAGCGAACGTCGAACGAGCCGCCGCGCTTGCGGGGATGTCGCCGTCGATTGTGACCCCGCTCAACAAAATCATCGGGTACGAGGCAGCGGCGAAGATTGCCAAGCACTCGGTATCGAAGGGCATTACCGTGCGCGAGGCCGTCGTCGACCTCGGCTATGTCGAGCGCGGTGAGGTCACCGAAGCGCAGCTCGACGCGGCCCTCGACCTCATGTCGATGACGCACCCGTAGCGGGTACCGATAGCGCGGTGGGGCCGGTCTTCGACCGGCCCCACCGCCATCTCACGGCCGTTCAGCCGGGAAGAGGTATTCGGCGCAGTGCCGTCACGCACACCTTCTGGAGCGGACTTTGGTCAAGCGCTCCAGCCGCGAACCAGCTTGTAGAGGACGTATCCGGAGCACGCAGCGTGAATCAACCAGAGGACCACGAGGCGCGCCAGATGGAAACGTGCGACCGGGATCACGAGAACGACCACCGAGAGGAGCGTGCTCAAGGTGGCGGAAAAGGCAGCCACGGCGAACGGCACGACCGCGAAGAAAAAGACAAGAGTGAGGGCGGGGAGATGCGGAATGTGCCTGAAAGCTATCAACGCAACGACGAAGACCACCGCGGTGTTGAACCACAAGAGGACAATCGTCGCGAGATTCTGGGCCTTTGTGGAGAGCGACATCGCAGCAGGGTAGCGGCGATGGGTTGCGGCTCGCGCTCGTTCACACCGCGCTACGCAAGCTCTGCTCCGTCGAGGACTTCGGAAACCAGGGCCGCAATGGCGGAGCGCTCGGAGCGCACGAGCGTCATATGCGCGAACAGTTGGTGCCCCTTGAGCGATTCGATGACCGAGGCGATGCCGTCGTAGCGCCCGACGCGGAGGTTGTCCCGCTGCGCGACGTCGTGCGTGAGCACGACCCGCGAATTCTGGCCGATGCGGCTGAGCACGGTGAGGAGCACATTGCGCTCGAGCGATTGGGCCTCATCGACGATGACAAACGAATCGTGCAATGATCGCCCGCGAATGTGGGTAAGCGGCAAGACCTCGAGCAGCCCTCGCTCGACGATTTCATCGAGAACGTTATCGCTCACGAGTGAACCAAGGGTGTCGAAGACTGCCTGACCCCACGGGTTCATCTTCTCCCCCTGATCGCCGGGCAAGTAGCCGAGCTCTTGCCCTCCCACGGCGTAGAGCGGACGGAAGACGACAATCTTTTTGTGCATCCCACGCTCGAGGACTGCCTCGAGGCCGGCGCAGAGCGCGAGTGCTGACTTGCCGGTGCCCGCTTTGCCGCCGAGCGAGACGATGCCAATGTCGGGGTCGAGCAGCAGGTCGATGGCGAGACGCTGCTCCGCGCTCCGCCCGTGCAGACCGAACACCTCACGGTCGCCGCGAATCAGTCGCACAACGCCGTCGCCCATCACACGGCCCAGCGCCGAGCCACGGTCAGAGTGGAGTACGAGGCCGGTGTTCACCGGATGCTCCCGCGCTGCCGCGAGACGGAGCTCCTCGTTCTCATAGAGCTCGGACATGTCAGCGGAACTCAGCGTCAGCTCGGCCATGCCGGTCCAGCCCGAATCGACAGCCAGTTCCGCCCGGTATTCTTCGGCGTCGAGACCGATGGCGGCCGCCTTCACTCGAAGCGGAAGGTCCTTTGAGACCACGGTGACATCCAAGCCATCGTGGGCCAGATTGAAGGCGCACGCGAGAATCCGACTGTCGTTGTCGGCAAGTCGTAAGCCGCTCGGAAGCAACTCTTGCGAGCTGTGGTTGAGCTCGACCCTGAGGGTGCCGCCGTCACCGACCGGGATGGGAAAGTCGAGTCGTTCGTGGGCGACCCGCAAATCGTCGAGCGTGCGCAGCGCCTGTCGGGCAAAGTAGCCAATTTCGGGGTCGTGGCGCTTACCCTCGAGCTCGGCGATGACGACGACCGGGATCACCACGGAATGTTCGGCGAAGCGGAAGAACGCGGTTGGATCAGACAGCAAAACCGAGGTATCGAGCACATAGGTTCGCTCGCGAGTCTTCGTCGATGTCGCGCTCGATCGCTTGGTGGTGGACTTGGGCTGTGCGGATTCGGCCACGGTGACTCCCGTCGCGAGCATCGCTGCTCATTCAGTTGTGAGTTGACCGAACGGCGGGCCCTTCGGCCTTCCCAAACAGGTGTGTTGCCTGTTGCCCCGAACCTACGGCCGCCGCTCGCGAAGCCCGGGAGCGACACGCCATCTTGAGCGGGAGTTGAGGAACTATTTTCCGAATCGGCGATGACGGCCAACGTAGTCGCGCAGGGCCCGCAGAAAGTCAACCTTCCGCAGGTCCGGGCCGAGGGCTTCGACAAAATAGAACTCGCTGTGCGCCGCCTGCCACAGCATGAAATCGCTCAGTCGCTGCTCCCCCGAGGTGCGGATGACGAGGTCGGGATCAGGCAGTCCCCCGGTGTAGAGATGCTCGGCGATGAGTTCGGGGCTGATTGCGTCGGCAAGCTCATCGAGCGAGCGCCCTTCCGAGACGTAGTGCGCCACGATGGACCGCATGGCGTCGGTAATTTCCTTGCGCCCGCCGTACCCGACCGCGAGGTTGATGTGCATTCCGCGCTTGGACGCTGTCGTTGCGCTCGCCTCGGTGAGGGCATCCACCAAGCCCTCGGGAAGTCCCGCATCCGAGCCGATGTGGTGGATTTGCCAGTCACGAACCCGGCTCAAATCGCGAGCAAGGTCGGCAATAATTGCGGTCAACTCGCTGAGTTCGGCAGCGGCTCGGTTGCCGAGATTGTCCGCCGAGAGCAAGTACAGCGTGACCATCTGGATGCCGAGGTCGTCACACCAGGTCAGGAATTCGCGCATGCGAGCCGCGCCGGCGCGATGGCCGTGCGCCGCAGTTGCGAGCCCGAGCTGCTTCGCCCAGCGTCGATTTCCATCGATGATCATGGCGATGTGGTGTGGGAGTGTTTCCGAGCGCAGAGAACGCTGCAGTCGGCCCTCGTACAACTGGTAGAGGAGCCCGTGGCGTTCGGTCGGCTCGCGATGCATCGTCTCCGAGTCTATCGAGCGCACCCGCTGGAGTCCGGTGCCGAGACGTTCTGCCCGCGTTCAGGCAGCGGCATGGGTTCGCGCGTAGGCTGTGGCCATGACGCGCCCGGATGACGAAGAACTCACCGAACTCCTCGCGGCCGATGACGCCCACGACCCGCAATTGCCCAACGTTCCGTTGCTTGACGCAGCCGGTTCGACACCCTCAGAGGTCAAACCCACATGGCGCGGATGGCTCCACGCCGGCACCTTTCCGCTGACCGTCGCCGCCGGCATCGTCCTGGTCTGCCTTGCCCACGGCGCGACCGCGAAATGGGCCTCCGCGGTCTTCGTCTTGTCCTCGATGCTGCTCTTTGGCAATTCGGCTCTGTACCACCGCTTCAATTGGTCACCTCGGGTGAAAGTGACGCTTAAGCGCATCGACCACGCCAACATCTTCTTGCTCATCGCCGGAACGTATACGCCGCTTGCACTGCTGGCACTTCCCCCGGAACAGGGAACACTCTTGCTCTGGCTGGTGTGGTCCGGGACGCTCCTCGGAATTGGCTTCCGGGTGTTCTGGATCACCGCACCGCGTTGGCTCTACGTGCCCATCTACATCGGACTCGGTTGGGCAGCGATGATGTACATCGTTCCGCTATTCCAGGCGAGCGCACCGATGATGGTGCTCGTCATGACGGGCGGTTTGCTCTACACGGCCGGCGCTATCGTCTACGGCCTGAAGCGTCCCAACCCGTGGCCGGGCCGATTTGGCTTTCACGAGATTTTCCACGCGTGCACGGTGATCGCGTTCATGTGCCACTGGACCGCGACCCTTCTGATTGCGCTCGCTCCCGCCTACCGGGCCTGATCGAGCGACGCCCGATGGGGTGTGGAATCATCCCTCCGGGTCCGTGTAGCAACGCCTTCGATGGCGAGCCCGTCGGGAACTATCCGGGAACGCTCGGGGACGAGTCACCTGCGTTCCGGGCGGCCTCTTCGGCGTCGAGCTTGGCGGCGATTTCGGCCCGATAGCGCATCCGACGCATCCGTCGCACGGCGTCGTAAATGAGACCGATCGTGGCAAGCGCAATAAATGCGGTGGCAACGAACCCCCACGGTCCGGGAGTGACAAGGTTCTCGTCGACGATGGTGGGCGTCGGGCTCGGCGTCGCATCCATTGCCCAGATCATCGCGGCATGAAGACTCATGATTCTCCTCGGTAGACTCGAAACCAGCCTAGGCCAAGGGAGAGTGATGAGCAGCCTCGCCGAGCGGTACGGAACCCGCACCCCGCTGAAGAAGCGCTGGTGGGTGCTCGGCATCACGACGGCAGCGCTCGTCTTTGGCGGCTGGGTCGCCTGGGTGAACTTCGGCTTCGCCACGGTCGAGACCCGCGACATCTCCAACATCTACGACCCGGAGCGGCGCGAGATGGCCATCACCTGGAGTGTGACGGTCGCTCCGGGAACGCCGGTCGCCTGTGCCATCCAGGCACTCAACTCGGAGTTCCAGGTCGTCGGCTGGAAGATTGTCGACATTCCGGCCGACACCGAGTACACCCGGCAGTTCAGCGAGAACGTGCGAACGGCGATGCCACCACAGGCCGGTTTGGTGTACGCCTGCTGGGCTTCCTAGACTGGCCCATTATGGCTGAACCTCACGTGACCTGGCTGACGCAAGACGCATACGACCGCCTTGCAGCAGAGCTCGAAGAACTCTCGACGCGCGGTCGAATCGACATCGCGCAGAAGATTGAGGCGGCCCGCTCCGAGGGCGACCTCAAGGAGAACGCCGGCTATCACGCCGCGAAAGAGGTGCAGGGCAAGATGGAGGCGCGAATCCGTCAGCTCGCCGAGCTGCTCGAGCACGCGCACGTCGGAGCCGCACCGGAGTCCGAGGGCAAGGTTGTCCCGGGTACCCTCATCACGGCCGTCATTGCCGGCGACGAGACGCAGTTTCTGATTGGCAGCCGCGAACTCGCCGGCCACACCGAACTCGACGTATTCAGCGAGCAGAGCCCACTCGGTGCCGCCATTCTCGGTCTCGAAATCGGCGCATCCACCTCGTACACGGCTCCGAACGGCCGCGAAATTCGCGTCGAAATCCTCGGCGTCGAGACCTGGTCGGGCGCCTAGTCCACCACTCGCGGGTCCAGACCTGCCTCACGGAGTGCTTGGATGACGAGTTCGCGATGCTCGGGACCACGTGTCTCGACCGAAACTTGCAACTCGACCTCACTGATCCGCATGTCTTGGCTGTGCCGGGTGTGGAGCACCTCGACGACGTTCGCGCTGACGGCTGTGAGTGTTTCGGCAACGAGTGCGAGCTGACCGGGTCGGTCTGGCAATGACACCTTGATGGTGAGATAGCGAGCACTTGCCGCCAGACCCACCGCGATTACCCGCTGCATGAGGAGCGGGTCGATGTTGCCGCCCGACAGGATGGCGACGGTTGTTCCGGGGTTGGGGACCGCCGCGGCTAACGCGCCGGAGAGGATGGCCGCGACCGAAGCAGCCCCGGCCGGTTCGACCACCAGTTTGGCGCGTTCGAGGAGCACGACGAGCGCCCGGGCGAAATCGTCCTCGGAGACGGTGACGACGTCGTCGACGTAGCGCTGCACCATGTCGAAGTTGAGCGAACCGGGCGTGTACACCGCGATGCCGTCCGCAATCGTCGTGACCGGTGGGACACTTTGGATGTGGCCGGCGGCAAGAGACGCCGGGTACGGTGCGGCGTTGGCCGCCTGGACCCCCACCACCCGAACGGACCGACCCAACCGGGCGGCTTGCTGCTTGACCGCCGCCGCGACACCCGAGATGAGCCCGCCACCGCCGATGGGGACGACGACGGTGTCGACGTTCGGCACTTGCTCAAGAATTTCAAAGCCGACGGAGGCTTGACCGGCGACGACATCGGGGTGGTCGAAGGGTGGGATGAATACGGCGCCGGTCTCGGCGGCGAATGCCTTTGCGGCGACAAGGGTGTCGGCAAAAATCTCGCCGGTGAGTTGGACGTTCGCTCCGTAATCGCGGGTTGCTTCCAGTTTGGGGAGCGCGACACCGATCGGCATGAAGATGGTCGCTTGGATCCCGAGCTCGCGCGCGGCGTAGGAAACGCCTTGTGCGTGGTTCCCTGCTGAAGCGGCCACCACGCCACGGGCACGTTCCTCCGCGGTCAGCTGCGACAGTCGGTTGTAGGCGCCGCGAATCTTGTAGGCGCCGGTGCGCTGCAGGTTCTCGCACTTCAGCACGACCGGAGCACCGAGAATGCCGGCGAGATAGCCGCTCGACTCAACCGGGGTCACTCGCGCGACGGCGGAAACGTTCTGACGAGCCGTCACCAGCTCGTCAAATGTGGGTTCGCTCACGAGGCGTCACCGCGGGAAAACCAACGCGCGAATCCCGAACGGGAGCGCACGGGCGCCTCGACACCCGCCGACGGGTGACGACGTACGAGGGAACCAACCATGACGTTGAGTGTAGCGGCGAGGGGCACCGCAAACAGTGCACCGGCGATTCCGCCGAGGAACGAGCCGGTCGCAACAGCGAGGACGACCGCGAGCGGGTGTACCTTGACCGCCGACCCCATCACGAGTGGCTGCAGCACGTGGCCCTCGACCTGCTGCACGAGCAGCACGATTCCGACCATGATGAGCGCAACCACCGGTCCGCAGTAGATGAGAGCCACGATGCTCGCAATGATGCCGGTGACGACGGCACCAACAATCGGGATAAAGGAACCGAGGAAAACCATGATGCCGATCGGAATCGCGAGTGGCACACCGAGAAGCGCCGCCCCGATTCCGATTCCCAGGCCGTCAATTGCGGCCACCAGGATCTGGACCCGGACGAAGCTTGTGAGTGTGAGCCATCCGCGCGAACCGGCGTCGTCAATGGCCTCGCGTGCGGCACGCGGAAACAGTTGCACAATCCAGAGCCAGATGCGGCGACCGTCAATGAGGAAGAACAACGTGCTGAAGAGGACGAGTAGCGTCCCGGCGAGCACGTGGGTGAGTGTCGTCCCGACGGAAAGCGCGCCCGCGAGCCAGCGAGCACTGTCGTTCTGGATTGAGGCGACGACCTCGTCAATCCAGGTCTGCAGCTGGGTCGCCGACACTGAGATGCCTAGGTCGCTGAGGTCGTGGGCCAGGCCGCGCCAGGCAGATTGGGCGCGGTCGGCGAGGTCACTCGAGGCGAGCGCAATTTGATTCACCCACAGGGTGACGAGCCCGACGAGCGCGACAATGAAGGAGACGAGGGCTGCGGCTATCGAGGCCCAACGCGGCCATCGGTGCCGCTGAAGGAAGTTCGAGAACGGCACCAGGAGCGCCGCAACAAGCACGGCAATCAACACCGGGATGCTGATTTCGCGGAGCAGCACGATGAGCCAGAGCACCGCGAGGATGAGCGCGCCAATCGCGAGCAGACGCCAGGACCATTCGGCCGCTTCGCGCACCCCCGTTGGAACCGATGAGCCGGCGGCCGAGCTGCCCGACGAGTCTTTCTGACGCGACGACTGAGTCATGACCACAGTCTACGAGCCGTCCCATGCTGGCCCGCTGCTAGATTCATAGGCGATGGCCCGAAGCACAGCGGTGAGCGCGCGCGACGCGCGACGAATTGCGCTTGCTTCCAGCGGCCTGGGAGGGCGTCGCCCCGCCGCTCCCGGTTCGCGCCACGTGCAATTCGTCTTGCGTGACCTCGGCCAGCTGCAGATTGATTCGGTCAATGTCTACGAGCGGGCCCACTACCTTCCCCTGCTCAGCCGCCTCGGGCCCTACGAAACGGCCGCACTCGACGGCTTGGCCGGTCGCCACAGTATTGAGTATTGGCCACACCAGGCGGGCATCATCCCAACCGAAGACTGGCCGCTGTGGCAGTGGCGTCGGGATGAGTTTCGGGCGAGTCGCCATGGCTGGTGGTTGTCCGAGCGAACAGAGTTGTGTGAGTGGCTGGTGCGCGAGCTCGCCTCGAACGGCCCGATGACCTCGCGGGCGATTGAGCACGACGAGAACCGCTCGCGCGGCGCATGGTGGGGTTGGAGCGACGTCAAGATCGCGCTCGAGTACATGTGGCGCGTGGGGGACGTGGTGTGCCTGCGTCGGAACCGCTTCGAGCGCGTGTACGAGCTCCCGAGCGGGCTACCGACTGTCGCGCTTGCTCGGAGCCTCTCCCCCGTGGAACAGCACAG
>DATGWF010000032.1:0-4233 GCA_035299585.1 Microbacteriaceae bacterium
GAGCTCGGCGCCGAATGGCAGCTTCGGCTTGTGCCCAACCCCGACATCCTTGCCGGCTTGTCGCGAGATCGGCGCCCCGGCCAGGTCATCGTCGGATTCGCCGCAGAATCAGCCGCAAATGCGGAGCAGTTGCGCGAACGTGCGTCGCTGAAACGTGAGCGCAAAGGCTGCGACATTCTCGTTGCGAACCGAGTCGTTCCAGACGAGCGAGGAGTGGGCGCCGTGTTCGGTGCCGACGACAATGATGTCGTCATCGTGCGAGCAGCCGCTGCGTCTCCCGGTCTCGTCGCGACTCGAACCGTCACGGGGGACAAATTGTCCGTCGCGCATGCCATTCTTGACGAGATCCTCGACTTTCACGCTGCAACGGAAACGACACCATGACTGAGCTTCGACTGTTCACCTCTGAATCCGTCACGGAGGGTCACCCGGACAAGCTCTGCGATCAGGTGTCCGACGCAATTCTTGACGCCTTGCTCGAGCAGGACCCGTCGTCGCGCGTCGCGGTCGAAACGATGGTCACAACCGGTCTCGTGCACGTCGCTGGCGAGGTCACGACGGACGGCTACGTCGAGATTCCCCAGATTGTTCGCAAGACCATTACCGACATTGGGTACGTCGGTGGTGACACCTACTTCGACGGCGAGAGCTGCGGCGTGTCGGTGTCGATCGGCCAGCAGTCTCCGGACATCGCCGCGGGCGTTGACAACGCGCTTGAAACCCGCGAGTCAGGTTCCGAGGAGGCACTCGACCGGCAAGGTGCGGGCGACCAGGGGATTATGTTCGGCTACGCGACCCGCGAAACCCCGGAACTCATGCCGCTGCCGATCTGGGCGGCGCACCGGCTCGCCGAGCGGCTCGCCGAGGTCCGTCGATCCGGTCAGCTCGGCTACCTTCGACCCGACGGCAAGACCCAGGTCACAATCGGATACGACGGCGCCGTACCCAAGACAATCGACACGGTCGTGCTCTCGACCCAGCACGCCCACGGGGTGTCAACCGCGACCCTGCGCAGCGAGGTCGAAGAGCTCGTGATTCGACCTGTCCTGGAACGAGTGGGGCTCGATTCGTCGCGCACTCGAATGCTCATCAACCCGACGGGAATCTTTGAGATTGGCGGGCCGAAGGGCGACGCTGGACTCACCGGACGCAAGATCATCATCGACACCTACGGTGGCGCGAGCCGCCACGGCGGCGGCGCGTTCAGTGGGAAAGATCCGTCGAAGGTGGACCGTTCGGCGGCATATGCGATGCGCTGGGTTGCGAAGAATGTCGTCGCGGCAGGGCTCGCGGACCGCTGCGAAGTTCAGGTTGCCTACGCCATTGGAACTGCCGCGCCCGTCGGACTGTACGTCGAGACCTTCGGCACCGGATCGGTGTCCGATCTCGCCATTACACAGGCAATTCGTGAGGTGTTCGACCTCCGGCCGGCCGCGATCATTCGCGACCTTGACCTCCTGCGCCCGATATACCGGGCAACGGCGGCCTACGGTCACTTCGGACGAGAGCGCGCAGAGTTCACCTGGGAGCGCACCGATCGGGCCGAAGCGCTTCGGAGCGTCGTCGGGGCCTGACCGTGACTGGTCCGATCGCGAGGGTGTTGCTGGAGTCATCACTCCCGCAACTCGACCATCTCTTCGACTACCGCGTGCCCGGGGCGTTGCGCGACGAGGTGCGAGTTGGGCAACGGGTGAGCGTACCGTTGCGGGCGAGCGGACGTATTGCCCAAGGCTGGATTGTCGACTTCACCGATCACTCCGATTTCGAACGTACGCTCGTCGACGTCAAAGCGGTCCTCACCCCTGAACCCGTTGCGACGCCGCTGCTGTTCGACCTGGCGCGGCGCGTGGCCGACCGCGGCGCGGGGGTTTCGAGTGACGTGCTCCGATTGGCGATTCCGCCGCGACACGTGCGAGCCGAGAAGTCGGTGCTCGCCGAGGGCGTGCCCGCGATTGGTCCCGTTACGGCTCGCGATCTCTCGGGCTTCCCGGACGGCGCGGCACAGCGTCTCGCCGACGCCGGTGCGCGAGCCTTCCTCACCACGCAACCACGTTTGCTCGCGACCGAGGGCGGTGCGATTCCGGCCTGGGCGGCGAATTTCGCCGAACTTGCAACGCAGGCCCTTGCTCGCGGCGACAGCGCGATCGTCGCGGTGCCGGACTATAGAGACCAAGAGGTCGTCGAACGCGCCCTTGAGCGTCTCATTCCGGCCCGCCGGATCGTCGCGGTCGATGCCAGACAGTCCGCCCAGCAGCGGTTCGCCAACCACCTTCGACTCGTCCGGGGCGGAAGTTTCGTCGTCGTCGGGAATCGCTCGGCACTGCTCAGCCCGGTTGCCAACGCGAGCCTCTTGCTGGTGTGGGATGAGTCGGATTCCTCCTTCGCTGAACCACTCGCGCCCGGGGTGCACGCTAGGGACGTTGCGCTCATTCGCCAGGAGGCAACACGCGCGGCGCTCGTGTTTGCCGGCCTCAACCCCAGTGTCGACATCGCTCGGCTCGTGGACATCGGTTGGCTGACCGCCCTCGCGCCGCTCCGCCCGGAACGACCGAACATCGTGCTCGATGCCGACCCGACTCGCCCCGGTTTGAGCTCGCAGGCCTTCCAGGGGGCGAAAACCGCCCTCGGTGACGGTCCGGTGTTGCTTCAGGTCGCGCAGCCCGGCTATTCGACCTCGGGGATGTGTCGCGACTGTCGGCAACCGGCGCGATGCCGCACCTGTCACGGAGCGTTGTTCTTCCCGAGCGCTCGAAAGCCACCGCAGTGTCGCCTGTGCGGAACCACCGCGACGAGCTGGGCGTGCTCGGCATGTTCCGGCCAGAGTGTCGTTCCGGTCGGTGCGGCTGCGAGCCGCACGGCGGAAGATCTGGGAAAGGCGTTTCCCGGCGTGCCGGTCATCATCTCCGACGGAGAGCGCAAACTCACCCGCATCGGTTCAGAACCCGCCCTGGTGATCGCAACCCGGGGCGCCGAGCCGATTCCAGATGGGGGATATGCCGCGGTCGTGCTGTTGGATGCCCCGCGACTGTTGGCCCGGGAAGGTCTCCACGCGCCAGAGGACGCCGTGCGCTGGTGGTCCCGTGCGGCGAGCCTCGCTTCGCCCGGTGCGCCCGTGTTCCTCCCCGGCACCGATGGGCCACTCGCGACCGCCTTCGCCACCTGGACGCTGGCGGAGTGGGCCCGACGCGAACTTTCGGAACGGCTGGCTGTCGGATTGCCGCCGGCGGTCCGTTCGGCGACGGTCCGGGCCCGGAAAGAAGTACTGACCGGGATCCTCGAGATCATCGACGGACTCAAGTCGGAGGGCCGGATTGAGAGCTTCGGACCTCTCCCGGTTGATGGCGAAATCTGGCAGCTCGTCATCCGATGCGAAATCGGTCTTGGCAACCGACTGGCTGTGGCGCTCAAAGCCTGGCAAATTCGGCTGGCTACACAGGCGCGTTCGGGCGTGCCGCGTGACCGTGTGCGGAATACTGGGACGGTTCGTGTTCGACTGGATGACCCGGAGGCGTGGTCGTGAGAATCGTGTTTGCCGGAACTCCGGCGGTGGCGGTTCCCACCCTCGAAGCCTTGAACCGCGCCGGCCACGAGATTGTGCTGGTGCTCACCCGGGAAGATGCTCCGCGAGGACGTAAGCGCATCCTCACCCCCTCCGAGGTCGCGGTCGCCGCGACCGACATGGGGCTCCCGCTTCTGAAAGCGAACGTTGTGACCGATGAAGTCGTGGCGGCGGTCCGTGACGCGCGCGTTGATCTCGGAGTCGTGGTTGCGTTCGGGGCGATTTTCCGTCCGCCGATGCTCGCCGCCCCCAACGCGGGCTGGATGAATCTGCATTTTTCGCTTCTCCCACGCTGGCGAGGGGCAGCACCCGTTCCGCACGCGCTCCTTGCCGGAGAGCCGCTCGGTGTGAGCGTGTTTCAGCTCGACACGGGAGTGGACTCCGGGCCGCTCTGGCGCTCCGAAGCCCTCGAGGTCGATCCGTTGGCGTCCGCGAGCGACGTCCTCAGTGATTTTGCGGTTCGAGGCGCGGAAGTGGTCCTCCAAGCGATCTCGGCAGCTGACGCCGGCGAATCACCGCGACCGCAAGTGGGCACGCCCAGCCACGCTCCGAAGCTCGCTGCGATCGACGGTGAACTGCGGCCGAGTGACGGGATCGCGGCGGTGTTTCGACGATTCCGTGCCATGACGAGCGAGCCGGGGGCGTACCTCTGGGATTCGGATGAGCGAATCAAG
>DATGWF010000033.1:0-1616 GCA_035299585.1 Microbacteriaceae bacterium
GTCTGTGTCGGGATCGACCCACACGACTGGCTTCTGGAACGTTGGGAGCTTGATGTTTCGGCCGCTGGCGCGCGTGAGTTCGGTCTGCGGGTCGTGGATGCGGTCGCCGGTCGTGCCGGGATAGTGAAGCCGCAGGTTTCATTTTTCGAACGCTTCGGTTCCTCAGGTTTTCAGGCGCTTGAACGAGTCCTTGCGGAGGCCCGAGCTGCGGGACTCGTCATCATCGGCGACGCGAAGCGAGGCGATATCGGCACGACGATGGACGCGTACGCGTCCGCGTGGCTTCAGCCGGGTTCTCCGCTCGAGGTCGACGCGCTCACGGTTGCGCCGTATCTCGGCCTGGGCTCGCTCGCGGGGACCGTCGAACGTGCTCGCGCATACGGCAAGGGATTGTTTGTCCTGGCGGCGACGTCGAATCCCGAAGCCGCCGGGCTCCAGCAGGCGTACCGGGCGGACGTCGAACGAAGCGTGGCGGCCAGCATCCTGGGCGGCGTCGCGCACTGGAACGATGACTTCGAAGTTATGGGTTCCTTCGGCGTCGTCCTCGGGGCCACGCTCAGCTTGCGTGAGTTTGGCATCCCGACGGATTCCGAACTGACACCCGTGCTTCCCATCCTCGCGCCGGGGTTCGGGGCGCAGGGCGCGGAATTTGCTCAGATGAGCGGCATTTTTGGTGCGCTTGCGAAAGGCGTTATCGTGAGCGAATCACGCTCACTGCTGGAATTGGGGCCACTCGGTCTCGTCGAGGCTCTTGAGCGTCGTCGAGACGAAATCGCCCGCTATGCCTAACCTTCCCGAAGTCGACCGAGCCGCCGCCGCGCGTCGTGCCATTGCGGCTCGGACCGAACGCGCTGAGGCGAAAAAGCGACTGTCGGCCGGTGACGTGAGACCGCTTGAGCTTCTTTCGCTCGCACGGTCCGGAGCGAGTGAAGCCATCGCCCGGATGCGCGTCCCTGATTTCCTGCGAGCCGTTCCGGGGATCGGCGACACCAAAACGACCCGAATCCTCGAGGAACTGGGTATCGCGCCGGTGAAGCGGCTCGGTGGGCTGGGCGTCCGACAGCTCGAGGCTCTGAAAACCTACCTGCGTTCCTGGGAGGCCGCTCATCCGGTTGCCCGCGGACGTTTGCTCGTCCTCGCCGGCCCGACGGCGGTCGGAAAGGGAACCGTCGCGAGCTACATTCGTGAGCACTTTCCCGACGTGCAGCTTTCCGTCTCTGCAACAACGCGAGCACCGCGCCCTGGAGAAGTTGACGGAACGCACTACTACTTCCTGAGTGATGCCCAATTCGACGAACTCGTCGCTCATGATGAACTGTTGGAGTGGGCGACCGTGCACAACGCCTATCGATACGGCACGCCGAAGCAACCCGTTGTCGCGGCGCTCGAAGCCGGACGCAATGTGCTCCTCGAAATCGATATTCAGGGGGCGAGAAGCGTCCGCCGCGCGATGCCGGACGCGCATCTGGTCTTTCTCTTGCCGCCGTCCTGGGACGAGCTGGTGCGTCGACTCACGGGGCGCGCGACCGAAAGCGCGGAGGAACAGGAGCGTCGTCTCGCCACAGCGAAGGTCGAACTTGCTGCTGTCGACGAGTTTGACAGCCAGATCGTGAACC
>DATGWF010000034.1:0-25828 GCA_035299585.1 Microbacteriaceae bacterium
GACCTCGTCGAGTTCGCGCAGCGGCGTCAAGATGGCGAGGCCGATGTCGTTGGCATCGATTTGCGAGGCACCGCTCGCGCGAACCGTCTCCTCGACTCGCTGAGCGAGCAGGGCGAGGTCGCTATCGGTGACCGGGCGGCCCTGGCATGCCTTGCGCACGCCCGAGACGACTTTGTCGCGACTGAACGGTTCGACCACACCGGAACGCTTCACGACCATGAGCGATGCCGTCTCGATGGTGGAGAACCGACGCTGGCACTCAGGACACTGGCGACGGCGACGGATGCTGGCGCCGTCGTCGCTCGTACGCGAGTCGATGACCCGAGAGTCGGGGTGTCGGCAAAACGGACAGTACATCGCTACTCCTCGAACCTGATCGTGACGGCGGCGCCGTGGGCCGGCAAGCCCTCCGCGGCGGCGAAGGTTTCGATGCGCTCTCGCAGCGGCTCGAGCCCCTCACGGTCGTACCGGACCAGCTGCTGCGCCTTGAGGAACGTCGCTGCCGACAGTCCGGCACGGTAGCGCGCCTGCCCGCCGGTGGGCAATACGTGGTTCGACCCGGCCATGTAGTCGCCGAGCGCCACCGGAGCGTGCGGGCCGACAAACACCACCCCGGCGTTGCCGAGCCGGGCAAGGAGTGGTTCCGGATCGGCCACCACCACCTCGAGGTGTTCGGGAGCGTACGCGTTCGCGAACGCGACCGCCTGGTCGAGCGAATCGACGAGCACGAGCTTCGATTGCGGGCCGTTCAGGGCCGCGACGACGCGATCGACGTGCGTAGTTTCGGCAACCTGCCGTTCGAGCTCCGCGGTGACGAGCTCCGCCCAACTCGGGTCGGTTGTGACGAGCACCGCCGAAGCGAGTTCGTCGTGCTCGGCCTGGCTGAGCAGGTCTGCGGCGACCCAGCGCGGATTCGCGCTCGCGTCGGCGATGACGAGAATGTCCGTCGGGCCCGCCTCCGCGTCGGTGCCCACAATGCCGGAGACCACGCGCTTTGCAGCTGCAACGTACACATTGCCCGGTCCGGTCACCACGGAAACCGGGGCGAGTCCGATGTCGGGCACTCCGTGGGCGAACGCTCCGATGGCACTCGCGCCGCCCATGGCGTATACCTCGGTCACCCCGAGCAGGCCGGCCACCGCGAGGACGACCGGGTGCACTCCCCCATGCTCACGCTGCACGGGTGAGGCCAGCGCAATTGACGACACCCCGGCCACCTGGGCCGGCACGACGTTCATGACGACACTCGATGGATAGATTGCTTTGCCGCCGGGGACGTACACGCCGACGCGGTCGACGGGCACCCAGCGCTGTTCTACTCGCGCTCCCGGCGCAAGCTCGGTGAATCGCGCCGGTGGAACCTGTGCGGCACTCGCGGCACGAACCCGTGCGATGGTCTCCTCGACGGCCTCGCGGAGCGCCGGATCAAGGGCATCGACCGCGGTGGCGATGTCATCCTCGGGGACGCGAATGCGATCCGGGCGTAGCCCATCAAATCGTTCGGAGTGATTCCGGAGCGCCTCTCCCCCGCGGGCGCGGACGTCATCGATGAGGGCGGCTGCCGCGGCGGAGGCGTCGGCGACATCGGTCTCTGCGCGCGGGACGAGCGCGAGGAGTTCGGCCGGCGTGGTCGCCCGGCCGCGAAGATCGAGGGTACTGAACATCTGAACTCCAGCCTAACGACCTAGACGAGGGCGTTTGGGCCGAGCAGGCTCTTGATTTCGCCGTAGAAGTCGGCCGAAGGGCCGACCTGGTACGGCACGGCGAACACGCGCACCCCGCTCGAACCGAGGAGCTTGAGTCGCACCTCGGACTGGCCCGGGTGGCGCTTGAATACGTGGGCCAAATCGGCGAGCACAGCCTCGGTGGCGCGATTCTCCGCAATGGCGAGCGTGACCGGGCCGGTGTCGTCGCCGATGGTGAGCTCGAGTTTGGTGAAGCTGAACGCATGCAGACTGATCCCGTCGTCACGCTGGCTGATGCGCCCACGAATCACCGCGATGGTGTCGGCGAGGAGCGAACCGGAAAACTCTTGGTACGCCTTCCCCATAAACATGACGCCTAGTTCGCCGGTGAAGTCTTCGACCGTAATCGAGCCGTAGGCGTTGCCACTCTTCTTGGCGATGCGGTGCGAGACCGCCGTGACGAGGCCGGCGATGGTGACCTGGTCGCCGTCCTGGAGGGATTCGCTCGTGGTGAGTTCGGCGATGCTCGTCCCGGCGTGCTTGGCGAGCTGCGCTTCGAGGCCGGCGAGCGGGTGGTCGGACACATACAGGCCAAGCATTTCCTTCTCGAACGCGAGCTTGTCCTTCTTTGGCCACTCAGGGCGCTCCGGAACACGCGCGGTGGCCGCGTGACCGGCATCCTCAAACAGGGAGTCGAAATCGAAACCAACCGCACCCGACTCCTCGGCACGCTTGTCCTTGACCGCGGATTCAACGGCGCTCTCGTGAATCTCAATGAGCGCGCGCCGAGTCGATCCGAGCGAATCGAAGGCTCCGGCCTTGATGAGCGACTCGACGGTGCGCTTGTTCGAGACCTGCACCGGCACCTTGCCGAGGAAGTCGTGGAAGGTTTCGAACCGTCCCTTGCCCTCGCGGGCACCCCGAATCGCCTCGACGACGTTGTAGCCGACATTGCGGATGGCGCCGAGACCGAAGCGAATGTCCTCACCGACGGCCGCGAAGAAGGCAATGGATTCGTTCACGTCGGGCGGGAGCACGCGGATGCCCATGCGGCGACACTCACCGAGATACTCGGCGAGCTTGTCGCGGGAGTCGCCCACGCTCGTGAGCAGCGCGGCCATGAACTCAGCCGGGTAGTGCGCCTTCAGGTAGGCGGTCCAGTAGCTCAGCACGCCGTAGGCTGCCGAGTGCGCCTTGTTGAAGGCGTAGTCCGAGAATGGCAGCAGAATGTCCCACAGGGTGTTGACGGCCGCGTCGGAGTAGCCGTTCGCGTTCATGCCGGCCTTGAAGTCCGCGAACTGCTTGTCCAGTTCGCTCTTCTTCTTTTTACCCATCGCGCGGCGCAAGATGTCGGCCTGACCGAGCGAGAACCCAGCGACTTTCTGCGCGATCGACATGACCTGCTCTTGGTAAATGATGAGGCCATAGGTGGTGTCGAGGATTTCGGCGAGCGGCTCGGCCAGCTCGGGGTGAATCGGCGTGATGTCCTGCTGCTTGTTCTTGCGCAGGGCGTAGTTGGTGTGCGAATTGGCACCCATCGGGCCCGGCCGGTAGAGCGCCAGGATGGCCGAAATGTCTTCGAAGTTGTCTGGCTTCATGAGCCGCAGCAGAGCTCGGATCGGGGTGGAGTCAAGCTGGAACACGCCGAGTGTGTCACCGCGCGAGAGCAGCTCATAGGTGGCCGGGTCGTCGAGGGTAAGGTCTTCGAGCACCGGACGGTGGCCTCGGTTCGCCTCAATGTTGTCGAGCGCGTCGTCGAGGATGGTGAGGTTGCGCAGCCCGAGGAAGTCCATCTTGATGAGACCGAGCGACTCACACGCGGGATAGTCGAACTGGGTGACGATTTGGCCGTCTTGTTCGCGCTTCATGATGGGGATGATGTCGATGAGCGGTTCGCTCGACATGATCACACCGGCGGCGTGCACACCCCACTGCCGCTTCAGATTTTCGAGCCCGACGGCGGTGTCATAGACGGTCTTTGCGGCCGGATCGGTCTCAATGATTCCACGAATATCAGCGGCTTCTTTGAAGCGCGGATCCGACTTGTCGAAAATGCCGGTGAGCGAAATGTCCTTACCCATGACCGACGGCGGCATCGCCTTGGTGAGCTTCTCACCCATGCCGAAGTCGAAGCCGAGCACGCGCGCGGAGTCCTTGAGCGCTTGCTTCGCCTTGATGGTGCCGTAGGTGACGATCTGCGCGACGCGCTCGTCGCCGTACTTCTCGGTGACGTATCGAATCACCTCGGGGCGACGACGGTCGTCGAAGTCGACGTCGAAGTCGGGCATCGAGACGCGGTCGGGGTTGAGGAAGCGTTCGAAGATGAGTCCGTGCACGAGCGGGTCAAGGTCGGTGATACCCATGGCGTAGGCCGCCATTGAACCGGCGCCGGAACCACGACCCGGGCCGACACGAATCCCGTTCTTCTTTGACCAGTTGATGAAGTCGGCGACGACGAGGAAGTAGCCGGCGAAGCCCATTTGCGAGATGACTTCGGACTCGTAGTTTGCCTGGGCGCGCACCGCGTCCGGAATGCCATTCGGGTACCGGCGATGCAGTCCCGCCTCGACCTCCTTGACGAACCAGGAGTCTTCACTCTCGCCGGCCGGCACCGGGAAGCGCGGCATGTAGTTGGCGGACGTGTTGAACTGCACATCGCAGCGCTCGGCAACCGCGAGCGTGTTGTCGGCCGCACCGGGCAAATCCCGGAACAGGTGCCGCATTTGTGCCGGCGTCTTCAGGTAGAACTCTTCGCCGTCGAACTTGAACCGGTTCGGGTCGTCGAGGGTCGATCCCGACTGCACGCACAGCAGGGCCGCGTGGCTTTTGGCATCGTGGGCGTGCGTGTAGTGCAGATCGTTGGTGCCGAGCAGCGGGAGGCCGAGGTCTTTCGCGATGCGCAAGATGTCGTCCTGGGTGCGCTTCTCGATACCGATGCCGTGGTCCATGACCTCGCAGAAGAAGTTCTCGGCTCCGAAAATGTCGCGGAAATCTGCGGCCGCGGCACGCGCCTCCTCGTACTGGCCCAAACGCAAGCGCGTGTGCACCTCGCCACCGACACACCCCGTTGTCGCGATGATGCCCTCGCTGTACTTCGCAAGAATCTCGCGGTCCATGCGCGGCTTGAAGTAGTACCCCTCAATGGAGGCGAGCGAGGACAACCGGAACAGGTTGTGCAGACCGGTCGTGTTGTGGGCAAGGAGGGTCATGTGGGTATAGGCGCCACCACCCGACACGTCGTCCTCACCGCCATCGCCCCAACGAACGCGCGTGCGCTCCGAGCGATGTGTACCCGGCGTCAGATAGGCCTCGGTACCGATGATCGGCTTGATTCCGGCATCTTTCGCGGCTTTCCAGAACTCGAACGCGCCGAACATGTTGCCGTGGTCCGTCATGGCGATCGCCGGCATGCCCGCTTCGGCAGCGGCACGCGTCAATTCACCGATTCGAGCGGCACCGTCGAGCATCGAATACTCGGTGTGCACGTGCAAATGCACGAAGGAATCGGAAGCCACTCCAGCATCGTACCGGGGTGCCAATCCTCTCCGAGGGCACTCCTCCGGCGGTTCCCACGCCCGTGCCGAAGACCGTCCGCGACTCAGTCCGCGTCGGCGAGCCAGTCCAGTGCGAATCGCAAATCGGCCGGGTATGCGCTCTCGAACTCAACCCACTCGCCCGAACCGGGATGCCGCAACGCCAGGCGGTGTGCGTGCAGCCATTGACGTTCGAGCCGCAGCTTGGCACTCAACGTCGGATCGGCGCCGTACATGCCGTCACCCACACACGGGTGGCGCTGTGCGGCCATGTGCACGCGGATCTGGTGCGTTCGCCCGGTCTCGAGGTGAATCTCGAGCAGAGAGGCGTAGCGAAACGCCTCAAGGGTGTCGTAGTGCGTAATGGCGTGCTTGCCGTCCGGGTCGACCGTGAACTTCCACTCCGACTTCGGGTGCCGCGCGATGGGGGCATCAATGGTCCCGGACAGGGGGTCCGGATGCCCCTGAACGACCGTGTGATAAATCTTGGTCACTTCGCGGTCGTGGAACTGGCGCTTGAGTTCGGTGTAGGCCCGCTCCGATTTCGCCACCACCATGAGCCCGCTCGTGCCCGCATCGAGCCGGTGCACGACGCCCTGTCGCTCGGCCGCGCCCGAGGTCGAAATGCGGAACCCAGCCGCGGCGAGGGCGCCCACCACCGTCGGGCCATTCCAGCCGAGCGACGGGTGAGCGGCGACACCGGCTGGCTTGTCGACGACGACAATGTCGTCGTCATCGAAGACGATGCCCAGGTCATCCACCGGCGTCGGTTCAAGCACTGGCCCGGTCTTTTCGGTCCAGGTCACGTCGAGCCAACCATCGCGCGGGAGGCGATCAGACTTCTTGAGCGGAACACCGTTCACACTCACACCACCGGAATCAATGACCTCGGCAGCGAACGACCTGGAGAAGCCGAGCAACTTCCCGAGCGCCACGTCACAACGCTCCCCGACGAGACCGTCCGGGACGGGAAGAGACCGCTGCTCAGCCATCGACCTCAGCGGCCGCGGGCTCGGCGCCCGGACGGCTCCCATCCAGTCGGACACCGCGAATATTGAGCACTAAGAAGATGGACATCGCGGTGAGAATTGCCATATCCGCGATGTTCCAGATGGCCGGCATAAGCCACGGCATCGCGATGAAGTCGATAACGTGACCGAGACCAAAGCCGGGTTCACGGAACAGTCGGTCGGTGAGGTTACCGAGCACACCGCCGAGAAGCACACCGAGCATGACGGCCCACGCACGGGAACGAATCCGCGGCGCTGCCCACACAATGACGGCCACCACGACAGCGGCGAGCACGGTGAGCACCCACGTCATGCCGCTGGCAAAGGAGAAGGCGGCGCCGGGGTTTCGGACAAACTGGAACTGCAGCACCGGACCGAGAACGGGCACGACCACGCCTTCGGTCATCACCGAGACCACGATCGCCTTGCAGCCCTGGTCAATTGCATAGACTCCCGCGGCGAGCGCGGCGAGCCAGCCGAGTGCAGACCAGCGGTGACGAGCCTTAGGAGCCAACGCCTGTGGCGTTCAGCTCAGCAATGAGCTCTTCGAGGTGCGTCTTGATCTTGCGACGGTACTCGCCCTCGAAGGAGCGCAGCTCGTCGACGTGCTTCTGCAGCTTGGCACGCTGGACCTCGAGGTTGTCGAGCATTTCCTTTTCGCGGGCTTCGGCCTCGGAGATGAGCTTTGCGGCAACCTCGTGGCCTTCGGCAATGAGGGCGTCGCGCTTTTCGATACCTTCGCGAACGTGCTCCTCGTGGAGGCGACGGGCGAGGATGAGGAGGCTCGTCGAGCCGGACTCATCTTCGGCGACGCTCAGGGCAATCGCGGCGGTGTCGGTGCCGAGGGCCGGTGCGGGAGCGGCCGGAGCAGCCGGTGCGGCCGGGACAACCGGTGCAGCAGCCGGAACTTCGCCAGCGCCAGACTCGAGCTGGGCCCGCAGTTCTGCGTTCTCCTGGGTGAGTCGACGCAACTCAACGACAACTTCGTCGAGGAAGTCGTCAACCTGGTCCTGGTCGTACCCGTCGCGGAACTTTGTGGTCTGGAACCGCTTGTTGACGACGTCTTCAGGAGTCAAAGCCATTTCGTGCGCCTCACCTATCGAGATTGGGGTTGCTCAACGCTACCAAAGGTGACACGGAATCACCGCATCACTTTCGACGTTACAGCGCTCGGGCCAGGCCGCTCACGACCGACATCAGGATAATGACGCCCAGAAGGACGACGGTCCATGCCAGATCGAAGGCGACCGGACCGAGCCGGAGTGGCGGAATGACACGGCGGACGGCACGGATTGGCGGGTCGGTCACGGTGTATCCGAACTCAATCACGACGAGCACGATGCCGCGAGGTCGCCAGTTGGGGCTGATCACACGGACCATATCCACGATGAACCGCCCCCACATGAGGAGGAAGAACGTGAACAGGACGTAGTACAGCGCGCCGAACAAGAGTCCCATGAGACCTACTGCTGAGCGAAGAAGGAAGCCTCGATGTCGGCCTCGGTGTCAACGGTCTCGCCCGAGACGAGCACGTGGGCCGGCGAGAGCAGGAACACCTTGTTGGTGACGCGCTCGATCTTGCCGTAGAGCCCCTGGGACAGACCCGAGGCGAAGTCGATGAGGCGACGAGCGTCGCTGTCGGTCATTTGCGAGAGATTGATAATCACCGGAACACCCTCGCGGAACGCCTCGGCGACGGCCTGAGCGTCGCGGTACTGGCGCGGGTGCACCGTGAGAATTTCGTTCATTTCGGCGGCAGGTGCGGCAGCCGACTTGCGCAGCGGGGTGACCGGAGCGTGCGGGCGCGGTGCGGCCGCGCTGTGGTCGTTGACCGATTCTTCGTCGGCGAGTCCCAGATAGACCATCGTCTTCTTGATCGGGTTGGACATTGCTACCTCCGTGGTTGGTCTTGGCTAGGTTAACCGGCCGGCGGCCGGTTTCCGGTGATTGCGCTCCCGATGCGCAGGTGTGTCGCGCCCTCGGCAATCGCGTCGGCGAAATCGTGTGACATGCCCATTGAGAGCGCCGTGGCGTGCGGCGCGATGCGCTGCATGCGCTCGCTCAGTTCGCGCATGCGAGCGAACGACGGTCGGGCAGGTTCATCGAGCGGCGCAACCGCCATGAGTCCGCGCAGAACCAGGCGATCCGCCTCGAGCACTCGCTCGACGAGCGCCTCGAGGTCGCCGGGGGCGACGCCTCCGCGACCAGGATCGTCGGTCAGGTTCACCTGCACGAAGCACTCGAGCGTGCGCGTACCGCTCAACGCGTCAACCAGGCTGTCGCGATCGAGCGAGTGGACGGCGTGCGCATACTCCCGAACCGCCTTCGCCTTGTTGCTTTGCAGTTGGCCGATGAAGTGCCAGTTCAGCGCGAGATCGGCGAGTTCGGCGGCTTTGTTGCCCGCTTCGGGATGCCGGTTCTCGCCCACATCGGTGACGCCGAGTTCCGCAAGCTCTCGAACGAGGGAGGCTGGATGAAACTTGGTGACGACGATGAGGGTGAGTTCCTCCGCGGAGCGGCCCGCCGTGCGCGCGGCGTCGGCAACGTCCGCGCGGACGCGGCCGAGTCGTTCCGCGAGGGAGTCCACTACTTCAGGAAGTCGGGGATGTCGATGTCGTCGTTGGACGCATCAAATACCGGGTCGTTGACGAGCACATCGGCGGTCGCGCCGGCGTCGGCCCACGCGCTCGAATCGACGAGCTCGTCGATGGAGAAGGCTTCACCGTTCCCGGTTTCGACGAGCGTTGCGGTCGCGACGGCCGGAGCAGCCACGCTCGGGCGCGGAGCGCTGTCGAAGCCTGCGGCGATGACCGTAACGCGCACCTCGTCGCCGAGGGAGTCGTCCACGACGGTTCCGAAGATGATGTTGGCCTCGGGGTGGACCGCCTCTTGGACGAGCTTGGCGGCATCGTTGATCTCGAAGATGCCGAGGTTTGAACCACCCTGAATCGAGAGCAACACGCCCTGTGCGCCATCAATCGATGCTTCGAGGAGCGGGGAGGCAACGGCCAACTCGGCAGCCTTGATGGCACGGTCGGCACCGCGCGCGGCACCGATACCCATGAGGGCGGTACCGGCACCCTGCATGACGGACTTCACGTCGGCAAAGTCCACGTTGATGAGGCCCGGAGTGGTGATGAGGTCGGTGATGCCCTGCACACCGGCGAGGAGAACCTGGTCGGCGGTGTTGAACGCCTCAAGCATGCTCATTCCGCGGTCGCTGATGTCGAGCAGTCGGTCGTTTGGCACGACGATGAGGGTGTCGACCTCTTCCTTCAGGCGGGCTACACCGGCCTCTGCCTGAGCCTGACGACGCTGACCCTCGAAACCGAACGGCTTCGTGACCACACCGACGGTGAGTGCGCCGATTGATTTCGCAATTCGCGCGACGACCGGTGCGCCACCGGTTCCGGTGCCACCACCCTCGCCGGCGGTGACGAAGACCATGTCGGCACCCGAGAGCGCCTCTTCGATTTCCTCGGCGTGGTCTTCTGCCGCGCGACGACCGACCTCGGGGTCCGCGCCGGCGCCGAGACCGCGCGTGAGTTCGCGTCCAACATCGAGCTTGACGTCGGCGTCGCTGAGGAGCAGCGCCTGTGCGTCGGTGTTGATGGCGATGAATTCCACGCCACGGAGACCAATCTCGATCATGCGGTTGACCGCATTCACTCCGCCACCGCCGATGCCGACGACCTTGATGTTGGCGAGGTAGTTGTTTTGGTTGGTCACGTCGGCCTCCGTTGAAACCCTAAAGTTCAAGCTGAAAGTTAAACTTTTACTGGGTGAGTATTTAGTACTCCGAAGGTACGTCGAACCAGAGCCTCCCCCGGTCTTCTTCCGTGGCGTGTCGCAACGACACCCCCAAACAGAGGGCTATCGCGTGAACGGCGAGTTCGGTGCGGAGACGTTAATCTCGCTCGCAGTCCCCGATGAGGCCAAGAGTGCGAGCATCACGCGAAGCTTGAGGGCAGGCTCGCTCTGGTCACCCCACACCACTCGCGTGCCACCGGCGGTTTCAAACCAGGCGTCGACCGCACTCGTGGCACCCGCTCGGCTCGCTTGGGCCCGCACATCGGCCGGAATGGCGAGCAACATTGATGCAACCGTGCCAAAGGCGGGCGAATCAAGGGAGGGAACCTCGAGTCGTGGCACACCTCCGGGAGCGGTGTCTGTCGTGGACATGACAACTCCAGCGGGATCGACGACATCCCAAGAGCCCGCGCGCTTCACGGAACCAATGGGCGTGCGCTCAATCACGTGCACGACGAGGGTCGACGGCGGGATGGACTCGGTGCTGAAACTCTGAATCGTCGGAAACACCGACAGTGATGTGCGAATGGACTCCGCGCTCACGAGCGGCAGCGGGGTGCCCACTTGATTCGACAGAGCGGCGCGGACGACAGCGGGATCCAGCCGGGAGACTCCGGTGACCTCCACGGTCCGCACGGCCATGAGTGGCGAATAGGCAACGCCAAACGTGCCGACGAACAGCATGCTGATCGCGCCGAGACCGACCAACACGAGCAGGCGTCGGTGCCGCCGAGCGGCGGTGAAACGGCGCTGGTCCTGACGAATCGCCGCACGACGCTCTCGTCGTGCTCGCCGAATGTCGATGCGAGCTTGCCGGGTCGCGCTCAACTCGCGTTCCGGACGCTTACGGGGAACCCGGCGCTGGGAAGCGGCGTCGGTCCCGGACTCCGAGAGTCGAACACGAGGATTCTCGCGCTCCGGTGCGGAGGAACGCGGAGGCCGCATAGGTGCGTCGGGACGCTTCATGACTCAAGTGCCGAAAGGATCTGCGGAATGATGCGGTAGACGTCACCACAACCGAGGGTGATGACAAAATCACCCGGCCTCGCGATGCGCGCGACTTCTGCGGCCGCTGCCTCCCAATCGGGCAGGTATGCCACCTTCGATGCGTCGCTGAACGCCTCGGAAACGAGCGCGCCGGTGACACCCGGCACGGGATCTTCGCGGGCACCGTAGACATCGAGCACGATCGTGTGCTCCGCGTGCGTCTCGAGTACCGCGGCGAACTCTCGCGCAAAGGCCGCCGTGCGGCTGTAGGTGTGTGGCTGATGTACCGCGATGATGCGCCCCGCACCGACAACGGTCCGCGCGGCAGAGAGCGCCGCCGCGACCTCAGTGGGGTGGTGCGCATAGTCGTCGTATACCGCCACCTCACGGCGAACGTCGTGTAACTCGAAGCGACGCTCGGTCCCCCCAAAGGCCCGAAGGCCGACGGCGGCGTCCGCGGGAGCGACTCCCAGAGCGCGCAAAACCGCCAATGCTCCGGCCGCATTGACGGCGTTGTGACGACCGGGGATGGCAAGGTCGAGTTCGACGGTCTCTCCATCGACATGGACTCGGGCGCGGACGCGACCGCCACTCGACTCGATGTCCGTGACGCGCACGTCCGCATCGGCCGCTTCGCCGAACGTGACGACCGAGCGATGCGTCAAGCGCTCGCGAACCCGCTGAGCGCCGGCATCGTCGGACGAGATGATGACCGCCTCGGTCGCGCCGTCGGCGAAGGCGACGAAGGCTGCATCGAACTCCTCGTGCGAACCGTAGTGGTCGAGGTGATCGGCATCGACGTTGGTGATGAGCGCGATGGCTGTGTTGTACAGCAGAAACGAACCGTCCGATTCGTCAGCTTCAACGACGAACTCGGCATCGGTCCCCCAGGAGGAACTCGTGCCGAGCGCCGCGATGACGCCACCGTTCACGAAGCTCGGGGAGCGTCCCGCCTCGAGCAGACCGGTGATGACCATGCCGGTCGAGGTCGTCTTGCCGTGGGCGCCCGCAACCGCAACGAGGCGTTGCGAATTCGCGAGCCAAGCGAGCGCTTGCGACCGGTGCAGTACGGGAATGCCCCGCTTGAGCGCTGTCTGATACTCCGGGTTGTCCTGCCACAGCGCGCCGGTCACGACGACCGCCTCAGCGTCGCCCAAATGAGCGGCACTGTGGCCGATTTCGACCGGGACTCCGAGGGCACGCATGGCGTCGACGTTGTGAGATTCGCGCACGTCTGAGCCGGTCACTCGGTGGCCCGAGGCGACGAACAGCCGGGCAATTCCGGCCATACCGGAACCACCGATACCGACAAAGTGCACCGACCCGAACGACTCGGGAAGCTGCAGCAATGGGTCCGGCTTGATGGTCACAGGTTGAGCCTAGGTGAGGACGGACCGAATCAGCTCAAGGGTTCGCGCCGTGCCGTCAACGATGCCGAGCCCCACGCACGCCGCACGCATGCGCTCGAGCCGAGCGCCATTCGCGAGGACCTCGCGCGTGATGACATCGAGCCGGTTCGGACTGAAGTCGGCGTCGTTCACGAGAAGGGCTCCTCCCGCATCGACAATGCTCGCGGCATTGAGTCGCTGCTCGCCGTTTCCGACCGGATACGGAATGTAGATCGCCGGGACCTGCATCGCGGTGAGCTCACTCACGGTCGCCGAACCCGATCGGGCGATTGCTGCGTCCGCGCAGGCGAGTGCGAGGTCCATTCGATCGAGGTAGCGAAGCTGGACGTACCCGGTGATGCCGGGGTCGTCGATTTCGGGCGAACCGCCCACGAGGTGGAGGACGCTCCAGCCGGCGTCGACGAGCTCCGCCGCACGCTCGCGAACGGTCGCGTTGATGCGGCGCGCACCGAGCGAACCTCCCGTGACGAGCAAGACCGGCCGCTTCGGGTCGAAACCGAATGTGTCCAACGCTTCCAGGCGAAGCGCGCGACGCGCCGCCGCGTCGCTTGCGATGCGCTCCAGCTCGGGACGCAGCGGCATACCGACGAGCGTGGAATGTGGCAGTGGAGTGGAGGGAAAGACGACGCCGACCGCGGTGGTGAATCGAGCTCCGAGTCGGTTCGCCAACCCTGGCCGCGCATTTGCCTCGTGCACGACGAGCGGAACCCGTTCGGCACGAGCCGCGAGGAAGGCGGGCGTGGATACGTAGCCGCCAAACCCGGCCACGACATCGATACTGCGATCGCGAATGAGCGTGCGGCTTGCCCGAACGGCTTGAGCGAAGCGACCCGGAAAGCGCAGCGCCGCGACGTCCGGACGGCGCGGGAACGGCACCTTCGGAATGGTGACCAACTCGAATCCGCGCTGGGGAACCAGCCGCGACTCGAGCCCCTCAGCGGTGCCGAGAACAACAATCTGTGCGTCCGGCTCGGTGGCTCGGATGTGTTCCGCAACGGCGAGGAGCGGGTTCACATGGCCGGCCGTGCCGCCACCGGCGAGCAAGTAGTTGGTCATCGACGTCGCACCGGTACGGCTCGAGCGGCCGGAACGGATGATGCGGACCGCTCGGGTATTGGTCGGTCGTGTGCACTTGCGCGAGCGACCGATAGCACGACGCCAATCGCGGCAAGATTCGACACGAGCGCGGTGCCACCGGACGAAACCAGTGGGAGAGGCACGCCAAGCACCGGAATGATGCCGAGTACGACGGCGATGTTTGCAACCGCTTGGGCCATGATCCAAACGAGAACCGCGGCGGTCGCGGTGCGCCCGAACAACGTGTCGGCGTGCATGAATACGCGAACGAGGGCGACGCACAGCACCCCGAACAGGGCGAGGACGAGTACCGCACCGATGAGCCCGAGTTCTTCACCGATGATGGCGAAGATGAAGTCGTTGTCCGCTGCCGGAAGCCACGACCACTTCGCGGTGGAATTGCCGATTCCAACACCGAACAGTCCGCCGTTGGCGAGCGCGAATTGGCCGTGCTGCACCTGCCAGCCGCTCGAAAGGTAGTCGTTGGCATCCTTCGACCGATCAACGAAGGACAGGATGCGAGCCATGCGGTTGCTCGATGAGACCGCCATCAGCACGGCGCCGGCCGCTACGACAAGGCCGGGCACCAGGAAGTGACGCATCGGAATACCGATAAGGACGAGTGCGAGGAAGACGAAGCCCGCCATGATGCCGACGGTTCCCAGGTCACCACCGATGACAACGAGCAGCATGGGAACCGCGGCGCCGATGAGAATGGGCAGAACCCCGAGACGGAAATCGTCGAGGGAGTCTTGCTTCCTCGTCGTCATCATGCCGAGCCAGATCACCAGGGCGACCTTCATAAACTCGGACGGCTGGAATTGCACGCCGGCAATCGAAATCCAGTTGGTGTTTCCGGCGACGGTGATGCCGAGCGGGGTTGCCACGACGAGAAGTTGCAGCAGGCTAGTGATACCGAGTGCGAGCCATGCAAACCGCATGAACCAGCGCTCCGGGCGCGACGAGAGCACAAACATAAGGCCGATGCCGAGGAAGGCAAACAGGGCCTGTTTACCGAGGCTTGCAAACGGCGAACCGGTCTCGACGAGGCTCGTCACCGTCGACGAGGAGAACACCATCGTGACGCCGATGATGACGAGGATGAGCGTCGTTCCCGCGAGCAAGATCACATCGAGGGACTCTTGCCGCACCCGCCGCCAGGCGCTCGTGGTGAGTGTCCGGGCAAACTCGCCGGCGCGAGCCGCGCCGCGCGCCGTCTTAGCGCTCGAAGGAGTCGGCGTCCGGGTGCTCATCGCCGCCTCCTAGCTGATCCCACACGGCCTGACTGAATTTCTCGCCGCGGTCGGCATAATCGCTGAACTGATCCATCGATGCGGCGGCCGGAGCGAGAAGGACGGTGTCGCCGGAGACGGCGATTCCCGCAGCTTCCGCCACAACGCGCGGCATCACGGATTGAGTATCCGTCCCATCAATCTCAATGACCGGCACTTCCGGCGCGTGTCGCTCGAACGCGGCGAGCACGTCGGAGCGCTCGGCGCCAATGACGATGGCTGCTCGGAGTCGCGATTTGTGCAGCTCCACGAGCATGCCTAGATCGACGCCCTTGAGGAGCCCGCCAACGACCCAGACGACGTGTTCGAAAGATCGCAGCGAGGCGTTCGCGGCGTGCGGGTTTGTCGCTTTGGAGTCGTCCACCCACCGAATGCCGTCGACGAGGGCCACCGTGCGGATGCGGTGCGAGTCGAGCCGGAATTCGCCGAGTGCACGGTGAATGGTCGAGTTGCTCACGTCGAGTGAGCGCGCGAGGGCAGCCGCGGCAAGGATGTTCTGCACGATGTGCGGGGCGGCGAGATCAAGGGCGATGAGTTCGTCGATCGTGATGAGTTCGAGAGCGGTGTTCGCGCGGTCTTCCAGAAACGCGCGGTCACACAGGATGCCGTCGACAATGCCGAAGTCGCTTCGACCGGGAACGTCGAGTCCGAAACTGACCGCCCGGGCGCCCTCGATGACCTCGGCGTCTTCGACCATGTGCATCGTGACTTCGTCGGTGCGGTTGTAGACGCACGCCACCTTGGTGTTGTTGTAGACCTTTGCTTTTGCGGCCGTGTACGCCTCGAAACTGCCGTGCCAGTCGATGTGGTCGTGGGCGACGTTGAGGCACACGGTCGCCCAGGGCACGATTGCCCCCGGACCCTCGAGTGGCAGGGTGTGCAGTTGGTAGCTGGACAGCTCCACCACGAACACGTCGAAGCCGCTCGGGTCGCGCACCGCATCGAGCACGGGCACACCGATGTTGCCGCACGGCGCGACACGCTTCCCGTCAGCCGCGAGGAAATGGGCGGTGAGCTGGGTCGTCGTGGTCTTGCCGTTGGTGCCGGTGACAAGAATCCATTCGGCCTCGCCGCTGACCTTGTCGCGCACCCGCCAGGCGAGCTCGATGTCACCCCAGATGGCCACGCCGTTGGCGCGAGCCCATTCGTGAACGGGATGGTCGGGGTGGAATCCCGGCGACGTGACGATGAGCTCGGGGGCGAATTGCTCGAGTTGCTCAGGAACGCTCACCATCGGGTCGACCACGAGCTCGATGCCCAAGACGCCGAGAATGACCGCGCGGTCGGAATCGGCGGACTGGGTGAACACCGTCACGTCGGCGCCGAGTTCGACCAGGGTGTCTGCGGCGGCGAAGCCGGTTGAACCGGCTCCGAGGACGGCGACCCTCAAGCCGCGCCAGTCGGCGTTCCAACTGGTCAAGGAATCGAGACGGGTCATGATTGCAGCCATTCCAGGTAGAAGATGCCGACACCGGCGGCAACGAACATGGCCGCGATGATCCAGAAGCGCACGACCACCGTGACCTCCTCCCAACCCTTGAGCTCGAAGTGGTGATGAATCGGACTCATCCGGAAGATGCGCTTCCCATGCGTGAGCTTGAAGTAGGCGCGTTGGACGATGACCGATCCCGCCTCGATAACAAACAGGCCGCCGACGAGAACGAGCAGAAGTTCCGTGCGGCTGAGCACCGCGAGCGCCGCAAGCGCCCCGCCCAGGGCGAGCGAGCCAGTGTCGCCCATATAGATCTTGGCGGGGTTGGTGTTCCACCAGAGGAAGCCGAGAAGTGCACCGGAGATCGCGGTCGCCACGATGGCGAGGTCCAGCGGGTCGCGGACGACGTAGCATCGCCCGAGGTCCAGCCCGGCGCGGTCTCCGAAGCACCACTGATTGAACTGCCAGAAACCGATGATGATGTACGCGCCGATGGCGAACAGGGTCGAGCCGGTCGCGAGTCCGTCGAGTCCGTCGGTGACGTTTACGCCGTTCGACGCTGCCGTCGTGATGAGGGCAATCCACAGCACGTACAGTCCAACGCCGAGAACCGGACCGAGGGCGAGGAAGTCGAGCGGCAGATCGCGAATGAGCGAGATGTGGGTCGATGCAGGCGTGATGCCCTGGTCGCTCGGGAAGTTGAGTGCGGCCGCGGCGAAGAGCGTCGCGATGACGAGTTGGCCGAACACCTTGGCCCAGCCGCCCAGCCCCAGGGACTGCTTGCGGTGGGTTTTCAAGTAGTCGTCGATGAAACCGACGACGCCCAAGCCGGCCATCATGCCGAGAACGAGCAGTGCCGACACCGTGGGTGGGTCGCCTGAGACGAGCGTCGCCGCGAAGTAGCCGACGGTGCTTCCCAGAATGAAGATGATGCCGCCCATGGTGGGCGTCCCGCGCTTGGTGTGATGGCTCTGCGGGCCGTCGTCACGAATGAACTGGCCCCAACCGAGCCGGATGAACAGTCGGATAAACACCGGAGTGAGGAAAATCGTGAACACGAAGGCGACAACGCCGGCGGCAATAATGGACCTCACGAGAGCCATTCTCCCAGTCGTTCGGCCAAACGGTGGAGACCCGCCGAGTTGGACGCCTTGACGAGAACGACGTCGCCGGGCTGCAGCCGAGCAATGAGCCACTCGAATGCCTCGTCGTGGTCGACGATGTGAACTGACTCGTCGTTCCAGGCGCCCTCGTTCACCGCGCTCACATGGATCCGGCGAGCGTCGGCTCCGACCGCCACAACCTGGTCGATTCGCAAACGTACCGCGCGGATGCCAATGTCGTCGTGCGCTGCGCCCGTCTCGTCGCCGAGTTCACTCATCGCACCGAGGACGGCGAAGGTGCGTCCCCCCTCGGGCTTGACGCTCGCGAGCGTCTTGAGGGCCGCGGCCATGGAGTCGGGGCTCGCGTTGTAAGCGTCGTGGATCACCGTGATGCCGCGACCGCGAAGCGGTTGCATCCGGCCTCGCTCGGCGAGTTCGACCGACTCGAGCGCCGTCACAATGCGCTCGATGGGCACGCCCCACTCGCTCGCGACCGCCGCGGCGGCGAGTGCGTTCGAGACGTGGTGTTCGCCAATGACGCGGAAACGGACCTGAGCTTCCTGCTCACCGATGTGCAGGGTGAATCGGGTGCCTTCGATGTCCGAGCGGATGTCGGTAGCGCGCACATGGGCGGACGGGTCGAGGCCGAACCAGAGCACTCGGGCGGAAGTGAGTTCGGCCATCTGTGCGACCCGATCGTCGTCTCGATTCAAGACCGCGACGCCGTCGGCGCCGAGGCTCGTGACCATCTCACTCTTCGCCCGGAATGTGCGTTCGATTCCGCCGAATTCGCGGGCGTGTGCGAGTCCAACCTTGAGCACCACGCCGATGTCCGGCGGCGCCATACGCGTGAGCCGGTCGATGTCACCGACGTGACTGGCGCCCATTTCGGCAACCAAGTAGTGGGTCTGCTCGGTGACTTCGAGGAAGGTCACGGGTGCGCCGACCTCGTTGTTGAACGAGCCGCGGGGTGCGACGGTGGGCCCTTCGGCAGACAGGATCGCGCGGAGCAGATTCTTCGTCGTGGTCTTCCCGTTGGAACCGGTGATGCCGACGACGCGCAGGGTGCCGAGCGCGCGGACCCGGGCGATGACTTCCCGCGCGAGGTCGCCGAGCGCCGCCACGGTGTCGTCCACGACGATGAGCGGCACGTCCACATCGGTTTCGCGTTCGGCAATGATGAGGGCCGCACCGGAACGGACCGCTTCCGGAATGAAGAGGAACCCGTCGGTCACTTCGCCGGGCTTGGCTACGAACACACTCCCCGGGCGCACCTCACGGGAGTCGGTCGTGGTGAGGCCCGAAATGCGCGTTTCTGCATCTCCGGAAACGATTCGTCCGGACACAATTCTCGCGATCTCAGCAACACTCAGCTCAATCATGAAGCCACCCGCTCTCTCGCAACGCGGCTCGAGCAGCGTCTCGAGCGGAATAGGGGATCTTTTCCCCGGCAACCTCGTGGTAGTCCTCGTGTCCCGGGCCGGCGTACACGACGACGTCGCCGTCTTCGGCGAGCGCGATTGCCGCGCGAATGGCGTCGTGTGGAGCGGCGATTTCGAGGATGCGGTCCTCGCTGGTTGCCAGGATTGCTCCCTCGCGGAGGGTGGCGCGAATGGCGGCCGGGTCTTCAAATCGCGGATGGAAGTCGGTAATGACGATGAGGTCTGAGCCGCTCGCGGCGATGCGTCCCATCTCGAGACGCTTGCTCGGGTCGCGATCGCCGTCGGCCCCGAACACCATGATGATGCGGCCGTCACTCACGGCTCGCACCCCCGCGAGGAGGCTGGCGAATGCATCCGGTGTGTGGGCGTAGTCGACGAGCACGAGTGGCCCGGTATCGCCGCTGACCACTTCTGCGCGTCCGGGAATCTCGGCGGGAATGATGCCGTCCTCGAGTGCGTCACGAATGACTTCGATGTCGAAACCGGCCTCGATCCACATGACGATGGCGAGCGCAGCGTTGTGGGCGGAAAAGGCTCCGAGGAGGGGCACACTCGCCTGAAGCGAGCGGCCGCGGCCACGCAGTTCGAAACTCGTCCGGCGGGCACTCGCCTCGGTGACGGTCACGAGCCAATCGGCACCCGGCTGGGAGCTCACGGTCGTGACCGGAATCCGCGACTCCCCCACGAGACGTCGGGCCCACTCGTCGTCGATCATGACGACGCCGCGTTCTGCGCGCTCCGGAGTGAAGAGTTCGCGCTTCGCGGCGAAGTAGCGCTCGAAGTCGGGGTAGTCGTCGAGGTGGTCGTGACTCAGGTTGGTAAAGCCCACGACGTCGAATCGCACCCCGTCGACCCGGTGTCGGGACAGCGCGTGCGCGGACACTTCGAGCACGGCGGTGCGAACGTCACGTTCGGAAGCGGTCGCGAGGAGGGCGTGGATTTCGTTGGATTCTGGAGTCGTCAGCCCGCTCGAGGACACTTCCGAGCCGACGATGCGTTGCGCGGTCGAGCTGAGCGCGACGGCGCGACCGAGCTGACGCGCAATTGCGCAGAGCAAGTACGCGACGCTGGTCTTCCCATTGGTGCCGGTGACCCCGAAGACGAGCGCTGCCGTGTCGTCGTCGGCGAACTCCCCCGTGCGGTAGACAAAGGCACTGACGTGACCGAGAAGTGACCGCGGGTCGTCGATGATGAGCACCGGTACGCCGAGGTCGCGGCACAGCTCGGCGCCGTCACGATCGGTGAGCACGGCAACAGCACCGTCGGCGACCGCACCGGGTGCAAAGGCGGCCCCGTGGACGCGCGCTCCGGGCAGTGCCACGAAGAGGTCGTTTGGAATGACCCCGGCACTCGAGCTCGCGACTCCCGTGACCTCGACGCTCACATCGCCAATGCACTCACACCCGAAGGTGTCGGCGATTGCCGCGACCGTTCGGGGCAGGGGATGGTTCGGTCGGAAATGCGGCACGGCTACCACGTCGTCGCGAGGTCGGGGGCGATGGAGCCCGAGGGGATGACGCGGTTCTGTTTGAGCACTTCACTCATCACCTGTTGGAACACCGGGGCCGACGCAGCCGAGGAATTCAGGAGGACCGGGTCCATGATGCTCACCGAAACAACATATTGCGGATCGTCAGCCGGAGCGACCCCCGCGACCGACACGAGGTAGCCCTTCTGATAGCCGCCGTTGCCATCGGGGACCTGCGCCGTACCGGTCTTGGTTGCGACACGATACCCGGGAATGTTCCACTTCTTGGCGAGCCAACCCTTGTTGTAGACCTGCTCGAGCATCGCCATCGTTTGGTCGGCTGCGGCAGCTGAGACGACTCTGGACCCCGCCGGCTCTTTCGGCACGATGACTTTGCCATCGTGGGTGGTGCAGCTTTCGATGAGGCGCACGGGGAGTCGAACGCCGTGGTTGCCGAGTGTTTGGTAGACGCTCGCCATCTGGATCGCGGTGGTGGCCAGACCCTGACCGAACATCGTTGTGTAGCTCGTCTGGGCGTCCCAGCCACGCCAGTCGTTCAGGATGCCCGCCGATTCCCCGAGGAAGCCCACTTCGGACTCCGATCCCACACCGAACTTCGAGATGTACGAGTATCGCTGTTCGGGCGTGAGCCGCTCGCCGAACTGAGACATACCCGTGTTCGAGGACTCCACGAGGACACCGGCGAGGGTGAGTTGCTCATCGCCGTGGCGGGAGGAGTCGTTGACGTCGACGTTGTCTCGGAGGAGACGGTAGGGCGCAACGACCTGGTCTGCGACCGTGGCCTTGCCGGCGTCGAGCACGGTTGCCGCGGTGAGCGACTTGAACGTCGAGCCCGGTTCGTAGGGGGCGCTGAACGCGCGGGAACCGCGGTCATCCGGGTGGCTCGCATCGACATCGTTGGGGTCGACCGTCGGGACGTCGACGACGGCGAGCAACCGGCCGGTCTTGACCTCTTGCACCACCACGGTGGCCCAGCGCGCCCCGGTGGCGCGCACTTGGGCTGCCGCGACGCTCTGCGCGAACCACTGCAGGTTGGCGTCGAGCGTGAGCTTGACCTGTCCACCGTCAACGGCGGGCTTTTCGACGGTCGTTGAACCGGGAATCACCACGCCGCTCGCGTCACCGCTGACCAGGGAGGACTCGACACCATCGGTCGCGGCGAGACACTCGTTCTCCATGTACTCAAGCCCGGCGAGCGGTGCGCCGTCGGACCCCATGTAGCCGACGAGGTTTCCCGCGACTGCACCGTTCGGGTAGATGCGACTGGGGTGTCGCTTGGCCCACTGCCACGGAATGCCGAGCTCTTGAATTCGCTCGTACGTCGCGGAGTCGACCTCTTTCGCGAGGTAAGCGAAGTCCGACTTGGGATCCTCAGAGAGCGCCGAATCAATGACGCCGAGCACCTGTGCCCCGGTCATGCCGAGAACCCGTCCGAGTTCCTCGGCCGCCTGGCTCCGTGTCACCGTGGTGGTTGAGCCGTCTGCAGCGGTGCGCTCAAAATCTCGCGCGTTCTTGGGTGAGATGGTGATGTCGTACTTCATCACCGAACTTGCCAGCACCGAGCCGTTGCGGTCCACAATGGATCCGCGCGTGCCGAAGAGTGTCGTCTCATTGGATCGACGCGATGCGGCTTCGGCATTAATGTCGGATGCGCGAACCATCTGAACGTCAACGAGTCGAAGCACGAAAATGACCGCAAACAGTGCGAGAAGACCAACGAAGGCGGCGACACGGAGTCGACTGCGTTGGATCATGCGAACCTCGGACTAGCGGGTGTGAACGGCGGGAAAGCCGCCCTGCAACGCTACCGAGCCAGCGGCTCCGGACCCCGCAGCACCCACCGGCGCGCCCTGGCTTCCCTGGGAACTCCCAGTCGCCGGACGCGTTGACGTGGCGTCGGCCGACGGCTTCGCGCCTGCCGGCGTCGAGGGCACATCGGTGACCAGTGGCACTCCGGCGAGCAGCGCGTTTTCGACGTTGCCACCGGCGAGGGTGCGCCCGTCTGCCGGGACGGGTACGCCGAGGACAGCCCCGTCAGACAGTCGCAAGTACACGACGTTCGAGTTGGAAATCATGCCGAGCGCGGAGGCGTTCTTCGCGAGGTATTGCGGCGACTGCACCCGAACGAGATCGCCGGTGACGGCGCTCAAGTCGCGCTGAACCTGAACCTTTTGCGCCTGCAGGTGCTCGGTCTTATAGGCGCCATCGGCGATGGCCACGCTCAGCAGGAGCTGCGCGAGGATGAGCCCGACGACGGTGGACGCGGCAACGACGGGAAGCGAGGCACGCGACTTCGCCTTGGGAAGGGCGCGCAGCCAGTGCAGACCCTGGCGTGCGACCTCGGGTGCCATTTGCAATGCGAATTGAGCGCTCATGCGGCTCGCAATCTCTCGGCCGCGCGGAGCCGGACCGGCTTCGCACGGGAGTTGCGCAGGGCTTCGTCCTCGCTCGCGAGTTCGGCGCCGCGAACCAACAACTTGAATTGGGGTGCGTGTTCGGGAAGTTCCTGTGGCAGTCCGGGAGGGGCGGTCGATACCGACAACGCTTGGAGGGTGCGCTTGACGAAGCGGTCCTCCATGGACTGATACGACATGACGACGATCCGGCCGCCGACGGCCAGCCGAGCGAGGGCCGCCGGAAGTGCCCGTTCAAGCACGTCGAGCTCGTGATTCACGGCAACCCGGAGTGCCTGGAAGACACGCTTTGCGGGGTGTCCGGCGTTTTTCAAGGCCGCGGGGGTGGCCTGCTGCAGAATGTCGACGAGCTCCGCCGAGCGTTCGATACGGCCGGCTTCACGAGCCTTCACGATGGCCCGGGCGTAGCGGGGGGCGAGCTTCTCGTCGCCATACCGCCAAAACAGCTCACGAAGTTCGTCCTCGTCGAGTCCGTTGATGAGGTCTGCCGCGGTTTCGCCAGTGGTCTGATCCATCCGCATGTCGAGCGGAGCGTCCTGCGCGTAGGCGAAGCCGCGGTCGGCACGGTCGAGTTGGAGCGATGAGACGCCGAGGTCGAACAGCGCGCCGTGAACCGTGTCGATTCCGAGGTCGTCGAGCGCCTCGTCGATGTGGTCAAACGTCGCGTGGACAAAGGAAACCCGGTCAATGACCGGGGCGAGTCGTTGCGACGCAATCTCGAGCGCCTGGGTGTCGCGGTCAAAACCGACGACCCGTGCGTTCGGAAAGCGCTGGAGTAGGGCGAGGGTGTGGCCCCCCATGCCAAGCGTCGCGTCGATGACGACGGCTTCCCCGTCGAGTGCCGGAGCGAGGAGGTCGAGGCAGCGCTCCAGCAGGACGGGAGTGTGCAGGTGGTCGAGTTGCTCGTTCATGAGTCCCCTGGACCGCGGATCCGATTTCCCTCCGAAGCGCCCGTTGCCGGGGAAGGTGCCTCGGCCACTTCGGGAGGAAGTCGCATCCTCGGTCACAGCAGTCCGGGGATCACCTCCTCGGCTGTCTCGGCGAAAGCCGCCTCGGTCTCGTCGAGGTACGTCGACCAGGCCTGGGCATCCCAAATCTCGACGCGGCTTCCCGCGCCAATCACGACAAGGTCCTTCTCGAGCCCGGCGTACTTGCGCAGCACCGCGGGAAGCGACACTCGGTTCTGCTTGTCCGGGGTTTCGGCCGTGGCACCCGAGAGGAAGACACGCAAGTAGTCGCGGCTTTGCTTGCTCGTGATGGGCGCCTCACGAATGGCGTCGTGCAGGCGCTCGAACTCGCGCGCACTGAACACGTACAGACACCGCTCCTGACCGCGGGTCACAACGATGCCGTTTTCAAGCTCGTCGCGAAACTTCGCCGGGAGGATGACGCGCCCCTTGTCGTCGAGCTTTGGCTCGTACGTCCCCAGAAACATGCGCACCCCCTTTCCGGCCACGGTGGATTTCCCCCACTTTACTCCACTCCACACCACGTTTGTCCACAAAACACCCAATTAGTCTTCCGGTTGAGTCATCTCTCCCTGCAATTCCGCGGATTTTCAAGGTGGAGGAAAATGGAGCTCAGCCGTGTCGTTGGGCACAAAAAAATCCCCCGCCGAAGCGGGGGATATCGTTCGAATCGCTAGTTGGCGCGGCGATCCCAGCGATCGTTCATGCGGTCCATGAACGAGCCGGACGTTGACCGACCGCGCGAGACGCCGGAGCGGGCAGCCGAGGCCGGCGCAGAATCGTCGCGAGTGGATGGCCGCATTGCGACGAGCACTCCGGTCAAGACCACTGCGAAACCGGCAACACCGACAATGACGAGGTGTGCGGCGAGCGAACCAATGATCGCACCGAAGCCGACCAGGGCCAAGAGGACGCCGATGACGATGGCTCGATAGTTGGGCCGAAGGCGAACCTGAGTGACCGAGGCAACGACGTCGGCATCGTTGCGATAGAGGTTGCGCTCCATTTCATCGAGCATGCGCTGTTCGTGCTCTGACAGTGGCATTCGCCGCCTCCATTCCCCGGGCTTGATATTGTACGGCGCCTCGCGCTGGCTAGGCTAGGCGAGTGACCCACAGTGCCCGCCTCGTTGATCTCGTCTCTGCACGACTGGATCGCTTCTTCGACGAGCGCGCTTCCATCCTTGCGGCTCTCGGCGACGACGTCGAGCCACTCATGACGTATTCTCGGAGCTTTCTCAGCGGCGGAAAGCGCTTCCGTGCCCTGTTCGCGTATTGGGGTTTTCGCTCTGTTGCCGAGCTTGCGGACTCGAATGCACCGTTTGACTCGGAACCCGACGATCACCTGAACGTCATTGTCGGTGTGGCCGCGGCCCTCGAGCTCTTTCACGCTGCCGCGCTCGTGCACGACGACATCATTGACAACTCCGATACCCGCCGGGGGAAGCCGGCCGCGCATCGACGCTTCGAGGAACTGCACCGCGTCTCCGGATTCGCCGGTTCGGCCGAGCGATTCGGCCGGTCTGCCGCAACCCTGTTCGGTGACCTTCTGCTGAGCTGGAGTGACGAACTGTTCAGCGAGAGTCTCGATGAACGCATCCACTCTTCCTGGGCACGCTCTGCCCGGGCCGAGTTCAACCTCATGCGCACCGAGGTGACGGCCGGTCAGTACCTGGACGTACTCGAGGAGAACGCGTGGCCGACCGTGGCCGAGTCCGACCTGCGGGCGCGGGCCGAGCGCGTCGCCCTGTACAAGTCGGCGAAGTATTCCATCGAGGCACCGCTTCGCATTGGCGCCGCGGTCGCCGGCGCGTCGCCGGCGCAACTGCGCACCCTGTCGGAATTCGGCCGCCCGCTCGGAATTGCCTTCCAGTTGCGCGACGATGTGCTCGGCGTGTTTGGTGACCCCGCGGTAACCGGGAAGCCCGCTGGAGACGACCTCATCGAGGGCAAGCGCACCGTACTGATTGCGATGGCTCGAGAGCGATTGCAGTCGGGTGCGCGACGCTTGCTCGATGAGCTCCTCGGCGACCGGGAACTGAGCGCGGACCAGGTGCGCATGCTGCAGCAGACCATCCGCGAGTGCGGTGCAGAGCAAGAGCTCGAGCATCACATCGAACGGATGGTGAGCGAATCGCTCGCGGCGCTCGACGTCGGCTCGCTCGGCCCGCGTTCATC
>DATGWF010000035.1:0-32683 GCA_035299585.1 Microbacteriaceae bacterium
CCGGCGGAGAAAAGACGCGCCTCGCGCTGGCCACCATCGTGGTGTCCGGCGCAAATGTCCTCTTGCTGGACGAACCCACCAACAACCTCGACCCAGCAAGTCGCCTCGAGATTCTGGACGCTCTTGCTCACTTCGAGGGAGCTGTTGTCCTGGTGTCGCACGACCCGGGCGCGGTTGATGCGCTGAACCCGGAACGCGTACTCATCCTTCCGGACGGTGTCGAAGACCTCTGGAACGCGGAGTACCGCGAACTCATCGAACTCGCATAAAGTGCAAGATTTGCGCACTGTCCGGTCTGCATCCGGACTGCGGCGCCTCAATCACCCCCGAGTGGGAAAAAATGTGTGCATATCGGGCGAGCCGCTTTCGAAAAGTGACAAAGACTGACTTCGAGTGAAACGCGCCGGTTGAGGGCCCCGAACCTCCTTCGGAAGGTTTCACCCGGTGGGTGCTCCAGCGCCGCCCCCGCCCGCTGGGGCGCCCACCGCTCGGGGAGTCATCCCGCTGGGCTACATCGTCTGTTCCTCAGTGCTGTCGATACCTCCAGACGGAGCGGCCAATCGGCGCACGCCGGACCAGTGTGCCTCGCCGATCGAGAGGCCGCCTCCGTCAGCGTGGTCCGGAGCGCTGGGCCTCTCCATCGATGAGGGCGTCTTCGAGTTCGGTGTCACTCGCGTGGCCCGCTCCACTCCGTCGAAACCGACCACCCGCACCGGCAACACCGTATCGCTTGCTCAGTCGAGCAGCTGTGCTCGCAGTCTGTCCGGCCTGTTCTGGCTGCTGGCTGTCCGTCGCAGGGCCGGGAAGGTCAGCAACGGCATCCGCTGCATCGCTCAAACGATTTCTGCGCTCATTCCGTGCCGACCACACGTAACCCGTTGCCGCAATTCCGACGAAGACATACCACTGGAAGGCATAGGAAAGATGCGGCCCCTCGTCGGGAACGGGGCGCGCCGGCGCAAACGGGGCGGTTCCACCCTCTGGCGCGACCAATTGTCCATATGCTCCCGTGTACGAGGGCATGCCCGTGCGCTCGGCAAGCGCGGGGGCATTGATAGAGCCGACCGCCCCAGCCGAGTCGTCACGTCCGTTCACGCGCGGTTCGCTCGCGCGCAGGCGCACCTCAATGGTCGTCGCACCCGAGTCGACGGGCCTATAGTCCGCAGCAGTGTTGGCGTTCGAGCCGGCAGGCACGCAGCCGCGGTCAACGAACACGAGCGGACCCGACGTCAGTTCGAAGGGCGTGACGACGTTGTACCCGGCGGCCCCGGCACACGGACGGTTTCGAACGAGCACCTCGAGATCCGGTCGGTAGCTGCCCGTGAGCTCAACGGGACGCCACTTGTCTGCCTCGCGATAGCTCGATAGGCCGGGAAGAAGCGCATCAATCGATACCGGAACGGCATCGTAGTTGGCGAGTACGCGGGCAATCTCGGCCCGCGCCTCAGCGCGGCGTGCAAGCTGCCATTGCGCGAGAACGTGGCACAGCACCGCGAACACGAGAAGCGCGACAATCGCGGTGATCCACCTACGCTCCCACAGGAAGCGATACCCACTCATGCGTGCTCCAGCGGAACCACGTCGATGAGGAAGTTTCGCGCGGCAACAAACTCGCGCAAGTAGTCGCAATGCTCCGCACAGGCGAGCCACACCTTGACACGCTCCTCGCCATGAATCCTCGGATTGCGCCAGCGCACCTGCCAGGCGCCAGTGGCCTCACAGCCCGCACGTGAGCAGGTCGGCTCGTGCGGACCGACCGCGTCAACCGTGCCGATCACGCGTCGTCTCGTTGCGGGGTCGGCGAGATCCACTCGTCGGCGGAAACCGACATGCGCGGCACCACGGCATTCGACACGACCTTCACCGATGAGGCATCGGGTCGTGACTGCACTTGGTTGGCGAGGATCACCGCGAAGTAGGGGAGAAAAATTGCGCCGAGCGCGCAGAGCACCAACCACGGGCCGGTGACAAACAGCATCGCGATGATGCAGACCATGCGAATGGCCATCGAGATGGTGTACTTGCGCATGCGGGCTTTCCGCTCGTCGTCGGGGGAGAGCGGTAGCGAAGTGATCGACTGTGGCTTCGACATATTGGGAGCGCGCCGCGCGCAGTCCGAGTCTACGCTGTTCGAGTCGGTCGAGGTTCTATGCTGAGGTGAATCTCAGAGAGGAACCGCATGTCTCGCGTTGCAGTTGTTACCGGTGGAAATCGCGGAATTGGGTACGCCATCGCCGAAGAGCTCGTGCGTTCCGGATACGCCGTCGCCGTGACCGCCCGCTCCGGCGAAGGCCCCGCGGGCACACTCACCGTGCGCGCGGAAATGGGCGACGCAGCATCGATCGACGCGGCATTCACCGAGATTGAAAACCGCCTCGGCCCGATCGAGATTCTCGTCGCAAACGCCGGCATCACACGCGACACCCTCCTCCTGCGGATGAGCGAAGAAGATTTCACCGACGTCATCGACACCAACCTCACCGGCACGTTCCGCGTGGTCAAGCGAGGCATCAAGGGCATGCTCAAGGCGAAGCACGGCCGTATCGTGCTCATCTCGAGCGTCGTCGGTCTGTTCGGCTCTGCCGGCCAGGTCAACTACTCGTCCTCGAAGAGCGCGCTCGTGGGAATGGCACGATCGCTCACGCGAGAGCTCGGCAGCCGGAACATCACCACAAATGTGGTCGCTCCGGGATTCATCGAGACCGACATGACGGCCGAACTCCCCGAGGAAACCCAGGCCGAGTATCGCAAAAATATCCCGCTCGGGCGGTTTGCGACCCCGGCCGAAGTTGCCGGAGTGGTGCGCTGGCTCGTCGGCGACGACGCCGGATACATTTCGGGTGCCGTGATTCCAGTCGACGGTGGCCTCGGGATGGGCCACTAGTTCTCGACCAATCGCAGCGCTGTGTGCGCCATCTGGCGCTAGCTGAGACCGAGCGCCGCAATCACCGTTGAAAGGTCTGGTTGGTCAATCGCGACATCGGCTTGCGCGCGGACGATGGGCTTGGCGCAAAACGCGACTCCGAGATCGGCGGAGGCGAGCATCTTCAGATCGTTTGCCCCATCGCCAATCGCGACCGTTCTGCTGGACCCGAAAGCGCTTGACCATTCGGCGAGCGTCGTCGCCTTCATCGAGGCATCGACGACATCGCCGAGTACGCGCCCCGTGAAGCGATCCGCGTTGTGCTCGAGCCGATTCGCGCGCCAGACGTCGATACCGAGATCCTCGGCAATCGGGTCGAGAACCTCGTGAAATCCGCCAGACACGACCCCGACTCGTCCACCGCACGCGTGAACCGCCGCAATGAGCTCTCGTGCTCCGGGAGTGACGACCACGCGGGAACGCACGCGCACAGCGGCCGCAGTGTCGAGTCCCGCCAGCGTCGCGACCCGCTCCGCGAGACTCGAGCTGAAATCAAGGTCGCCGCGCATGGCCCGCTCGGTGATGTCGGCTACGAGTGCACGCGAACCGGCCTCGTCGGCGAGAAGCTCGATGACTTCGTTCTGGATGAGGGTCGAGTCCGCATCCAGCACCAGGAGAAGGCTCACGATGCGGTAACCCGCTCGCCCTTACCGACCACCACGATCCCGGTGTCGGTCACGACGAAGCCTCGTGCGCGATCGCGATCCAGGTCCACGCCGACCGTCGCACCGGCCTCGACGATGACGTCTTTGTCCAGGATGGCGCGCCGCACGGTGGCGCCAGCGTCGATGCGAACGCGGTCAAAGACGATGGCGTCTTGAACGTGCGCACCCGAGCCAATGAGCGACCACGGTCCGAGCACACTGCGCTCGATGTGCGCTCCCGAAATGACCGATCCGAGCGAGACGATGGAGTCAATCATGGTGCCGAGCGAACCGCGCGAATCGCGCGTGAACTTCGCCGGCGGCGAGTTGAGCAACTGGCTGAAGATGGGCCATTCGCGGTTGTAGAGGTTGAACACCGGGAGCACCGAAATGAGGTCCTGGTGGGCCTCAAAATAGCTCTCGATGGTTCCCACGTCGCGCCAGTACGCGCGGTCACGGTCGGTCGAGCCCGGGACGACGTTGCGAATGAAGTCGTAGACCCCGGCACTTCCAGCGGCTACGAATGCCGGAATGATGTCGCCGCCCATATCGTGGCTCGAAGCTGGGTTCGCTCCGTCTTCTTTGACCGCGTCGATGAGTGCGGACGCCGTGAAGATGTAATTGCCCATCGAGGCGAGGACTTCACCGGGGGAGTCGGGCAATCCGACCGGGTCGCTCGGCTTTTCGCGGAAGGCCGCAATCTTCTCCGGGTCGGCGGGATCGACCTCGATGACGCCGAACTGATTGGCCAGGCTCATCGGTTGGCGAATCGCCGCAACCGTGACGTCGCGGCCCGAGGCCACGTGTGCGTCGAGCATCTGGCTGAAGTCCATGCGGTACACGTGGTCCGCTCCGACCACGATGATGTAATCGGGTTGCTCATCGAAGACGAGGTTGAGGCTCTGCAGGATGGCGTCTGCCGATCCCGAGAACCAGCGCTTGCCAAGCCGCTGCTGCGCCGGCACCGACGCCACATACGAGTTCAGCAGCGGAGACATCCGCCAGGTTTGCGAAACGTGACGGTCGAGCGAGTGCGATTTGTACTGGGTGAGCACAACCACCTGACGCAGGCCCGAGTTGATGAGGTTTGAAAGAGCGAAGTCGATGAGCCGGTATTGGCCGCCGAACGGCACAGCCGGCTTTGCTCGGTCCTCGGTGAGCGGCATGAGCCGCTTCCCCTCACCACCCGCGAGGACAATTCCAAACACCTTTGGCGCCTTCATGGCTCAACCATAGTGCCCCGCGTATCGAACTGCGCTAGCGTCGACGCATGCGCGTTGACATCCTCACCAAGGAGTACCCGCCGCACATTTACGGCGGCGCAGGCGTCCATGTGACCGAGTTGGTGAATGCCCTCCGGGCACATGTCGACGTGCGGGTCCGGTGCTTCGGTCCGGACCGGTCCGAGACCGGCGTTACCGGCTACGACATCCCGGGCGAGTTTGCTGACGCGAACGGGGCACTTCAGACGCTCGCAGTCGACTTGCGCATGGCCAACGACACGGCGGGAGCCGATGTCGTGCACAGCCACACCTGGTATGCGAACGAAGCAGGACGATTGAGTCAGGAGCTTCACTCCATTCCTCATGTGCTCACCGCGCATTCGCTCGAGCCGCTCAGACCATGGAAGGCCGAGCAACTCGGCGGGGGGTATCGCATTTCGAGCGATATCGAGAAGCGTGCCGTCGAGTCCGCCGACCGCATCATCGCGGTGAGCAACGGTATGCGGGCCGACATCATTCGGGCGTACCCGAACGTCGACCCCGAACGGGTCGTCACGATCCATAACGGGATTGATGTCGAAGCGTGGAAACCCACGGCCAACCCGGCCGTGCTCGAGCGCTACGGAATCGATGCCGCCCGGCCGTCTGTCATCTTCGTCGGGCGCATTACCCGCCAAAAGGGGCTGCCCTACCTGCTGCGCGCGCTGCGAGAACTTCCTCGCGAGGTGCAGGTCATTCTGTGCGCCGGCGCTCCGGACACGGCGGAGATTGCGGCGGAGGTCGCCGCGGGCGTCGAACTCCTTCAGGGAGAGCGGCCCGGTGTGGTGTGGATCCCAGAGCACCTACCCCGGCAGGAACTCTCGGCACTTTTGAGTGCCGCGACCGTGTTCGTGTGTCCTTCGATTTATGAGCCGCTCGGCATTGTGAACCTCGAGGCAATGGCGTGCGGCGTGCCGGTCGTTGGGACGGCAACCGGGGGAATCCCCGAAGTCGTCGTGCCCGGGCAAACCGGTTGGCTCGTTCCGATCGACCAGGCGGATGACGGTTCCGGTACGCCGACCGATCCGGACCGATTCGTCGCTGACCTCGCCGCCACGCTCACCGATGCCGTGTCGGACCAGGTACGCGCATCGAATTGGGGTCGAGCGGGCCGGGAACGCGCAACAACCCAGTTCTCGTGGCACACGATTGCGCAGCACACGCTCGCCGTGTACGAGGCAATCCGGCGCTAGCGACTAGGCTTCTGCCCATGAGTGCTGCGGTGATTGACCTTCAGGATGTAACGGTTCTTCGAGATGAACGACCCATCCTCAATCACCTGTCCTGGCACGTCACGGCCGATCAACGCTGGGTCATCATGGGCCCGAACGGCGCCGGAAAGTCGACGCTGTTGCAAATCGCCTCGGCCTCGATGTTCCCCTCAACCGGCGTCGTTGAATTGCTTGACGAGCGGCTCGGCTCGGTCGACCTCACCGAACTGCGCCCGATGATCGGCTACGTCAGCTCGAGCATGGCTCGCAAATTGCAGCGTGGCGAAACCGTGCTCGATACGGTGCTCACGGCCGCCTACGGGGTGACGGGCCGTTGGCACGAAGCGTACGACTCGCTCGACGAGCGACGCGCACGTCGCGTTTTGAGCGAATGGAAGCTCGATGCACTTGCGGATCGTGCGTATGGTTCGTTGAGTGACGGCGAACAGAAGCGAGTGCAGATTGCCCGTGCCGTCATGACCGACCCGGAGCTGTTGCTCCTGGATGAGCCCGCAGTCAGCCTCGACCTTGGCGCTCGCGAGGAGTTCATCGGCCTCCTCGGTGGCTTCGCACAATCGCAGAGCTCACCCGCACTCGTTCTCGTCACCCACCACGTCGAAGAGATTCCGAACGGCTTCACCCACGCCATGTTGCTGCGCGAAGGCACCGTTGTCGCGAGTGGCGCCATCGACGAAGTGCTCACGAGCGCGAACGTGAGCGACACTTATGGCCTGACAATCGAGCTCGACCAGGCCGACGGTCGCTATCGCGCGCGAGCCCGCTAGTTCTGCTAGGCTTTCCCCTTGTGCGCGTGACGCACGCAGACGTTCAACATCAAGGATGACCCCATGAAGGCTGAGATTCACCCCGAGTACGCACCGGTCGTGTTCCACGATTTGGCATCGGGCAAGAGCTTCCTGACCCGCTCGACCCGCTCGAGCGCGAAGACCACCGTTTGGGAAGACGGCAACACCTACCCGGTGATTGACGTCGAAATCTCGGCTGAGTCGCACCCGTTCTACACCGGCAAGCAGCGCATTCTCGACTCCGCCGGTCGTGTTGAGAAGTTCAACCAGCGCTTCGCTGGCTTCGGCGCCTAAATCGTCATCAATGCACAAATGGCCCACTTCGGTGGGCCATTTGTCGTATCCGGCGGCTGGAGTCTCACCTAGCGTGTCGGCCAGCCCACGTCGGCAACGAAGTCGGGGGAGCCGTTTGATCGCTTCCACGCCGCAAACGACTCCGCCTGGTCGCGCTGCCATACCACCTGTTGCGCATGCAGCTCCTCGAGACTTCGGGCGCTGAGCTCGGGAAAACGATCAAACAGCGCGAGAGCTAAGCGACCCGCGGCGACCGCGTCGGCACTCGCTTCGTGCGCGTCCTCCAGGGGTACGCCGTAGACCTCGCATGCCGCGGTCAAGGTGCGCTTCCCTTTGCGATACCGATCGACCGCCTTGTCGATGATGAGCGGGTCGATCACCACGCGCGGCTCGAATCGCTCGAGCCCGTATCGCTCGGCCTCGTGGGCCAGCAGGGTGAGGTCGTAGCTTGCGTTATAGGCGACGAGGGGCGAGCCGTCCTGACTGTGTTCGGTGAGCGTCGAGATGATGGCGGCGACGGCACTGGCGGCGTTTTCGCCCTCCGCTTGGGCCCGTTCAGTCGTGATGCCGTGCACGGCCGCCGCGCCCTCCGGAATGGGAACCCCGGGGTCGATGATCCAGTCGGCGCGCCAGCTGAGCTCTCCGCTCGGGCTCAGGCGGCCGATGTGCGCGGAGACGATGCGGTCGCGGCGGACGTCGACGCCCGTCGTTTCGGTGTCGAAGACAATGAGGTCGGGCAGTGCAGCGGTCATGTGGTCAGAGTACGGCCGACCGCGGACACCGGCGCGTTGGGCCTGCCGTGTGGCGTATGTCCAGCGCGCGCTCTCTAGACTGAAAGCGATGTCGAACAGAGTCTCACTCCAGCAGCGCGTGGATGCCCTGCAACCCAAGCGCTGGCATGAAACCGTGGGTGGGCTCGGGACCAGTTGGTGGGAGTACGGCCCGCTTCACCCGGGCGGGGACACCATCGTGGCCGTTCACGGCTTCCGCGGTGACCATCACGGATTGGAGCCATTTGTCGCTCACTGGCCGGACACGCACTGGATCATTCCGGACCTGCCGGGTTTTGGCGAGTCCGAGGACACACCCGGAGCTCGGGCACACCTGGACGACTTCGTTTCGTGGTTGCAGTCGCTCGTGGAACGGGTCCGACCCGCGACGGGACGACTCATCATTCTTGGACACTCGTTCGGCTCGATCGTTGTGGCGGCAACACTCGCGAAGGGCCTCGATGTCGACCGAGCCATCCTCGTCAATCCCATCGCGGCACCCGCCCTCGCCGGACCTCGCGGCGTACTCACTCGGGCAGCGGTGGCCTACTACCGAATCGGCTCCATTCTGCCGGAGCAACTCGGTCGAGCCTGGCTCTCTCACCCGCTGATCGTCCGGTTCATGGGTGCCGCCATGGCGAAGCACCCGGATCGCGACGTGCGCCGATTCGTGCACGACCAGCACCTCCGCTATTTCTCACGGTTCGTGAGTCGCGATGGCGTACTTGCGGCGTTTCGCACGTCCGTATCGCACGACGTTTCGGAGAGCGCACGAAACATCGCCGTGCCACTCTTGCTCGTTGCCGCGGAACGCGATGACATCACCGCGGTAGCCGAGCAGGAACGAGTCGCGGCACTGACCCCACGTGGCAAACTCGTCGTGATTCCTCGCGTCGGTCACCTCATCCACTACGAAACTCCGGCGGTCGCGGTCGAGCACATGCGCGCATTTCTGGCGGACGCATGAGCCTGCTCTTTGATTGCCGCTATGTGCGAATTGGCCACCACGATGGGATCAGCCGGTTCAGTGTCGGCCTCGTGACAGAGCTGTCGCGCCTGCGGCCCGTCACGATGCTCATTTCGGACAAACGCCAACTCGCTCAACTGCCCGAGCTTCCCTGGGTGCTCGGCCCATCGCCGACGAGTCCGCTCGAGCCGTTTGTCGCCCGAACCATCAACCGGCTCGGTTTTGACACCGTGTTCACGCCGATGCAGACGATGGGATCGTGGGGGAGACGGTACCGTCTCGCCCTCACCGTCCACGACCTCATCTACTACACACACCCAACGCCTCCACGCAATCTCCCTTGGTTTGTGCGTCTGGCTTGGCGGGCATATCACCTCGCTTGGTGGCCGCAACGCAGGCTCCTGAATGGCAGCGACATGGTCGTGACGGTCTCAGAAACGACGCGCGCACTCATCGCCGAGCACCGCTTGACCCGACGGCCGGTCGTCGTCGTTCCGAACGCTGCCGACGCACTCCCGGGTGGAGCGGCCGCCCAACGAACTCCGCCGTCGACGCAACGCTTCGTGTACATGGGGTCGGCGATGCCGTACAAGAACGTGGACACGCTCGTCGACGCGATGCGATTTGTCCCCGGCGCCGAACTGCATCTACTATCAAATTTCTCACCCGCTGACCGCGCACGTCTCGCCGCTCGAGATCCCCACGGTCAGGTCGTGTTTCACGACGGAGTGAGCGATGCAGAGTACGCCGAATTGTTGGACTCGGCGACAGCGTTCGTGACGGCATCGCGCGATGAAGGCTTCGGTATTCCGCTTATTGAAGCGGGCTCGCGTGCGACACCGGTCGTTGTGAGCGACATTCCCATTTTCCGCGAGGTGGCTGGTTCGGCCGGGGTGTACTTCGACCCGGAGGATCCCGCCGATTGTGCACGCGCGCTGCGTTCACTTGAAGACGAGTCGATATGGCGTGAACGCTCGCAGGCGAGTTTTGAGAACGCGAGGAGATACGGCTGGGCGCAATCCGCTTCCGCCCTCCACGAAGCGCTCAATAGTCTGGAATCGAGACCCGCGTGAACGTCGTTCCCATCGATTCACTCGACCGGCCCGAGCTTGACGCGTATCGCCACTTGACCGATGTCGCCCTTCGCTCGCGAACCGAACCCGAAGACGGTCTGTATCTCGCCGAATCTGCAAAGGTCATCGAGCGGTCCGTCCGGGCCGGACATGCCCCCATCTCGATCATCACGGAGCCGCGGTGGCTCGGCACGCTCGAACGTGCCCTCGAGCACCACCCCGACGTGCCGGTCTTCGTTGCCGATCCCGTGCTCCTCGAGGAGCTCACCGGGTTCCACGTCCACCGAGGCGCAATCGGGGCGATTCGGCGACCTGTGCTTCCCTCCCTTGAGGCAATCCTCGCTGAGGCGCGGCGCGTGGTCGTGCTCGATGGGGTTGTCGACCACACCAATGTCGGGGCCGCTTTTCGTGCGGTCGCGGGTATCGGCGCCGACGCCGTCCTCGTGACCGAATCCTCCGCCGATCCGCTCTACCGCCGGAGTGTGCGTGTGAGTATGGGAACGGTGCTCCAGGTGCCGTGGACGCGGATTGGCCGGTGGCACGACGCGGGTCCACGACTGCACGAGGCAGGGTTCCACATTGCCGCCCTTGCGCTGAGCGACACCGCCGTTGACCTCGACGCATTCGCGGCACAGACGCATCCGAAGCTCGCGATTGTCTTCGGGAGTGAGGGTCACGGCCTCGACGCGGAGGCACTCGCCGCCGCCGACACCGTTGTGACCATTCCGATGTCGCACGGAGTCGATTCGCTCAACGTTGCCTCTGCGTGCGCCGTCACCGTGTGGGCTCTCCGGTACCGGTCGGTCGAATCGTGAACGCTCGGCCGAGTCCGGCCGTCTATCGACGCCGGCGCCTCATCGCGGCACTCATCGCCCTCGGCACCCTCGGCTTGGGCGGCTGGGGAATCACGTCTGCGGCGACAGCGATTGCCGCTCCGCTTCCGCAGGCACGTGTCGAGCTGACCGTGCCCGAGACCGACCTCGGCCCGGCGGTCGCAATCGACTATCCCGACGTGGGAGCCTCGGCGTTCGGCGCGAGCGGTTTTGACGAACTCCTCGGGAGCTCCGGCGAACAGACGGCCGCCCCGATTGCGAGCATCACGAAGGTCATCACGGCTCTCGTCATCCTCGAAGCCCGTCCGATTGCGGCCGGCGAAGACGGTCCGGTCGTGACCTTCGACGCGAACGACGTGGATATTCGAGCCCGGGTCATCGCAGAGAACGGCTCGAACGCGCCCGTGAGTGCGGGACTTACACTCACCCAGCGTCAGGCCCTCACGGCGATGCTGCTCCCGTCCGCCAACAACTACGCCATCTCCCTGGCACGCTGGGCCTACGGAACCGATGACGCCTTCGTCGCGGCGGCTCGCAATTGGCTCGCGGGAAAGGGACTCACGGATACCACCATCGTTGAACCAACCGGACTCTCTCCGCTCAACACCTCCACGCCGGCGAACCTCGTGGAGCTCGGTGAACTTGCCCTGGCCAACCCCGTCGTCGCCGATATCGTGGACGACCCGGTCGCCGACATTCCGGGCGTTGGAGTCCTCAAGAACACCAACACGCTGCTGGGTTCGGCCGGCATCGTCGGCATCAAAACCGGCACGACCGATGAAGCCGGGTCGTGTCTGCTCTTCGCCTCCGAGTTCACGGTCGGGTCGACCCCGGTCGTGCTCGTCGGAGTCGTCCTGGGCGGATCGAGCCACGAATCCGTCGACGTCGATGTGCTCGCCCTCATTTCGAGCGCGCAGAGCGGATTCCGTGAAATGACGATCGGTGGGACGACCGAGCCCGTCGGAACGGCGAGCGTGCCCTGGGGGAAGCGCACCGACCTGAACGCGGGAACGAGCGCTACGCTGCTTCAGTTCAGCGATATACCGCTCACGCGTAGCGTGTCGGTTGCTCGCTCAGTTGGGGCCGCTGGGGACACAGTTGCGACTCTGCTCGTGCAATCGGGGAGTCAGCGAATCGAGATTCCGCTGGTCGCCGTTCAGGCCCTCCCCGAGCCCGGCGTGTGGTGGCGGCTCACGCATCCTGAACGAACCGCGACCGGTTAGTCGGGGGCCGAGATTGGCGCCAGGGTCGCTCGCTTCGCCGAGCGTCCGTCGCCCGAGGATGCCCCGGTTACCCGCCGCTTGATCCACGGCCCCAAATACTCCTTCGCCCAGACGGCATCCTCACCGCGCGCCTGGCGCCACGATTTGGGACTCGCCGGCTCTGGAATCGCGGGGGAGAGCCCGTGCTCGACCCCGAGCGTCTCAAGCACCATTCGCGCCACGGTGAGGTGTCCGAGCGCGTTCATGTGCAGTCGATCCTCGGTCCACAATCGGGCGTCCTGCACCTCGTCGAGGGCCCACATATCGGCAACAACCGCTCCGGTGCTCTTCGCAATCGCGCGAATGTTCTCGTTGTAGACGGCCACTTTCCCGCGAATACGCCGAAACACCGGCGAGAACCCGACGTCGACCCCGGTGAACACGACGACGGTCGCTCCCGACGCGACGAGGCGTTTGGTTGCGAGTTCAAACCGGGCGGCAATTTCATCGGGATCGGTGCGCGGCCGAATGACGTCATTCCCGCCCGCAGCGAAGGTCACCAGGTCGGGGCGGAGTGCAATCGCGGGCTCCAATTGCTCATCAATGATGGGCCGAATCAGTCGGCCACGAATGGCAAGATTCGCGTAGCCAAAACCAGCGGATCGGCCGCTCAGCACCTCGGCGACACGGTCCGCCCATCCTCGCTCAACACCCTGGAGAACGGGGTGGGGGTCACCGACCCCCTCGGTGAAGGAGTCTCCAATTGCGACATAGCGCTTCCACTCGGTCATGGTTCATTCATAGCGCGTATCCTGGAGGAAATGGATTCGACAACGGCGCTCACGCATCTCCCCGGCACCGCCGCCGCCGAACACCTCCCGCCCGCATTCCCGGAACGTGCCGCGTGGGGAACGGTTTCCAAGCTCCGTGCCTGGCAGTCCGAGGCGCTCGAGCGGTACTTCGAACGCGAGCCCAAGGACTTTCTCGCCGCCGCGACGCCTGGCGCTGGCAAAACGACGTTCGCGCTCCGGCTCGCCGCAGAACTCCGGGCGAAGCGGACGGTCGAGCAAATCATTGTCGTCGCGCCGACTGAACACCTCAAATCGCAGTGGGCAGACGCTGCCGCGCGGGCCAACATTCGGCTCGACCCACGGTTTTCCAACCGCCACAAGCGTGCCGGGCGGCACTTTCACGGCATCGTCGTCACGTATGCGCAAGTGGCGATGCGTCCGCTTCTGCATCGCGACATCACCGAGTCCAAGCGCACGCTCGTCATTATCGACGAAGTCCACCACGGCGGAGACACCCTCAGCTGGGGCGACGCGATTCGAGAGGCCTACGGGCCCGCCGAGCGTCGACTCTCACTCACCGGGACACCGTTCCGATCCGACACCGCACCGATTCCCTTCGTGACGTACGCGCCGAATGCGCAGGGCATCCGGCTCTCCCAGACGGATTACGCCTATGGCTACGGACGCGCCCTCGAAGACGGCGTCGTCCGACCGGTCCTGTTCATGGTGTACTCCGGTTCGATGCGGTGGAAGACACGTGCGGGAGACGAGATGGATGCCCGCCTGGGTGACGACAACGCTCCCGATGTCACCCAAGCCGCGTGGCGCACCGCTCTCGACCCGAGTGGCGAGTGGATTCCGGCAGTCCTCGCCTCCGCGGACCGCAGACTCAGCGAAGTGCGGCAAGACGTCCCGGATGCCGGCGGCCTGGTCATCGCGACCGATCAGACCATGGCCCGCGAGTACGCCGCGATACTGCAACGCATTTCCGGGGAGGCGCCCACGATCGTCCTGAGCGACGAGTCCGAAGCGAGCGATCGCATCGCCCAGTTTGCTCGGGGGACAAGCCGTTGGCTCGTCGCCGTACGAATGGTCTCGGAAGGCGTCGATGTCCCCAGGCTCGCGGTTGGCGTGTACGCGACAAGCGCCTCAACGCCACTGTTCTTCGCTCAGGCCATCGGACGCTTTGTTCGCGCCCGACGTCGCGGCGAGACCGCAACGGTCTTCCTGCCGAACGTGCCGGTCCTGCTCGACCTTGCCGGTTCACTCGAACGCGAACGAGACCACGCACTCGATCGCGCCAATCGCGACGTCGCCAACGAGCTCTATGCTCCCGAGGACGCGCTCGTTGCGGCGGCCAATCGTACCGAGGCGGCAAGCTCCGACCTCCTGGACGGCACGTGGGAAGCCCTCGGCTCCGAAGCCACGTTCGATCGCGTCATGTTCAACGGCGGCGAGTTCGGCTCCCTCGCCGAACCTGGCACCCCGGAGGAGTTTGACTTCATCGGTCTCCCGGGGATCCTCGAGCCCGACCAGGTTTCTGAGCTCCTCAAGTCTCGACACGCGCGTCAAGCACGGCGCATCGACAGAAGGCAGAAAAGCGGTGAACGTGACGAGCCCGTTCCCGTGTACCGCACCCTCCGCGAGCAACGACAGTTGCTGAACAGTCTTGTCTCGCTGCATTCTCGGCAGAGCGGACAACCCCACGGGCTCATCCACGCGGAACTGCGCCGCAGTTGCGGTGGGCCTCCGGTCGCTCAAGCGAGCGTGTCGCAACTCCAGAAGCGCATCGACGTCCTGCGGCAGCGGCTACGCTGAATTCGGCTGAGGGAGACACATGACGGACGCGCTCGACGCACTCGATCGACGGCTCATTCTCGCGCTGAGCACGAATGCCCGCGCGAGCGGAGCGCAACTTGCCGCGGAGCTCGGCGTCGCGGAATCAACCGTGTCAAACCGGCTCAGAAAGCTGGCATCGAGCAACGTCATTTCCGGTAGCCATGCCGAGGTCAACCTGGCCGAGCTCGGTATTCCACTCCAGGCCCTCATCGCGGTGCGACTGGTTCGACACGCTCGTGCCGATATCGATGCCTTTCGTACCGAGGCGCCGACGTGGCCGGGTGTCGTTTCGCTCTTGCACATGGCCGGATCTGACGACTACCTCCTTCATGTCGCGGCCCGTGATTCGCACGAACTCCGCGACTTCGTCCTGACCTATCTGACGGGCCACCCCGCCGTCTCACACACCGAGACGAATCTCATCTTTGAGCATGTGCGGGCTACCGGATGGCATCAGATTGTCGAGCCCGGCGAATGACCACCCGGTCCGCAGACCGTCGGCGCTGGAGCCGCTATCTCGCCAACGAACGCGCTGAGGCGGCCGTCTATCGGGAGTTGGCCGAGCGCGCCAATCCCGCCGACCGCGAGATCCTCCGCGCGCTCGTGCGCGCCGAAGAGCGCCACGCACAACACTGGATTGATTTGCTCGGGCCCAGCTCGGCGGAACCCACGCGAGCTGACCTGCGCACGCGTCTGCTGGTGTGGGGGGCGCGCCACTTCGGCATGCTGTTCGTCCTCGCCCTGGCGCAGCGGGCTGAAACCCGCAGTCCCTATGCCGACGATCGCGACGCCACAAAGGCGATGGCCGCCGACGAAGTCATCCACTCCGAGGTTGTCCGCAATCTCGCGGTGCACGGCCGGCGGCGACTGTCCGGCTCGTTCCGGGCCGCGGTGTTCGGAGCCAACGACGGCCTCGTCTCGAACCTTGCGCTCGTGATGGGCATCGGCGCGACCGGAGTCGCTCCCAGCGTTATCTTGTTCTCGGGTGTCGCTGGTCTCTTGGCCGGGGCGATGTCAATGGCAGCAGGCGAATACATTTCGGTGTCGTCACAACGCGAGCTCCTCGGCGCCGCAACCCCCGACCCGGCAAGTGCGGACGCCTTGTCGGATCTCGATGTCGATGCAAACGAGCTCGCGCTCGTGTACCGCGCACGCGGCATGTCGCACGGAGACGCCCTCGTTCACGCGAACGATGTCATCCGTCGCGTGCATGCTGCCGAATCGGGCGCGCGGGAGAACGCGCTGGCAATCCTCGCCGACACGGCAGAACATGAAGCGGTCGGAAGTCCGATGTCTGCCGCCTCCTCGAGCTTCGCGTTCTTCGCGAGTGGCGCCATCATCCCCGTCCTGCCGTGGCTGGTCGGGCTGAGTGGGTTTGCTGCGCAACTCACCGCACTGTCTCTCGTCGGGCTCGGGCTGCTTGCGACCGGCGCGGTCGTCGGTCTGCTTTCCGGCGCATCACCGCTCTCGCGCGGCATGCGTCAGCTCGCGATAGGTTTCGCCGCGGCAGCCGTTACGTACGGACTCGGAACGCTCTTTGGTGCGAGCCTGGGCTAGCCGGCCGTCACAAAATCGATGAGCTCCTCGACGCGTCCCAGCAGCTCGGGCTCGAGATCGCGGTAGTCGCGCACGCGCGACCGGATGCGTCGCCATGCCGCGGCGATGTCGGCTGGCGTGTCTCCGGGCCATCCGGCGGCGGAGCAAATGCCGCGCTTCCAGTCCTGTCCGCGCGGAATCTCCGGCCAGTTCGTCCAACCGAGGCGCTCCGGCTTCACCGATTGCCAGACGTCGACGTACGGGTGACCGAGGACGCGCACGAACGGAGCCCACGGACCGCGCGCGACCTGCTCGGCGAGACGGCTCTCCTTGGAGCCAGCGACCAGATGGTCGAGCAGCACTCCCGCGCGACGGTCGTTGTCCGGAGCGAACTCTTTCAGGACCCGTTCGAGATGGTCGGCGCCGTCGAGCATCTCCACGACGACGCCCTCGACGCGCAAGTCGGCACCCCATACCTGCTCGATGAGTTCGGCATCATGCCGCCCTTCGACGAAGATGCGGCTCCCGCGGGCCACTCGGGCACGCTGATGCTCGGCGCGAATGGATCCCGAGGCGGTTCGAGCCGGCGTGGCAACGGGCTCTCGCACGGATGGGACCAGGCGCACAGCCTGGCCGTCGATAAGCCAGCCGTGACCGAGCGGAAACCAGCGTCGTGCGCCGAAGCGGTCTTCGAGCTCGATGCGGTCTTTCTCCCAACTGAGAATGGCGCCGACGTAGCCGTCGTCGCGCTCGACAACGAGTCCGATTTCGATCGGCATGTCGGGCACACTCTTGCGTCCCGCCCCGCGCCAGTTGCCGGACAACACATCCGACGAGTATCGGTCTTCCCAGGTCACCGCTCGAGGCTAGCGGAAGTCTCGAGAGCGCTGGACAGACTCCACCGGGAGTGGCTCAAATGCGTCCGCGACGAGGTTCACCACGCCGTCCTCGGACCGTTCGAGCAGACCGCGCACGAGGAGCGCGGGAGATTCTCGGGCGATTCGGCGATACCGCTGCCACACGCCCACACTCGCCACGACATTGAGCAAACCGGTCTCGTCTTCGATGTTGAGGAAGGTGATCCCGCCCGCGGTAGACGGCCGCTGCCGGTGGGTGACCGCTCCGCCAACCCAGACACGTGTGCCGCTCTCCTTGGTTGCGAGTTGCGCGACGGAGAGCGCCCCGCGGGCCGTCAGTCTCTCGCGCACGTGCCGAATCGGGTGATCGTCGGGGGAGAGGCCGGTCGCCCACACGTCGTACAGCACCTGCTCGGCCGGGCTCAACAGCGGCAGCAACGGCGGCTGTACCACCACGACCGTACCGGGCAGGATGCGCTCGGAATCGAGCGCCACTTCGCCAGCGAGCCAGAGCGCTTGACGGCGGTCGAGTCCGAAATGATCACACGCACCCGACGCTGCCAGCGCCTCGAGTTGCGCCGCATCGAGATCCGCGCGGCGCGACAGATCGGCCATATCGCGGTACGGCCCGCCCTGGGTGCGCTCACGAATGATGCGCTCGGCAACGTCGGCACCAATCCCGGCCACGTCGGTCAGCCCGAGTCTGATTGCGAACCCGCCGTCGCGGCGATGGCGGGCACTCTCGTCGGGAGCGGATCGGTCGAACAGCCCAACGGCTGGTTGGTGCTGGGCACAGCACGACTCCAGCCCGGTCGGCGGGCAGTGCGCATCGGGGGCGAGTCGTTCATCGAGCGGCTCAACTCCCGCGTCTACGCCGGAGCGCTCCAGGTGCGGGCGACGCACCTCGACGCCGTGGCGTCGCGCATCGGCGGTGAGCGTTTGCGGCGAGTAAAAGCCCATCGGTTGCGCCCGAAGAAGCGCGGCGGTGAAGATTGCGGGGTAGTGCAGCTTGAGCCAGGCGCTGGCGTAGACGAGCAGGGCGAAACTGATGGCGTGACTCTCGGCGAAGCCGAAGTTCGCGAAGGCCTGAATCTTGGCGTATATGGCGTCGCACTCTGAGGGGCTCAATCCGTTTGCGGCCATGCCGGTGTAGAGCTTGTCGCGCAGTTTCGCGATCCGCTCGACCCCGCGCTTGGATCCCATGGCGCGACGCAAAAGGTCGGCATCGGCCGGTGTGCAGTCGGCAATAGCGACCGCCATCATCATGATTTGTTCCTGAAACACCGGGATACCGCAGGTGCGCTCGAGCACCGGAATGAGCTTGGGGTGCGCGTAGCTCACGGGTTCTTTGCCCGTTTTGCGACGAATGTACGGGTGCACTGCCTCGCCTTGAACCGGGCCCGGACGAATGAGAGCAATCTCGACAACGAGCTCGTAGAAGCGCCGCGGCTGCAATCGGGGAAGGGTCCCCATTTGGGCACGCGACTCCACTTGAAACACCCCGATGGAATCGGCCCGGCAGAGCATGTCGTAGACGGCGGGCTCTTCCTTGGGGATGGTCGCAAGCTCCCAGCTCTCGCCGGTGTGCGCGGCGATGAGGGTGAAACAGTGCGCAATAGCGGCGAGCATGCCCAGGCCGAGCAAATCGAACTTGACGAGCCCCATCCAGGCACAGTCGTCTTTATCCCACTGCAGAACGGTCCGGCCGTCTTTTCGGGCGTGCTCAATGGGACACACCTCGCCGACCGGTCGATCGGTGAGCACCATGCCGCCGGAGTGGATGCCGAGGTGCCGCGGAAACCCGAGGATGCGGGACGCCATGTTCATGACGTCGTCGGGAATGTCGTGGTCGGGTGTGCTGCCGAGTGAACCCCAGCGTTCCACTTGCTTGGACCAAGCATCTTGCTGCCCGGCGCGATAGCCGAGCGCCTTGGCCATGTCCCGAATGGCCGCGCGGGGCCGGTACGTAATGACGTTGGCAACCTGGGCGGCGTTGCGGCGGCCGTATGTGTCGTAGACGTACTGGATGATCTCTTCGCGTCGGTCAGAGTCGAAATCGACGTCGATATCGGGTTCTTCGTCGCGCAGGCTGGAGAGGAACCGCTCGAACGGGAGTCCATAAAAGATCGAATCGACCGCGGTGATGCCGAGCACGTAACAGACCGCTGAGTTGGCGGCCGATCCGCGTCCCTGGCACAGAATCCCGCGCCGGCGCGCCTCGCGAACAATGTCGTGAACGATGAGGAAATAGCCCGGAAAATCTTTCTGTTCGATGACGTCGAGCTCGCGTTCGAGCCGCTCGCGATGCCCGTTCGGTAGGCCCGGATACCGTTCGGCGGCGCCCGCCCAGACGAGTTCGCGCAACCAGGTCATCTCGGTGTGTCCCTCGGGGACGCGCTGACGCGGCAAGCGGGGACGCGCACTGCGGAGAGTGAAGGCGAGTTCAGTGCCGAGCGGGACGGTGCGTTCAACGGCACCGGGGAATCGAGCGAACCGGGCAGCCATTTCCGCTCCGCTCCGCAAGTGAGAACTCGGTCCGGCGGGGAGCCAACCGTCCATCTCGTCGAGGCTTCGTCGCGCGCGGACCGCGGCCATCGCTTGCGCGAGCTGGAAACCCTCCGGGCGGGCGTAGTGCACCGACCCGGTGGCGACGGTCGGCAGGCTGAGTTCGGCGGCGAGACTCGCGAGCACCGCGTTGTCGAGGTCGTCTCCGGGGTGCCCGTGGTCGAACAGTTCAACGAACACGTTGTCGGGGCCGAAGTGTTCGAGAAGCTCGCGGAGCGCGGTGCGCGCCGCATCGACCCCCGTGCTGCGAACCGTGGAGGAATGCAAGGCCTGTCGAACGCCGCCCTTGCGGCAACCGGTGAGCACGACAAACTGGCCGGCACCCTGCTCGGCGACGCTCGCGAGCTGGTAGCTTGGGCGACCTTTTTCGCCGCCGGCAAGCTGACCATCGGTGAGAGCCCCGGCGAGCCGGTGGTACCCGCTCTGCCCGCGCGCGAGCACGAGCAGGTGAGAGCCTTCCGGGTCGGCGACACCGAGCTGTGGCCGACTGAGTTCGAGGCTCAGCTCGGCGCCGTAGACGGTGAGGAGCTCGGGGAAGCTCTCGGCCGCTTCCGCAAAACGCACGCTGCCATAAAAACCGTCGTGGTCGGTGAGGGCGAGCCCGTCGAGACCGAGACGAACGGCTTCTTCCACGAGCTCTTCGGAACTTGAGGCGCCATCGAGGAAGCTGAACGCCGAGTGGGCGTGCAACTCCACATAGGGAGTGGTAGCGCGTACGTCCGGAGCCTCGGCGTCAACGGGCGGCTGGTAGGGATGCCGCTTTCGACTCCATGCCGGGGCGTCATTGCCGTCGCCGATGCGCGTGCGTTTCCGGGCAAGATCGGGGGCGCCGGGTTCACCCGCGGCCGAAAGGGTGCGTTCAAGCTCGTGCCACGGCACGGGCGGGTTGGACCAGCCCATCAGTCGTACCTCGCTTCCACGCGCCAGCCCTGCTCGTCGCCGACGACGAGCCAGGCCTCACCGCTCGCATCGACGAGTTGACAGCGGACGCACGCGTGCGCGGCCGCAGCATCCCACCAGCGCTCGTGGAGCGGCCACGGTCCCGCCCACGCCGTGATGGCGCGCGGCGCCTCACCGGGCGCGAGGTGCAACTGAGCCGGCTCACCGCTGAGCGTGCCGCGCGCATCGATCCGGATTCCGGCCCCCTGGGCGTCACAGAGCACGACCGGTTCGGCCTGTTGCAACACGCTCGCCGGTGGGACGCCGGTGAGCGCACCCGGCCAGGGTTGGTCACGGCGGGTCTGCGGCGGTGGTGCGTCCCCCCAGGGCACAAACACTTGCCGATCTGCGGGGGTGCGACCTCCGGCGAGTTCGAACGTGCCCACGCCTTCCGGTCCGAGCATGCTCTGCACGCGAGAGAGCGCGTGATGGACTCGCTGGTCGGGGCCGCCACCCCAGAGGCCCGATTCGTGGTGCGCGGTCGATTCGGCGCGCTCGGGAATGAGTCGAACCCGCACGATACCGGCCCGCTGAAATTCTTCGACCTCGAGTCGGGGATCCGCTCCGGGCTGCTGGAGCCGGAACAGTCCGTCGAGCTGCCAACGCACGCGATCGACGAGGTCGGCCGCGGTGAACCAGCGCGGATGCAACCAGACTCGGCCGTGGCTGGCACCGTGCTCGTCGTCGAGCTCGACCCGAACCGCGGTACACACGAGCCGTTTGGCTCGCAATTGCGCGTCGAAGCGATCGGCGTGCTCGCGCATGCTGAAAGCAATCTCGTCGGAACGCTCGAGCGGGGTGTCGCTCGTGAACTCCACCGTGAACTCGGGTGGCACCTCGCGCGGCACCACTCGCGCTGGGTCGTTTCCCGCGGCCTGTTCGGCCGCCCACACGCCCGCCGCGCCGAAGCGACGGCGGATATCGTCGCGGGGGAGCGCCGCGAACTGGCCGAGCGTGTGCACCCCCAGCCGCCGAAGCAGGGTGGCGGTGCGCTCATCGGGGCTCACCAAGCCGACCGGCAGCGGCGCAAGAAACGCCGCGGTCTCAGTGGCTGGCAGCACGCGAACAGGTTCGAGCACGCTCGTGCTTCGCGCGACCTGTTCGGCGGTGAACACCCCCGAGGCCAAGCCCACTCGAACATCCGCGAGTCCGTGTTCGAGGAGGCTCGAGCGAAGTGCCTGGGCTGCCTCGAGTTCACCCCCGAAATAGCGAACCGGACCGCGGGCGCGCACCGCGAGCAATCCGGGACGGACGAGGTGCACCCCCGGAACGGCCGCCTCGAGCGCCCGGACACAGGGTTCGAACCGACGAGCGTCGGTGGATTCGTCGTAGCGGGCAACCGTGAGGGTGGGGCAGCGATATTGCGCCTCACGCTGACTGAGTCCGCGCACCACTCCCGCCGAGCGGGCCGCAGCCGAACACGCAAACACCACCCCGCGATGAATGAGCGCGAGCGGGGCACGCGCGTCGAGCGCGAGTTCCGTCGCAGCGGCAACAATGGGCCAATCGGGAACCCAAACCACGAGCGCGCGCGTCATGCGCTCACCGCCCAGGAAACCGGCCCGAGCGTGGTGCGCTCGAGATCGGGGCGGGAGCGTTCGGTACGCGAGACGGAAGCGGAAAGCGGCTCGGTCACGCCCACCAGCCCGGACCGCACCCGGCCGGAATGGTCGCGCACGCTCACCCGCAAGCGGTGATCCATGAGCACGCCCGCACCGCGGCCGATGCCAGACCACACGTGCGCGTCGAGCCGGAATTGCGCCTGAACCCCGGTCCACTCGGCGTCGACGAGCAAGGTCGTCCCACGTTCGCGCAAGCGACCGGCGAGTCGAGCGAGCTCGGCTGGCGCAACGCGGGCGGAGCGGGGCGGCCGGACTGCGAGCACGCTCATGGCGTCGGCAAGGCTCGAGAGGGCTGACAACCAGTGCGTTCCTGGCTGCGGGATGAGCGCTGTGCGATCGAGCCGCAGCCCGGCCGCTTCGAGGGCCTCTGCCCCGACGTCGGGCCAGCCCAGCCACGCGACCCAGCGACCCGCGGCGGAGGCATCGGCGAGCACCGCGGTCATGAGCGAGGTGCCGCCACGCACCTGGTACATCGCGCCCTGGCGGATACCGGCAGGCAAGAGCCTGGCAAGATCTGCGCGCAGCGGCACGCTCGAACTCGGGGGAGCGGAGGCTTGCATGCCGTTGATACGGGCTTGCAGTTCCGCCACGTTGGGAGGGGTGCGCACTGCGGCTCCGAGGCGCGGAGCGGGGGCCAACAGGGTCACGGTCACCTCCAAACATTCGAACGTATGTTCGATTGTGACACGGGCCGCTGACATTCGCCAAGCGCAGAATTCGACCGGCCGGAGGCATTCGCCCCGGAATTCGACGAGCGGGCGAGAATAACGGCATGTGTGGTCGATTTGCCCAGGTCCTCAGTGCCGACGATCTCCAACAGGTCTACGACATCGACCACGCGAGCCCCATTCCCGCGCCCTCGTGGAACATCGCGCCAACCCAGCAGGTTGCGGTGGTCCTCGAATCCGCAAAGACCGGTGAAGTGGTGCGTCGACTCGAGTCGGCACGCTGGTCACTCGTACCTCGCTTCGCCACCGAACTCGGCGGACCGCTCACGACGTTCAACGCCCGGAGCGAGACCGCTGCCGAGAAACCGCTCTACCGCGAGTCGGTTCGCACCATGCGCGCACTCATTCCCGCCGGCGGGTATTTCGAATGGCGCGGAGAGAAAGGCGCAAAAACCCCGTACTTCATCCACCGCGAGGAGCCCCTCCTAAGCTTTGCCGCGCTCTACGCATGGTGGCGTGATCCGAGCAAGGCGGAGAGCGACGCAAGCCGATGGGTGCTCTCCGCGAGCATCCTCACCGCGCCCGCCACCGGCCCAATTGCCGAGATTCACGAGCGGGTACCGGTATTCGTGGCACCGGAGTGGTGGGATACCTGGCTTGACCCCACCGAAGAGGGAGACGACGACCTCGTGCGTGCCACCGTAGCCGCGAGCCGCGACGTGCAATCAGAACTGAGCTGGCACGCGGTCGCGCCGCTCCGCGGGGACGGTCCGGAGCTCATCGTGCCGGTCGGCTAAGCCGGAATGGTCGGTAATGTGCAAAGCTTCCACAGGATGCCCCGAAGTGAGCCAGACTCGAGCGAAATACTCGCACGAAGGTACGTTCTCGGGAGGGAAACCGATGTCAGACACCGCACTTACGCCCGCAACGTCTATCACACCTGATCCGGCACCATCGCCGCAGCAGGCCTCGCCAATTGTGCCGCTCAACGTCGTAGCGGTGGCGGCACTCGCCGTTGCCTTTCTGTCGAATATTGCAGGGGTGATTCTGGGAATCTTGGCTCTCAGAGAGATTCGCCGAACCTCAGAACGTGGTCAGGGATTGGCAATCGCGGCCATCATCATTAGCGTGCTTTCAATCGTGTTCAGCCTTTTGGTCGCCCTATGGTTGATCGCAATCGGGTCCATCACGCTCGACCAAATTGGCCAGAGCCTTGATCGGGGCGGGCGAATCAGCTAACCCAACGGATGATTACGTCCAGCAATGCGAAACGCCCCGGCCGAAACCGGGGCGTTTTCCACGTGCGCGAAGGGGGACTTGAACCCCCACGTCCTTACGGACACTAGCACCTCAAGCTAGCGCGTCTGCCTATTCCGCCACCCGCGCGTGGAGTGCAATCTCGGTTGCCCGAGGTCACGAAGAACGACATTACCACGGTTTCGGAGCTCGTGACACACATCGTGCGCGCGGCAGCTCGCTCCCGAGCCGCACGTCGCGTATCGTGGCGTTTCGTCGCTCGTCCTCGATGGAAAGGTGCCCTGAATGCACATGGTGGAAGCGCTTTTCCTGGGCCTCGTTCAGGGACTCACCGAGTTCTTGCCCGTGTCATCGAGCGCACATCTGCGCATCGTTGGCGCCTTTCTGCCCAACGCCGCAGACCCGGGAGCCGCGTTCACTGCGATCACGCAGATCGGCACGGAGACGGCCGTGCTGGTCTACTTTTGGCGCGATATCTCTTCGATTGCGAAGCACTGGTGGCTCGCACTGTGGGGCCGCATTCCGCGGAGTTACCCGGACGCACGCATGGGATGGTTCATCATCCTGGGATCGGTTCCCATCGTCGTCCTGGGCCTCGTGTTCCAGGACCGCATCGAGACGGTGTTCCGTTCGCTCTGGCTTGTGGCCATCATGCTCATCGTGTTCGGCATCGTGCTCGGTTTGGCCGACTGGCTCTCGTCGCGGCGCGCGAGCCATCGTGAGCTCACCGAGCTCACGACCGGCCGAGCGATTACATTTGGCTTCGCCCAGGCTCTCGCGCTGATTCCCGGCGTCTCTCGCTCCGGCGGCACCATCAGCGCCGGTCTCCTGATGGGTTTCAGTCGTCCGGCGGCGGCGAGGTATGCCTTCTTGCTCGCGGTACCGGCGGTGTTCGGTAGCGGCCTGTATCAGCTCGTGAAAAGCCTGCATGAGCCAGGGCCCTATGGCGCCCTGGAAACCCTGGCCGCAACGCTCGTGGCATTCGTCGTCGGTTTGCTCGTTATCGCGCTGTTCATGAACTGGATCAGCCGACGAAGCTATCTGCCGTTCGTCATCTATCGCATCGTTCTGGGTGCCGCGCTGCTGGTCTGCCTCGCCACGGGCATGATCACCGGCTAGCTGTCGCTCCGCGGATGGCGCGGCTCATCGCCGCCCTTATCGTCGGTTCGGCGCAAGTAGCGTTCGAACTCTTCGGCGATGCTGTCCGCCGAGGCTTCCATCGATTCCATCGCGTCACGGGCCGTTTCAAGCTGTTCGATGTAGCGGGCCATGTCCTCATCGCTCTCGGCGAGTGAATCGACGCTCGCAACCCAAGTATCCGCCTCGAGCTCGAGATTGCCGACGGGGATGGCGATACCGGTGAGGTCCTCAAAGCGGCGAATGAGCGCGAGGGCGGCTTTTGGAGACGGCGGCGTGTGCACGTAGTGGGGCACCGCCGCCCAGAGCGAAAACGACGGGATTCCCGCCTCGGCGGCGGCGTGCGCCAACACGCTCACAATGCCGACCGGCCCCTCGTAGCTCGATGCCTCAAGACCGAGTTCCCGCTGCAACTCAATCGAGTCGGTCGAGGCGTAGACAGTGAGAGGTCGAGTGTGCGGAGCGTCGGCGAGCATCGCACCGAAAAACACGATCCCGTCAATATCTGCTGCGAGCGCGGCATCGATGATTTCGGCAGCGAAGCCTTGCCAGGTGCGCGCGGGTTCACTCCCGAGCAGGACGTGGAGGCCGTCGGCGCCAGCACCCATAGCGTGCAGCGAGGCTGTCGAGTCCCCGGGCTCCGGCCCGAAGAGTTCAGCCCCGGGCCAACTGATGACGCGGCGACCGTTTTCATCGAATCCGACCGTGGGTCGATTGAACTGGTAGTCGTAGTAGCGTTCCGGATCGACGGCAAATCGCAGCGAAAGGTCGCACGAGGCCGCGATGGTTCGGACAGCCTGGGTGGCCGCCTCACCGGCATCGTTCCAGCCTTCAAAGGCGACGATGAGGATGCGGCCGCTGGAGAATCCGGGAGGAGTGGACTGACTCACGGGCCCTCCTTCCTGTTCGTGTCACTCCCACTCTACGAGGCACCTCTAGACTTTCCACTTGTGACTGGGCTGCAAGCGGTGTTGTGGGATATGGATGGCACGCTTGTCGACACCGAGCCCTACTGGATTGCCGCGGAAACGGCGCTCATCGAGGCATACGGCGGGACCTGGACGCACCAGGATGCGCTGCAGCTGGTGGGCCAGGGTCTGTGGGCGAGCGCCGAGATCATTCGCGCCGCGGGCGTCCCGCTCAGCGCGGATGAGATTGTGTACGGACTCACCTCCGAGGTTCGTGCCCTCTTGCGTGAACGCGGGATCCCCTGGCAACCGGGTGCTCGCGAACTGCTCGAGGAGTTGCGGGAGGCAGGTGTGCCGACCGCGCTCGTGACCATGTCGCTTCGGGAAATGGCGCTCGAAGTCGCCGAGAATGTTGGCTTCACGGCCTTTGACGTGGTGATTGCCGGAGACGACGTGGCGCGCCCGAAGCCCCATCCGGAGCCGTACTTGGTTGCCCTGGAGGCGCTCGGTCGTTCCGCACAGGGCTCGGTCGGCATCGAGGATTCGCGGACAGGTGTGCGTTCGGCGCGGAGTGCGGGGCTTGCCACCATCGGCGTGCCACACATGATTTCGCTCGACGACAGCGACGCCCACGTGGTGTGGCCGAGCTTGGCCGGTCGCGGCATTGTCGACTTGCATCAACTGATTCAGGAGGTTCACTCATGACCCATCGTCCCGCTCTGAGTGGACCGTTCCGTGAGGGTGACCGTGTGCAGTTGACCGGCCCGAAGAACAAGCTGCACACCATCACGCTGGAGTCGGGGAAAGTGTTTCACTCGCACAAGGGCCCGATTGCGCACGACGACATCATCGGTATGCCCGATGGCTCGGTCGTCCGGAACTCCGTCGGGGTTGAATACTTGGCGCTTCGGCCACTGCTCAACGACTTCGTCATGTCGATGCCACGCGGTGCGGCCATCATCTACCCGAAGGACGCCGCTCAGATTCTCGCTCTCGGGGATGTCTTCCCGGGCGCGACCGTGGTGGAAGCGGGCGTCGGATCCGGGGCGTTGTCGCTGTGGATTCTGCGGGCCCTTTCGGGGACGGGACGGCTGAGTTCCTTCGAGCGTCGCGAGGAGTTTGCCGAGATTGCCCAGGCGAACATCACGACCTTCTTTGGTGAGCGACCTGACAACTGGACCGTCACCCTCGGCGATCTGGCCGAGTCGCTACCCATGATGCACGAGCCGGCCTCAGTTGATCGGGTCCTTCTGGACATGCTCGCGCCATGGGAGTGTCTCGACGCGGTATCGCTCGCATTAAAACCCGGTGGCGTGTTGCTCTGCTACGTCGCGACGGTCACACAGCTCTCCCGTGTGGCTGAGGCAATTCGCGCGACGGGCAACTACACAAATCCTCAGTCGAGCGAAACCATGGTTCGCGGGTGGCACGTCGAGGGTCTGGCGGTGCGACCGGATCACCGCATGATTGCGCATACCGGCTTCTTGCTCACCGCGCGTCGCCTCGCGGACGGCGTTCAGCTTCCGGAATTGAAGCGCCGCCCGTCGAAGTCGGACTACTCAGACGACGACGTCGAGGCCTGGACTCCGGGGGCGCTCGGCGAGCGGGGTTCGAGCGACAAGAGCCTGCGCAAGCGGGTTCGAGTCGCTCAGCGCAACGCCGAACTCGCAACAGAGTCCGACACCGACGCCTGAGTCTCGCCTGTCGCCCCGGAGCTCAGACACCACGGGCTAGGCTAGAACCGCTTTCCCCCCGAAGAAAGGTGTGCTGTGCGCGCTGTTCGCCTCACCGCGGCTCTCGTTGTTTCGATGACGGCCCTGACGTTGACCGGTTGCTCGGTCAATCCGAAGCCTGCGACCCCGTCGGTGCTCGACGCCGTGACGGTCAGCGGCAGCACGGGGAGCCGCCCGAGCATCGACATGCACACGCCGCTTGTGACCGACTCAACCGAGTGCCGCGAGGTCATCCCGGGCGATGGCGAGAAGATCACCGATGGCGAGCTCGTCACGATGGATCTCAGCATCTACAACGGGTCGACCGGCAAGCTCGTCAATCGCACGAGCTATGACGGCAGCGACCCGCTCGCTGTGCTCTATGCAGACACGCTCCTTCCAGGGCTACACAAGGGTCTCGAGTGCGCGAGCGAGGGTTCGCGCGTCCTCATGGCTATCCCGCCGGCGGATGCATTCAAAGAACAGGGCAATCTCGACTGGGGCATTACTGCCGACGACACCCTCGTGATTGTCGCCGACATCACCAAGGTCTACCTGGCTCGCGCCAACGGCGACGTCCAGCTTTCGCAGGATGGCATGCCGATGGTGGTGCTCGCGCCCAACGGACAGCCAGGCATTACGGTGCCGAAGACGGCCGCTCCGACCCACGAACGACTCTCCGTCCTCAAGAAGGGCTCGGGAACCGTCGTTGAATCGGGCGACCGCGTCACGCTGCACTACACCGGCGCCGTGTGGAGCACTGGCAACGTGTTCGATTCGAGCTGGGCCAAGCGCAAGCCGGTGCAGTTCGTTGTTGGCGATGGAACCAACGACCAGGGCGAAGTCGTCCAGGGCTTCTCGGACGCCATCATCGGCCAGACGGTCGGCAGCCAGGTCCTCGCTGTCATTCCGCCGGAGCTCGGATACGGCAGTCAAGCCGCCGGAGCAATTCCGCCGAACAGCACGCTCGTCTTCGTCATCGACATTCTCGGCGTCAACTAAGGCTCGGAGAGAGATGGCCATCACGGTTCGCGCTGAAGAGCGACTGTTCTCGCTCGTGCTGGCCCTCTTGGCTACCGAGTCGGGGCTGACGAAGTCGCAAATCTTCGCGACGGTTCGCGGTTTTGAGCCCGAATCCAACGGGGGAGCGAGCGTCGAGAGTCTCGAGAGGAAGTTCGAGCGAGACAAGAACGACCTGCGCGAACTCGGAATCCCGCTCGAAACCATCGAATCGCCTGACGCACCCGGCGACAATCAGCACCTGCGGTATCGCATCCCTCGCGACGAGTATGTCTTTCCCGCCGACGTGAGCTTCAGCCCGGCCGAGGTCGCTCTGTTGAACCTCGCGGGAGACGTCTGGCGAGAGGGAACCGTTTCGACGATCTCGCAACGCGCGCTCACCAAGATTCGAGGCTTCGACATCGAGCCCGACGCACCCATTCTCGGGTACGTGCCCCGCCTGCGCACCCGAGAGCTCGTATTCGATGCCTTCAATCAGGCCATCGAAGCGAACGAACGGCTGCAGTTCGACTACGTCAAGCCCGGCGAACCAGCCGCTTCGTCGCGCGATGTGACGCCGTTCGCGCTCGGTCTTGTCGAGGGTCGTTGGCACCTGCTCGGCTGGGATCACGATCGTGATGCGGAACGCACCTTTTTGCTCAGCCGCGTCACCGGCAAGGTGCGGCCGAGCGGAAAGACGCCTCTACTGGCCCCCTCGGACGCCCGAGAACGTCTGGTCGCGGGCCTTCGAGAGCTTGCTGAACGCTCCCGCGCAATCATTGACGTCCGACGGCATTCGGTCTCGGCCGCGCAGCTCGTGAACCGCGCTGGGACCCGGGTCGAGGACGAAACCACTCACTGGCTTCGACTCGACATCCCCGTGCTCGACGAGTTCATCACCGCGGAAGAACTCGCCGGTTGTGGCCCCGAGCTCCGTGTACTCGCACCGGAATCGCTCCGGGAGCGCGTTCGTGGAATCCTCATCGCCAGTCAGAACGAGCACGGGGGAGCGGCATGAGTCTCCGATTCGCACCCGACAAACTCGCCCTCCTGCTCGCCCTCGTGCCATACCTCGACGAGGTCGGTGTGGTGAGCGTTGCGGAGGCAGCGGCTCACTTTCGGGTGACCGAAGACGACATCCGGGCGGCCGTGAACCTCATCGCGGTCTCGGGCATTCCGAGTGTTGACCACGTCGCACTCGACTACGACATGTTCGATATCGATTGGGACGCTTTCCTCGACGAGGACGTCATCGTACTGACCCGATCGGTCGTCATCGATGAAACCCCGCGGCTCAGTCGAGGCGAGTCCGCCGCTCTCATTGCGGGGCTCAACGTGCTCGCCGGACTGCCCGGCAGTGCCGAAAATGACGTTCTCCACGGCCTGCTTCGGAAGCTCGCCGAGAACGGTGGGGACGGCCACGTCGTGGTCGAGACCGAAACGCTCGGCCAGTCGCGCTCGCTCGTGCTCGAGGCCGTCAATGCGCGCCGCCAGCTCACCTTCGAATACAGCTCGCTCGACGGTCGCACCGAGTCACGTCGCATCGACCCCGTGCAGATCGAGTCCGACAATTCGCTGTGGTACGTCCGCGGCTGGGACCACAGCCGCGAGGCGCTCCGAGTGTTCCGCCTGGACCGGATGAGCGAGCTCCGCGTCACTGATGAGCCGGCGCTCTTCGACGACTCCGGCGTGAGTTTGCCGGACAGCCTGTTCGACGAGGGCGCCAACGATTTCGCCGTCTCGCTTCGCGTGCGCCGAGCGGGGCTGCCACTCTTGGGCGATTTCGTCCGTCACGCAAACATCCCGAAGCAGGGCGATCCGGTCGACATTTCGGTGCGGGTCGCACACGTCCACGGGCTCAAGCGAATTGTTGCCGCACATCCCGAACTTATGCGCGTTGTCGCGCCCGCCTCAGCAGTGGCGACCGTGGCGGATTGGGCGCGAGCGGGGCTTGACACGCTCGACGCAAGTGGTGCCGCGCACACACCGGTAGACTGAGCCCGTTCCCGCATTCAGATCGGACACCCCATGCTTTCAAATCTTTCCGGATGGCACTTCCTCATCCTGTTGGTCGTCGTGCTGCTGTTCTTCGGTGCTCCGAAGCTGCCGGCGCTCGCGAAGAGCATCGGCCAGTCGATGAAGATTCTGCGCAACGAGGTCCGCAACGACGACGAGGGCACAAACGGCTCTTCGAAGCCGGCGGACACCACTCCCGATTCCGACTCCAAGTAGCTCGTGACAGCGTCGGCGAACGAGGTGCCGCGCGATAAGCGAATGAGCCTGACCGGCCACCTCATCGAGCTCCGTAAGCGCCTCGTGCGCTCGGCTCTCGCGATTGGGCTGGGCGCAATCATGGGATGGCTGGTGACCGATTTGGTCTGGGGCGCCCTGGAACAACCGGTGCGCATCATCACGGAGGCGCACAACCGGAGCGCTCAGCTCGTCTTTCCCACCGTGACTGGCGCGTTCGATTTGCGGCTGCAAATTGCCGTCACACTCGGCGTGATTCTCGCGAGTCCGATCTGGCTCTACCAGGCGTTCGCCTACTTCGTTCCGGCTCTCACCCGCATCGAACGGCGGTACGTGTTCGGTTTCTTCTTCTCGGCGGTACCCCTCTTCCTGGCCGGCTGTGCGAGCGGCTGGCTGCTGTTGCCGCACATGGTCACCCTGCTCACGAGCTTCGTGCCGAGTGGGAGTGCGAGCTTCCTGGATGCCGTCACCTACTACCAGTTCGTCCTCAAGCTGATGCTCGCCGTCGGCGTTGCGTACGTGGTTCCGGTGTTCCTCGTGCTGCTCAACTTCATGGGGGTGCTGAGCGCGCAGGCCATCATTCGCAATTGGCGGTTCGCGATTCTTGGCATCCTCACCTTCGCTGCGATCGCGACGCCCGCCGCCGACATCGTGTCGATGTTCCTGCTCGCGATTCCGATGGTCGCGCTCTACCTCCTGGCGTGGGTCATTGCGGCGGTCCATGACCGCCGGGCCGCAAAACGAGCTGCGGCCATGCTGGCCGATTCGGGTCTGGCATGACCGAGCTCAGCCCAGCGGAGCGGTTCGCACTCGCTCGAGCCCGCAGCGCGGATGAAAAGCGCGGCGCACCGGTTGCGCAATTCGCGGCGTCGCTCACCCACGCGCTCGACCCGTACCAGCGCCAAGCCTGCCAATCCCTCGCCGAGGGTCGAAGTGTGCTCGTTGCCGCACCGACCGGTGCCGGAAAGACCACGGTCGCAGAGTTCGGCCTCTATCTCGCCATGCGTGACGAGCACACCAAAGTCTTCTACACCGCCCCAATGAAGGCCCTCTCAAACCAAAAGTTCCACGAGTTCTGCGACCTGTACGGACCGGAGAACGTCGGGCTCCTCACCGGCGATACCAATATCAATCCCGGGGCACGGATTGTCGTGATGACGACCGAAGTGCTCCGCAACATGCTCTACGCAGATTCCGATCTGCTCGGCGATCTCGGATTCGTCGTCATGGACGAAGTGCACTATCTTGCTGACCGCTTCCGGGGCGCGGTCTGGGAAGAAGTCATCATCCACCTGCCGAGCCACGTTCGGCTCATTTCGCTCAGCGCAACCGTGTCGAATGCCGAGGAGTTCGGCGACTGGCTCCAAGCCGTCCGGGGCGATACCGACGTCATCGTGTCTGAAGATCGCCCGGTGCCGCTCCAACAGCACGCGCTCGTCCAATCGCAACTCATCGATTTATTCGATCCCAAATCGAACGGAAACCGCGTCAACCCGGAGCTCCAAGATCGTGCGCGGGTGTCCGGGAGGGGAGTGCGTGGAGGCCCGCGGTCGAGGCGTGAGCGCAATCGAGAACACGGCCATCGCGGCAATTGGAATGCGCGTGCGCGCGATGCACT
>DATGWF010000036.1:0-2053 GCA_035299585.1 Microbacteriaceae bacterium
CTGAAGCCGCCGTTCTGCGCCGCCTCACCGAAGCCGGCGTACCAGGCGCCGACCCGGGTGAGTGGTACGGCCTCCGCGAATGGTCCACGACTGAACCGCTCGAGGATCTCGATGCGGACGGTGCGCGCGTGCGGGTATCCCCGTCGACAATCGAAAAGATCGAGAAGTCCCCGCTCTCGTGGTTTGTCGACCAGTTTGCGCCGGCGCCACCGAGCGACGCGCAAGCGACCGGAACCATTGTGCACGCAGCGCTCGAACACCTCGGCGACCGAGACGAGGTGACGGTGAACGACTTCGTTGCAGAGGTTCTTCCGCAACTCGAAGCGCTGCCGTTACCCGCCGATTGGATGCGTGAACAGCGCGAGCGTCAGGTGCGCACCATGCTCACTCGCCTGTGCCAATACTTGGAGTCCAGTCGCGCCAAGGGTCGACGTTTCGTCGCGGCTGAGGCACCCTTCCGCCTGGAGTTCGGACCCGTCGTGCTCAGCGGTGTGATCGACCGGGTCGAACGCGACACGGACGGGGCGCTGTATGTCGTCGACCTCAAGACCAGCAAGTATCCCGTTTCCAAGCAAGACGCGGCCGTTAGCGCCCAACTCGAGTGCTACCAGCTCGCCATTCATGAAGGCGCTATCGAGGGGGTCGAATCGGCGCCGTCCGCCGGAGCGGCGCTACTCTATGTTCGTTCTGCCACCCAAACCCCCACCTTGCGCACGCAAGATCCGCTCGGGTCTGAGCGGGCCGAGGAGGTTCGAGCGCGTGTGCTCGCTGCCGCGGAACGCATGTCCGACGCCGCATTCGCCGACTTCGACGACATCGACGAGAACGGAATCGCTGGTGCCCGCCGGTATCGAATTCAGGTGGTTCCAGGAGTGAGTGCATGAACCCGGTTGAGCTGTCCCGATTCCTGGGCGAGTCGTTTGCGCCGACCCCGCAACAGTCGGAGGTGATTGCCGCGAACACGACCGAGCCCCATCTCGTGGTCGCCGGCGCCGGGAGTGGCAAGACCGCAACCATGGCAAATCGGGTTGCATGGCTTGTCGCCAACGGGCTCGCCGAACCCGCCCACATCCTCGGTCTCACCTTCACGCGGAAAGCGGCCGGTGAGCTCGACGAACGCATCGGCCGACAACTTGCCAAATGGGAGCGCGCGAGCGGGAACGGCGAGACGGGCCGGCTCGAGGCGGACCGCCCCACAGTGTCCACCTACAACGCTTTCGCGGCCGCCGTCTACCGCGACCATGCGCTTCGCATCGGCTATGAACCCGACGCCGTGGTCATCTCCGAATCGATTGCGTGGCGACTGGCGCACCGCGTCGTCGTGCAGTCCCGGGACGAGCGACTCGCGGCCCTTGATCTCAACCCGACGACCCTCGTCGACGCGGTCCTGAGCGTCGCGCGCGAGCTTGCCGACCATGGCGCGAGCGGCACCGCTGTGCGGGATTTTGCTCGGGATATCGCGACTCGCGCGCGAGCTCACGTCGATTCAGTCCGACTCAAGGATGCTCGAGACACGATCTCGCGCTACGTCGCCAACGTCGAACTGCTGCCGTTGCTCATCGACCTTGCCGCGGAGTATCAAGCCGCGAAACGGGCTCGGGGCTACATCGAATTTTCCGACCAAGTCGCTCTCGCACACCGCATCGTCACCGAGCATCCGGCGGTCGCCCAGGCGTATCGCGACCGGTATCGCATCGTTTTGCTCGATGAATACCAAGACACCTCGGTCGCGCAAACCCGATTCCTCGCCGAATTGTTCCGTGGTTCCGGTGTCATGGCGGTGGGAGACCCCGACCAGTCGATCTATGGTTTCCGCGGTGCGAGCGCGGCAAACCTCAGTCGATTCGCCATCGACTTCGGACCCGGCCGCACCTTCCCCCTGTCGGTGAGTTGGCGAAATAGTCACGCCGTTCTCGAGGTCGCGAACGCCGTCACGGAACACCTCGATCGCACCGTCGGTATCGACAAATTGCCGCTCGACGCAAACGACTCGGCCGCCCCCGGGGCCGTGCACGTGCGCTACTTCGAAACCATCCTGGACGAGGCCGAAGCC
>DATGWF010000037.1:0-20628 GCA_035299585.1 Microbacteriaceae bacterium
CGGCACGGTAGTTCTGGTGCAGCTTGTCCTCGGTTGCGGCGAGCAGCAGCTCCGGGCTTTGCGTGAGTGCCGCGACGAGAAGCGCCGAGCGGCTGACATTGAAGACGGCGTCTTCGTGCGGCACTGAGCTCGGCTGCAGGCTGCGCGCGAGCTCCGTCGACATCTCGTGGCTCGGCACGAGTACGAGCGGGGAGACGCCGCGATGGACGAGAAGCTTCTTGTGCCGTGGCCCGTCCGGCGTTGTCCAGGCGATCGTGAGCCCACCGAAAAGTGCCGGCGCGACATTGTCAGGGTGACCCTCGAGTTCGGTCGCGAGGCTGAGGAGCTGTTCCTCGGTGAAACTCACCTCGCCCGACAGCAGGCCCTGTGCAGCCACGATTCCGGAGACAATCGCCGCTGCGGAGGAACCGAGTCCGCGACCGTGCGGAATGACGTTGTGCGCGCGCAACGCGAGACCGGGAACATCACGGCCCACCGAGGCGAACGTGTGTGCGATTGCTCGATACACCAGGTGCCGCTCGTCACGCGGGACCGCGTCGGCACCCATTCCTTCGACCACGATGTCCAGGCCGGGGGTCTCTCGGCGCTCGACCTCGAGGCGGTCATAGAGCGCGAGCGCGAGCCCCATGGTGTCGAACCCCGGTCCGAGATTGGCCGTCGTCGCCGGAACAGAGACGACGACGCCGCGGGGCGAGCTCATGCACGCAGCCCGAGGACGGAAGCGACCTCGGCGGTGTCGACCGCGACCGAAGTGGGTTGCACCTCGGTGCCGTCCTCACGCTTGAGCGCCCAACCTGGATCTTTCAGACCGTGACCGGTGACCGTGAGCACGACCGTCGCACCTGCGGGAATCGCTCCCGCTGCAGCACGCTCGAGCAAGCCGGCGACGCTGATCGCTGAAGCCGGCTCGACGAAGATGCCGACCTCTGCCGACAGAATGCGATGAGCCTTGAGGATGTCTTCGTCGCTGATTGCGCCGAAGTAGCCGTCCGAGTCGTCGCGAGCGGCAAGGGCAAGCTCCCACGAGGCAGGGTTGCCGATGCGAATCGCGGTCGCGATGGTCTCGGGCTTCTTGACCGGTTCACCGCGCACAATGGGTGCGCTTCCAGCGGCCTGGAAACCGAACATTCGCGGGAGTTTAGAGACCGCTCCCCGGTCGAGCTCTTCGCGATACCCGCGGTGGTAGGCCGTGTAGTTTCCGGCGTTCCCAACCGGGAGAAAGTGGAAGTCTGGTGCGTCCTGCAACACCTCAACGACCTCGAAAGCGGCGGTCTTCTGGCCCTCGATGCGATCGTCGTTGACGGAGTTCACGAGGTGAACCGGATAGTTCGCGGCAAGGTCGCGAGCGATGTCGAGACAGTCATCGAAGCTCCCCTGCACCTGCAGGAGCTGCGAGTTGTGCGCGATGGCCTGGCTGAGCTTGCCCATGGCAATTTTGCCTTCCGGCACGAGCACAGCTGAGGTGATACCCGCATAGGTGGCATAGGCCGCGGCGGAGGCCGAGGTGTTTCCGGTCGAGGCACAAATGACCGCCTTGGCGCCGTGCTCGACCGCCTTCGAGACGGCCATCGTCATGCCACGGTCTTTGAACGACCCAGTCGGGTTCATGCCCTCGAACTTGACGAATACGTTGGCACCGGTGCGAGCCGACAACGCCGGCGCCGGAATGAGCGGAGTCCCGCCCTCGCCGAGGCTCACGATGGGAGTCGCCTCGGAGATGTTCAATCGGTCCGCATATTCGCGTAGCACGCCACGCCATTGCCGGGATACGGGAGGGTTCACGAGACTCCTTCTACTCGAAGCACCGACTCAACCGCCACAACAACCGGGCTGGCCTCGAGCGAGGCCACCGTGGCTGCGAGATCCGATTCTCGAGCGAGGTGCGTTCCAATGACTAGCGTAGCTGTGCCCGCGTTGCGGACCTGCTGTTCGAGTTGCTCAACCGAGACGCCGTGCTCGGCGAAAATGTGTGCGACGGTCGCGAGCACGCCCGGCGTGTCGGACACCGCGAGTGTGATGGCATACCGGGTCGAAATCGCGCTGATGGGCAACAGGTCGACGTCGGCGTGGGTGGTTTCGGCCAAGCCGGGCCCACCAACAACGTGCCGACGTGCGATCGAGACGAGGTCGCCGAGGACCGCCGACGCGGTTTGCATGCCGCCCGCCCCCGCACCGTAGAACATGAGCGATCCAGCCGCGTGCGCCTCCACGAACACCGCGTTGTTTCCGCCGTGAACCGCCGCAAGGGGGTGCTCGCGCGGGACCAAGGCCGGATAGACGCGGGCCGAAATGCCATCGCGCCCGTTCGCGCCCGGAATGCGTTCACACATCGCGAGAAGCTTCACGACAAAGCCGGCCTTCTTGGCCGACTCGATCTGGGCTGCGGTTACTGTCGTGATGCCCTCGCAGTGCACCGCACTCACCGGGACGGACGTGTGGAAGGCGAGGCTCGCCAAAATGGCCGCCTTTTGTTGTGCGTCGAAGCCGCCGATATCGGCGGTCGGATCGGCCTCGGCATAGCCGAGCTCGGTGGCGGTTGCGAGGGCGTCATCGAAACTCGCCCCGGTCTGATCCATTTGGTCGAGGATGAAGTTGGTGGTGCCGTTGACAATGCCGAGAATGCGGTCAACCCGGTCACCCGCGAGTGACTCACGCAGCGGTCGAATGATGGGGATGGCGCCCGCGACAGCAGCCTCGTAGCGCACAGCCGCACCGACCTGTTCGGCCGCGGCAAAGATTTCGGGGCCGTGGTGGGCGAGCAGAGCTTTGTTTCCGGTGACCACGTCGGCGCCGGAACGGAGTGCTTGCAGGATGAGCGTGCGCGCCGGCTCCACGCCACCGATGAGTTCGATGACGATATCCGCATCGAGGATGAGCGACTCCGCATCCGTGGTGAACAACTCCCGAGGGAGGTCGGTGTCACGGGGTCCGTCGATTGAGCGAACGGCGATACCAATGAGATCGAGTGCGGCGCCCGAGCGCTGCGCGAGCTCATCGCGGTTGTCGATGAGCAGCCGTGCAACTTGGGACCCGACCGAACCTGCTCCCAATAGGGCGACTCGAAGTGACCGGTAGGCGTTCATGCGCGTTGCTCCCCTGGTTCAAGATCACGAGAAAGAAGATCGTCGATGGTTTCGCGCCGCACGATAAGTCGCGACTCGCCCTCGCGCACGGCGACGAGCGCCGGCCTGGTCAGGGCGTTGTAGTTGCTCGAGAGCGAGTAGCAGTACGCACCCGTTGCGGCGATGGCGAGGATGTCGCCCGGGGTCGTATCGTCCGGGAGCCAACTCTCGGGGACCAAGATGTCTCCGGTTTCGCAGTGCTTGCCGACCACACGACTCAACGTTGGCGGCGCACTCGAGGTTCGATTCACAATGCACGCGGTGTACTCAGCGCCGTACAGGGCGGGGCGCGCATTGTCGCTCATGCCCCCATCGACCGACACGTACCGACGGGCACCCCCGTCAGGGAGCGCCACTGACTTGGTGGTCCCGACCTCGTAGAGCGTGATGCCCGCGTTGCCCACGATCCAGCGTCCGGGCTCGAACGCGAGGTCGGGGATGGGAATGGCCAGATCTCGACAGGTCCGCTCGACTTCATCGGCAATTGCGCGCGCGATGTGCTCGATGCGTGGCGGCTCGTCTCCATCGCGGTAGGCGATGCCAAAGCCGCCTCCCAGGTTGAGCTCCGGAACGGGACCGTCATGCAGGAGCTCCGTGTGCAGTTTCAGAAGACGCCGCGCTGATTCGACAAACCCGTCAATGCCGAAAATCTGCGAGCCGATGTGGCAGTGCACGCCCAGGAACTCGAGTGAATCGAAGGAGCGAATTCGCGCGACCAGCCGGGGTGCGTCCGCAATTGTGACACCGAACTTTTGATCCTCGTGTGCCGTTGCCAAGAAATCGTGAGTGGAGGCGTGTACTCCGCTGTTCACGCGCAATCGAACCGCTTGCCGTCGGCCGGCTCGCTCAGCGGCTGCCGCGACTCGCTCGATTTCGATGGCGCTATCGAGCACAATCGAGCCGACGCCCTCCTCGACCGCAACCGCAATCTCGGCCACGGACTTGTTGTTGCCGTGAAAGCCGAGCTTCTCAGCGGCGACGCCTGCAGAGCGCGCTATCGCGTATTCCCCGCCGCTCGCGACGTCGATCTTGAGCCCCGCCTCGGCAACCCAGCGAGCAATCGATCGCGTGAGGAGGGCTTTCCCGGCGTAATAGACGTGCGCGTGAGCCCCGATTCGCGCACTTTCCGCCTCGAATGCGCGTCGAATGCGGAGGGCACGGTCTCGAATCTGCTGCTCGTCGAGCACATAGAGCGGTGTCCCATACTGCGCGACGAGGTCAGATACCGGCACACCAGCGATGAGCCACTCCCCCGCGTCATTCCAGCTCGAGTGGGCAGGCCAGACGCCGGTTTCGACTTCCGGGGCGCGGTTGGCAGACATGGTCTTCAGCCTAGCTTTGCGGCTATGCCGTGTTACATGCGTTCGGGGGCGCTGACACCGAGCAGGGCGAGGCCGTTTCGGAGGACTTGGCCGGCGGCATCGTTCAACCACAGCCGCGTCCGGTGCAGGTCGGTGATGGCTTCCTCACCGAGCGGGGTGACGCGACAAGTGTCGTACCAGCGGTGGTAGTCGGCGGCGAGGTCTTCGAGATACCGTGCCACGCGGTGTGGTTCGCGAAGTTCGGCGGCTTGACCGACGATGCGCGGGAACTCCTGGAGCGCGCCCAAAAGCACAGATTCGGTTTCCGCGTCCAGCAGCTCCGGGACGAATGCCGAACGGTCAACTCCCGCCGCGGCCGCGTTCGCCGCAACATTGTGGGTGCGAGCATGCGCATATTGAACGTAGAACACCGGGTTGTCGTTGGTGCGCTTCTTGAGCAATTCGGGGTCGAGCGTGAGCGGCGAATTGGCCGGGTATCGAGCGAGCGAGTATCGAAGCGCGTCGGTGCCAATCCAGTCGCGCAGGTCGTCCATTTCGATGATGTTTCCCGCACGCTTGGACAGTCGCGCACCGTTCACGGAGACAAGCTGGCCAATGAGCACCTCAATGTCGCGTTCGGGGTCGTCGCCGGCTGACCCGGCGAGCGCCTTGAGACGGTGGACATATCCGTGATGGTCGGCTCCGAGGAGGTAAATCTTGTGCGCGTAACCGCGGTCAGATTTGCTGAGGTAGTACGCCGCATCGGCCGCGAAGTAGGTGTACTCCCCGTTCGAGCGCCGAATGACGCGATCTTTGTCGTCGCCGAAATCGGTCGTGCGCACCCAGACGGCGCCGTCCTCGTCAAAGACGTGTCCCTGCGCACGAAGGCGGTCGACCGCTTCATCGATGAGGCTGCCACGGCCGTCCGAACCGGTTGCGTGAAGCTGGCGCTCCGAGAACCACACGTCAAAGGTGACGTTGAACGCGGCGAGCGAGCCTTGAATCTCCGAAAGTTGCCGCTCGTATGCGATTTCACGGGCGAGCTCGAGTTGCTCCGCCTCAGGACGTGTGAGGAGGTCCGGCTCTCGCTCGAGGACGAATCGAGCCAGATCGTCGATGTATGAGCCGACATAGCCGTCCTCTGGCGCGGCTTCCCCTCGAACGGCGGCAAGGACAGACCGACCGAAGCGGTCCATTTGGGCGCCAGCGTCGTTGACATAGAACTCACGGGCCACGGTGGCGCCACTCGCGGTCAGCACGCGTCCGATGGCATCGCCAAGCGCCGCCCAGCGAGTATGTCCGATGTGCAGTGGACCGGTGGGGTTCGCGCTCACGAACTCGAGGTTGATAGTGCGCCCGGCTTGGCCCTCGTTCGTGCCGTAGCTCGCTCCCGCTTCAACGATGGTCCGAGCGAGGACGCCCGCGGCGCCGGCTTCGAGTCGGATGTTGATGAAGCCCGGTCCGGCAACCTCGACATCGGAGATGCCGTCGTGGGAAGCGAGACGCTTCGCGAGCCAGTCGGCACAGTCGCGTGGCGACATGCCGAGCGATTTCGCGACTTTGAGCGCGACGTTGCACGCCCAATCACCGTGTTCACGACTCCGCGGACGCTCGAGCGTGGGCGATTCCGCCGCGAAGCCCTCGGGAATGTCAATGCCGGCGCTTCGGCGCTCAGAAATGAGTTCGGCAAGATCGGCGGCAAGCACTGCAGACAAATCGCTGGGAGTCACTCCGAGATTCTACCGGTCGTCTTGTTAGGCTCCCGCCATGGGGTTGTTGAAGGTCACTGTCGCAAGCATCGTGATTGCCGGAGGGGCACTCGGACTCACCGGCTGTTCGGGGTGGACCCCGTTCTCGAGCGGAACAGGATCGGCCACCGCGACCGCGAGCGACCTTCCGGCGCCGGCGACAAGCGAACCGACTCCCTCGGAGAGTGCACTCGACGCTCCGACCCCGCTCGTGATGGGTTGCGACTCCATCCTCTCCTTGCAGGATGCCTACGATCTCAACCCCAATCTGGCCGCCGACCCGTCATTCGACATTCCGGCTCAGCTCGGGCCCATCATCGACGCAGGTGGCGTCGCATGTGCCTGGGTGAACCTGACGTCGAACCAGTCGCTGGCCATCGGTGTCGCCCGACCCGGAGAAGCCTGGGTCGAGCGCGCAGCAAACGAGGCCGCGGCAACGCTCACGGCTGTACCCACCTACGGGACGGGATCGCTCGAGGGCTACTTCGGAGTCGTGGACGGGGTCGGAATCGCGGAAACGATTCACAACGGCACAATCGTTCGAGTGGTATCGCAGACATTCGTTGAACCCGGCGATGCCGCTCAGGTCATGGAGCTCGTCCTCTCCAACGTCGGCTAGGCGCCCCGCAAAAAGGTGCTAGCCTCGAGCGAGTGCGCCTCCGTAGCTCAGGGGATAGAGCGCCGGTTTCCGGTACCGTAGGTCGCAGGTTCGAATCCTGCCGGGGGCACCATTTGGAAGGTCCGTTCCGCATTCGAACCAGCGACCTCGCAGGTTCACGGCGTGCATGAGCGCAGGCTGCCGGGGGCACCATGTTTCGGACGCACGCAACGTCTTTCTCACGGTGCCTGTCGGTCCGCTCGTACACGAATCACACTCGGCTGTCGACCCCCTCGCCGGTTCGCCGCGCTCGACGTAGCGTGCCTTGAACACCCCACACCCCGTGGGCTCGAGGAGGAAACATGGCAGATCAAGATAACCCAGGCCAATTCGGCAATCGAGACGACACTGAGGAGCAGGCACGGAAGGGCGGCGAGGCCAGTAGCGGCAAGTTCGGCTCCGAAAACGGTGCCGACCCGGTCGAAGCCGGACGCAAGGGCGGCGAGGCCAGTAGCGGCAAGTTCGGATCCGAAAACGGTGCCGACCCAGTCGAAGCCGGACGCAAGGGCGGCGAGAACAGCCACGGTAGCGGAATCCACGGCGGCAACGGTGGCGGGAACCACGGCGGCGGCCGCCAGGCAGACGAGTCCTAGCGGAACGGTCGGGGCCGGCGCTTCGTCGTCGGCCCCGGCCTCCTCGACCGTCCGGCGCTTCGTCGTCGGCTCCGGCCTCCTCGACCGTCCGGCGCCCCTCCCCAACCGCCCGAGAGCGCGACGCTCTTTCATTCCCACATTCGCTCGCAGAATGCCGCGTTTTTTCTCACAAGATTGCGGAATTTTGCGCCCAGTCAAAGATAGTCTGGCCTCATGACTGCCTCAGTGGATCAACAGCGCAAAATCGTTACCGCCATTCCCGGCCCCAAGTCGGAAGCACTGCACGCTCGCCGCACCGCAGTGGTGTCGAGCGGCGTCGGAACCTCGCTCGGTGTCTACATTGAGCGCGCTCACGGTGCGGTCATCGTCGACGTCGACGGCAACCACTTCCTCGACTTCGGCGGCGGCATCGGCGTCATGACCATCGGCCACACGCACGAGGCCGTCGTGGCAGCCGCCAAGGAGCAGCTTGAGCGCGTAACTCACACACTGTTTACGGTCACCCCCTACGAGCCGTATGTCCGCGTGTGTGAGCTGCTCGCCAAGCACACCCCCGGCGATCACGCGAAGAAGTCCGTTCTCGTGAATTCCGGCTCCGAGGCTGTCGAAAATGGCGTGAAGATTGCCCGAAAGTACACCGGGCGCCGCGCAATCGCGGTGCTCGAGCACGGCTACCACGGTCGTACCAACCTCACCATGACGATGAACTACAAGCCGTACCCGTACGCAACGGGAATGGGTCCGCTCGCGAGCGACATCTTCCACGCTCCGGGCAGCTACCCGTTCCGTGACGGTCTGACCGGCGAGGAGGCTGCGGCCCGCACCATCCTCTACCTCGAGAAGCACGTTGGCGCCGTAGACCTGGCCGCCGTCGTGGCCGAACCCATCCAGGGCGAGGGCGGCTTCATGGTCGCAGCCGACGGCTACTTCCAGCGCATCCAGGACTGGTGCACCGCAAACGGTGTCGTCATGATCGCCGACGAGGTCCAGTCCGGCATCGCTCGAAGCGGAGCCTTCTATGCGAGCGAACTGCACGGTTGGGTTCCCGACCTCGTTCTCACCGCAAAGGGAATCGCCGGCGGTATGCCCATCGCAGCGGTGACGGGTCGCGCCGAAATCATGGATTCGGTTCACCCGGGTGGCCTGGGTGGCACCTTCGGCGGCAACCCGGTGTCCTGTGCGGCCGCCGTTGCCGTCCTTGAGACCATTGAGCGAGACAACCTCACGGCCGAAGCCCGCCGGATCGAGAACAGCCTGACAACGGGCCTCAAGGCGCTGCAGGCAAAGTACCCCATCATCGGGGACGTCCGCGGTCGCGGCGCCATGATTGCCATCGAGTTTGTTCAGCCCGGTACGGCCGAGTCGACCAAGGTGCCCGAGACCGACGTTGTACCGTTCGTGGTCAACCACGCTGCACAGCAGGGTGTTCTGCTGCTGAGCGCTGGCACCTACAACAACGTGGTTCGCTTCTTGCCGAGTCTGGCGATGACCGACGACCTCATTGCGGACGCACTTTCGGTCCTCGACGAGGCTCTCGCCGCATATACCGAGCAGGCTCGTTGATCGGTACGTTCTCGGGCGACGATGCCGTCGAAATCGGCGTTGTCACACGGGATGGATTCGCTGAGTCTCGGCATCTGGGTTCGGCCGTGGTGCTCTCGGCGGACGGCGAGATTCAGGCGAGTTATGGCTCACCCGAGACCCCGGTCTATCCGCGCTCGGCATTGAAGCCGTTCATTGCCGTAGCGGTCCTCACGAGCGGCGTCACCTTGCGCGGTGAGGACGCAGCCATCATCACTTCGAGCCACACCGGTACGGCATTGCACGTGAATCGCGTCCGCGGTGTCCTCGAACGATTTGGGCTTGATGAGCGCGCCCTGCTGTGTCCGCTGATGCTCCCGGAAAATGCAGACGCGTCCGCGCATGTCCTTCGATCCGGAGGCGGCCCACTCCCAATCACGCACGGCTGTTCCGGAAAGCACGCCGGGCTGCTCGCGGCGTGCGTCGTCAACGAGTGGCCCACCCATTCGTATCTTGAACATGAACATCCACTGCAGGTGCGTATTCGTGAGGTCATCGAACGGCTTACCGGCGAACGACCCACGGCTCCGACCGGTGATGGTTGCGGCACTCCCCTGTACGCCCTCAGCCTGACCGGGCTTGCGCGGGGAATGCAACGCGTTGCCCGCTCAACCGAGCAGTCGCCGTTTGCCCTGCACCGTGAGGCAGGCGCGCTTGGCCAGGCGATTCGGGAGAACCCGGTCATCATTCGCGGACCGGGCGAGCCGGAAAGCATCGCTATCGAGCGGCTCGGTGTGGTGTCAAAGCTCGGATTCGAAGGCGTTCAGACCATGGTGGCGCCGAACGGAACCGCTGTCGCGCTCAAGACGCTCGATGGTTCGCTGCGTCCAGGGGTTCCGGTTGCACTCGCGCTCCTGGCCGAGCACGGCGCGCTTGACCACGCTGCGGTCGCCGAGACGCTTGACATCGTCGCACCACGATTCAGCGCGGGAAATCGACTCGCGGGTCGGCTCATTCCGTCCATCGGGGCACAGCTGATTCGGGCGTAGTCGAGACGATTGTCGTCCGAGTGCCTGCTCAGTGCACCGTTCGACCGAGGATGTCGAGGCTGACCCGCTCGGGCACACCTGAACTGCCGATCGTCCAGGCTTCGCCAGCTTGGAGCACTGGCGGCAACTCACGCTGTCGTCGAATTGCACGAACGTCCGAGAGGTGCCCATCGGCAATGAGGACATCGTCTTCATCCTCCAGACTGGTCAGCGCGGAGCGGTGGTTGAGCCAATGCTCAATGGATCCGACGATTAATCGGATCCCGTCACGCGGGGCATTTCGAAGCTCGAGAAACTCGTCTGCAAAACGCGGAACGGGGTTCACTGCCCACCCGCTCGCTTCGGCCATTCGCACGAATTCCGGACCGCGATCGGTGATCACGCATGACAGGCCGCGGGGCACCCACACGGGTGCGGGTGCCGAAGTGGGCGCGCGCCACTCGCTGGGGACGACAAAGCAGTGGGCGTCCGAGATTCGGAACATTCCCGGGGCCACCAGTTCGAAGGCGTCGGCACACATCCCATCGAGAGAGGCGCGGCGTCGCGCACTCACAACCAGTTGGAGCCCCTGACGACGGCTCACCGACCGCACGCGATCGAGGAATCCCTGGCGGTACTCGGGGTCAAGCCCGGCCACAATGTCGTCGAGGTCGTCGATGAGAAGCCACGAACATGGTGAATCGACTGCCTGGCGAACGCCTGCCCATGCGGCCGCAAGATTGTCGCTCGAGAGCCATGACACGCCTTCACCGCGATGGACGGCGGCCTCAGCGATACGCCGGAGCATGCCGGTCTTTCCGAAGCCTGGACCGCCGACGACAGCGAGTGGACCTCGGCCGGCAACGTCTACGGCGCGGTAGCGTCGCCGTTCGACGTCGTCAACGATTGCGACAGCTCCTGGGCCGAATTTCGCCGCCACCTGGCGGACTCGCTCGGGCGAGTCAAGCGGTGGCAGCCAGGGAGCAGTGGCGGCGTCGGAGTGCACATGTGTCTGGCACAGTTCCGCAATTTGTACTGGAGTTGTCGGAGTCACTCGCCACTGGGAAATGCCTCGTTCGTCACGCGAGACGATCTCCCCCGGTACCTGCAGGGTGCTCGCGACCGGACTGCCAAGGATGGCTTGACTCTCCGAAGCGTCGAGCACGCGCAAACACAAACGTAGGCCGCAGTTTGCAGTGATGGTTTCGCGGACGGACCGACTCGGGTGCTGTGTGGCGAGGATAAGGTGAATGCCGAGCGCGCGCCCTCGAGCCGCAATGTCCGCACAGACAGAGTTCGCCAGTTCGGACTGTTGAACGAGGACCTGATACTCGTCGATGAGCACCACGAGCCGAGGAAGAGCGCCGTGCGGAGCGGTGGCAACATCACTCACATTGAGCTCGAGGAGTGCCCGCTCACGGCGCACGATCTCCGACTGGAGTGCGCGAAATACCCGATCGAGTTGATGGCGGCTGAGGTCGGTGACGACATCAGCCACGTGGGGCAGCTGTGCGACATCGCGAAATCCGGTGCCCCCTTTGAAATCAAACACGACGACCTGCAGTTCTTTCGGTGTGAGTCGGGTGGCCATCGCCACAATCCAAGCGCGGAGGAACTCGGTCTTGCCGCTCCCCGTTGCACCGCCCACGAGCGCGTGCGGCGCGGAAGCGAGGTCGATGGCGTGAGGCAGACCGGCAGCTCCGAGCCCGAGGTCAACCGCGAGACCGCCCCCCGCCGCCTCGGCACCACGCGGCTGGTGTGCCTCAAGCCACCGTCGTGCGGTTTCCTCTGCGAGGTAATGCGGAACGAAGGGGCGTGGGCGCTCGGGGCCCACGCTGAGTGTCGCGCACGAGGCCGGTCCGAGGGTGACGACGGCATCGCAGGAGCCGAGCTCTGACACTCGCTCCGCACAAGAGACGCTCCCGCGTGTCGCTCCATACACCTGCTGCACCGTCACGCTTCGGGCAAAAGCAACCCTCAGTGCCTCCGGACCGACGACTCCGATGCGGGCGTCACTGGCACAGGTCATCGGGCCGGCCGGTGTGGCACCCAAGACAATGCGTGTGATGCGATGTTGGGCATGCGGAGCCTCGCCAGCCAGAATCCTCGGGACCGCGAACACTTCAGACCACGCCTCCTCGCGTGCGCGCTCGCGAATCCGTTCGGCTTCCTCTTGCTCGAGGCTGGCTCTGAGCTCCGCGTCGCCGAGCTCGCTCGCCCGCGATGCGCGTTCGCTGCGCCGTCGATCCAGGCGCTGGGCGACCACACCGAGCGGTCCGAGCGCGGCAAACATGAGAGAGAACGGGGATTGTGTGATGAGCCACAACGCGAGAGCACCGAGCACCGGCGTGAGGGTGGCCCAAATAGGAAATGGGGCGCGCTTCATCGATTGAGCACATCATTTCGAGAGGCGGAAATCGCACACCCTCCGGCTGCGTCTTGCTACCGTCCAGCTTTGCGGGATGTGCAGAATCGGTCTCACCGATTCGGTGACATCGATCCGTCAGTCCGTGATGCGGAGAACCACGAGGGTGACGTTGTCTCGACCGCCGTTCTGCAAAGCCGCGTCGAGGAGCGACTCAGCGGCGTGAGCCGGGTCGACGGCGTGCTCGAGGAAGTGGCTGAGCCCATACGAGGTGAGCTCTTTGGTCAGCCCGTCTGAACACACGAGGTACCAGTCGCCCGACGCGACGGCGTGACGCACACTGTCAGGGAGCGGGTCGTCGTAGAAGCCAACGGCTCGAGTGATGACATTCGCGTGCGGGTGCGACTCGGCATCCTCGCTCGCGAGCTCGCCCGCATCAACGAGGTCCTGCACGACCGAGTGGTCCCGAGTGAGCTGCTCGAGGTCGCCCTCTCGAAAGCGGTACACCCGTGAATCTCCGATGTTGAAAACGGTCACTGCGGGTTCGGCATCGTGCAGAAAGATGCCGCTGACGGTTGTGCCCGATCCCGGGTCGACGCCGGTCTCAGCGAGATCCGCCACGGCACCGCGCAACGCGGAAACAACGTCGTCTTCGCTGACGGTTCGACCCTGCAACTCTGAGAGCCGCTCGACGACGCACGCGCTGGCGACCTCTCCCGCTTCGTGCCCGCCCATGCCATCCGCGACGGCGAACACCGGCGGAGTTGCCACCGCGGCGTCCTCGTTGATTTCGCGGCGACGGCCAACATCGGTTCGCGTGGCCCAGTGCACGCGGAGCGGTGTGCCGGCAACAGGCCAGTCGAACGAACCGGTGTCACCACCCTTGATGGTCATCGCGTCCCCGATTCACCGATCACTGCATCACAACCTGGGGTACGCACCACGCGAGTCTACCGTTGCCGGAAGCTGCACAGAGCGGCGAGTCATTGCGCTGGATGGGTGCTCCGTAGTGATTTGCGTCGATTGCTTTGGAATTCGTTGTGAAATGTCACCCCGCCGACGGATTCCCTTGCCATCGGCATTCTTGACTGAGAGAATCGCATTATGCCCAGTCATTCAACCGCAGTGAGACGAACGCCTCACCTCGATGCCGCCTCGAAGGCAATCATCGAGCAGCTTCAGGCTGACGGTCGACGGTCGTATGCCGAAATCGGGAAGGCGGTCGGCCTCTCAGAGGCTGCCGTTCGCCAGCGAGTACAGAAGCTCACTGACTCCGGATTCATGCAGATCGTCGCGGTGACGGACCCGCTACAAATGGGGTTTACTCGCCAGGCAATGATTGGGATTCGCGCGACGGGAGATACTCGGGAGCTTGCGGACCAACTTGCCGCAATCCCGGAAATCGAATACGTCGTCTTGACGGGCGGCAGCTTCGACCTCATGGTCGAGGTGGTGTGTGAGAACGACGAGGATCTCCTCGCTTTGCTCAACAGCACCATCCGCACGTTACCGGGAGTGGCGAGCACGGAAACGTTCGTCTACCTACGACTGCATAAGCAGTTCTATAACTGGGGAACCAGGTAAGGAAGAGATACATCATGACCACCAGCTACGACACTGCAGCGCTGCAGGCGAAGGCGAAGGACCACTTGTGGATGCACTTCGCTCGCCAGTCGGCGATGGATTCCGGCGTACCGGTCATCGTCAAGGGTGAAGGTCACCACATTTATGACTCGGAAGGCCGCAAGTACTTCGACGGCATTTCCGGTCTGTTCACCGTGAATGCCGGTCACGGCCGCGAGCGCCTCGCTCGCGTGGCCGCCGAGCAGATGAAAGAGCTTGCGTACTTCCCGGTCTGGTCGTACGCCCACCCGCCGGCGATCGAACTCGCCGACCGACTTGCGAGCTACGCACCGGGCGACCTCAACAAGGTGTTCTTCTCCACCGGTGGTGGCGAAGCGGTCGAGACCGCGTTCAAGCTCGCGAAGTACTACTGGAAGCTCAAGGGCAAGCCCATGAAGCACAAGGTGATTTCGCGCGCGGTCGCTTACCACGGCACCCACCAGGGCGCGCTGTCGATCACCGGTATTCCGGCGATGAAGGCCATGTATGAGCCGCTCGTTCCTTCGACGTTCCGTGTGCCCAACACGAACTTCTACCGCGCCGAGGAAATGGGTGCGCCGTCGGAGAACCTCGAGGAATTTGGCTACTGGGCCGCTGAGCGCATTCGCGAAATGATCGAGATGGAGCACCCGGACACGGTGGCGGCGGTCTTCCTCGAACCAGTGCAGAACTCCGGTGGTGCGTTCACGCCTCCCCCGGGCTACTTCAAGCGCGTGCGTGAAATCTGTGACGAGTACGACGTCCTGCTGGTGAGCGACGAGACCATTTGTGCGTTCGGTCGCGTGGGCAACATGTTTGCCTGCAACACCTACGACTACGTCCCGGACATGATCACCTGTGCGAAAGCCATGACGAGTGGATACGCTCCCATCGGCGCGACGATCATCAGCGACCGCCTCTACGAGCCCTTCGCGCACGGAACGACCACGTTCTACCACGGTTACACCTTCGCCGGTCACCCGGTGTCGGCCGCGGTGGCGCTGGAGAACCTCAACATTTTTGAGGAAGAGAAGCTCAACGAGCGGGTTCGCGAGAATTCGCCGCTGTTCCGGGCCGAGCTCGAAAAGCTGCACGACCTCGACATCGTCGGTGACGTGCGCGGCGACGGCTACTTCTTCGCAATCGAACTGGTCAAGGACAAGAAGACCCGCGAGACCTTCAACGACGAGGAATCCGAGCGCTTGCTGCGCGGGTATCTCTCGAAGGCGCTGTGGGATGCCGGCCTCTACTGCCGTGCGGACGATCGTGGAGACCCCGTCGTGCAGTTCGCGCCGCCGCTGACCATCGGCCCCGCCGAGTTCGCCGAACTCAGCTCGACGCTCCGTTCGGTGCTTGTCGAGGGTATGAACCGGCTCTAGGCGAGCGAAGCCAGCGACCAGCCGGCCAATCGCCGTGAAACGTTCCGGGAGTGCACATCGCACTCCCGGAACGTTTTCGTATCCACGGACCGAGATGAGCGTCGTTGCTTCGGATCGGGACGGGAGGGCGCGAACGCTCTCGGCGGGTGCCCAGCTCCTCGGAACCGTCGCGGCGTAGGCTGACCTCGTGGCGACTCTCATCTACGACGGCGATTGTGGCGTGTGCACGGTCGCGGCCGATTGGGTTCGGCATCGTCTGCGTGCGGCGACTGACGTGATCGCTTCGCAACGCATCGATCCCGGCGCGTTCGGGCTGAGCGTTCGTGACGTCGCGGAGCGGGTCTGGCTCGTCACAGACTCCGGGCGATACGGCGGCCATGAGGCGGTCGCTGAACTGTTGCGCTTGCAACCGGAACCGGCCTGGCGGGTCCTCGGGAGTGTGATGCGCATTCCTCCGATTTCGTGGCTCGCCCGCCTGACGTACGCGGTGGTTGCGCGCAACCGACACCGTATTCGCGTCGGACCCGTGCGCTGCGAGGTGCCGGAACACCGGGACTAAGCGAAGGCCCAATCAGGGATTGCTCCCGATGTGATGTGGGTCGCCAGGAGTGTCCCGAGGCGGTGGCACGGCCGAATGGCCGTCGCTTCGTTGAGTGCTCGCACGGCCAGAGTTGACTGCCCGATGCTCCATCGCAGCCACCCCTCGATAGCCCAAAAGTCGGCACGATGCGTTGGTAGTGCGCGACGAAATCGTTCGCATGCGAGAAGTGCGCGCTGGATTCGCTCCGGGTCGGGAGCCATCACACCCCGCCCGAGGAGGCGCCGGGAGTCAAGCGGTTTGGCCGCCGCTCCCCAGGCCCAGAGGGAAATGAGCGTGTCGCGTTGCTCACCGACGGTCACGGCATGGGCAACCGCCGCGAGCTGGGCGACAGTCGCGTCGACCGCGAGGCAGCTCTCCGCAGCTTCTTCGAGCGCGAACGGCCCGGCAGCCGACCGCTCGTCGAGTGACATCGAGCTACCGAGGTGCTGAGCGAGTTCAGTGGCGTGCGTGAACGGCTGGTCTTGCGCGGGCCGGGCCTCGTCGACAGAACGTGTGCGTTTGGGCAAGGGGCTCGAATCGGCTTGGAGGTAGCTCCCCCACGCAGACGACGTGCGCCAGAACACCTCGCGAACCGGCGTTCCCGCTCGCCCGAGTGCGTGCAGAACGCCCGAGACCGCAGCCGTCCAAGGCCGTTCCGCCTGCGCACAGGCAATGAGGACGACGCTTGAGTCAGCGGGAAATCGACTCGTGATGTTGACGATGGCGTGTGGGAGACCGGTCGCGACCCGCATTGCCTCGCCCTCGAATCGGACGGCGCCGCGAAGCTGCGCCCCATCGAACCGGAGAAGGACGAGACAGTCATCGAGGTCGAACTCGGTGAGCACCGCGAGATCGGCGACGAGTTCGGCCCACTCGGCACGTGCTGGAGCATTGCTCTTCATCCGGGGAGCTTGGCAACGGGCTGTGCCGGGCGTTACACGCCGACCCGCTGGTCAATCCTGCGGGCCGCCGCGGACGGTGTGCAGAGGCCGGTTTAGCTCGAGCTGAGCGGACCGGCCGAGTCAGTCTCGACCGGGTCAAACTGTGCGCGATACAGCCGAGCGTAGGCGCCCTGCGCAGCCAAGAGTTCGCCGTGGGTGCCCTGTTCAACAATGCGCCCGGCTTCCATCACGAGGATGACGTCGGCGTCGCGAATGGTCGACAACCGGTGGGCAATCACGAAGCTCGTCCGATCCCGGCGGAGCTCGGCCATGGCGCGCTGCACGAGCACTTCGGTTCGCGTGTCGACCGAACTCGTCGCCTCGTCGAGGATGAGGACGGTCGGCTGGGCCAAGAACGCCCGGGCAATCGTAATGAGCTGTCGTTCACCGGCCGAAATGTTGTCGGCTTCATCATTGAGCACGGTGTCGTAGCCGTCCGGAAGGGCATGCACGAAGCGGTCAACGTAGCAGGCCCGCGCGGCCGCGAGGATGTCCTCTTCGCTCGCTTCCGGCCGACCGTAGGCGATGTTCTCTCGGATCGTCCCGCCAAACAACCAGGTGTCTTGCAAGACCATGCCGGTTCGGACGCGCAGGTCCTCACGCGACATTGCGGCGATTTCCGTCCCGTCGAGAGTGATGCGGCCGGAACGCACCTCATAAAACCGCATGATGAGGTTCACGAGGGTGGTTTTGCCCGCTCCGGTTGGTCCAACAATTGCGACGGTCGAGCCGGGTTCGGCGACGAAAGAAACGTTCTCGATGAGGGGCGACTCTGGATCGTATCGGAACGAGACAGAATCAAACTCGAGGCGACCGAGGCTCTCCGCCGGTGATTGGGCCGGAGCCGCGTCGGGACGTTGTTCTTCAGCGTCGAGAAGCTCAAACACGCGCTCGGCGGATGCCACGCCCGATTGCAAGACGTTCGCCATGGATCCCAGCTGCGTGAGGGGCTGGGTGAACTGTCGCGAGTACTGAATGAATGCTTGCACTGCGCCGAGCGACAGGGTTCCACCAGCGACCATCAGCCCGCCGACAACGGCGATGGCGACATAGACCAGGTTTCCCACGAACGTCATCGCCGGCATGATGAGGCCGGAAATGAACTGCGCCGCGAAACTCGATCGGTACAGCTCGTCGTTCTTGGCGGCGAAACGGGCCGCGACCTCGCGTTGCCGTCCGAACACCTTGACGAGCGCGTGCCCGGTGAAGGCTTCTTCAATTTGACCGTTGAGCTCACCGGTGGACGACCACTGCCTGATGAATTGCTTCTGCGAGCGCTTCGCGATGACGGCGGTGATGACCACGCTCAGCGGCACTGTCACCAGGGCAATGAGCGCGAGCTGCCAGGACAGCGTCCACATCATCCAAATCACCCCGATGACGGTGAGCAATGACGTCAGCACCTGGGAGAGCGTCTGTTGCAAACTCTGGGAGATATTGTCGATGTCGTTCGTCACCTTCGAGAGCAGTTCGCCGCGCGGCTGCCGGTCGAAGTAGCTCAGGGGAAGCCGGTGAATCTTGGCTTCAACATCGTTGCGGAGGCGATACATCGTGCGGCCGACCGTTCCGTTCAACACGAATCCAGTGAGCCACATGAAGATGCTTGCCGCGAGGTAGACGGTGAGCGCAGCGACGAGAATCCGGCCAAGGAGCGCGAAGTCAATTCCCTGACCGGGCGTGAGCGCCATATTGGCAAGCATGTCGGCCTGCTGGGTTTTTCCCTCGGCTCGAAGACCAGCCACGACCTCGTCGCGACTGACTCCGGCCGGCAACTGTGCCGAAATGAGCCCGGAGAAGATGGCGTTGGTGGCGTCCCCGAGGATGCGCGGACCCTGAACATTGAGCAACACTCCGACGACACCCAGCAGAGTGACGACGATGACTCGTCCGGCTTCGGGACGCAGTGTGCCGAGGAGTCGCTTGGCACTCGGACCGAAGTTCAGGGACTTCTCGACCGGTCCCTGCATGTGGCCGCCCATCGGGCCGCCCATACGCCGTTGCGGCGGACGCTGAATGCTCATGCGGCCGCCTCCTCTGCGGTGAGCTGCGAGGACACAATCTCCTGGTAGGTCGGGTTGCTTGCGAGAAGTTCGGTGTGCGTTCCGCCGCCGACAATGCGACCGTCGTCGAGCACGATGATCTGCTCGGCTTCCCGGATTGACGCGACGCGTTGAGCGACGATGAGTCGAGTCGTGTGCGCCATGTGCTCGGCGAGCGCGGCCCGAAGTCTGGCGTCCGTCCGAACGTCAAGGGCCGAGAAGGAATCGTCGAACATGAGGATTTGAGCGCCGGTCACGAGCGCTCGTGCAATCGCGAGGCGTTGGCGTTGACCGCCGGAAACGTTGGTACCCCCCTGCGCGATGGGCTCGTCGAGTCCGAGCGGCTTTTCGCGAACGAAGTCTGCTGCTTGGGCAATTTCCAGTGCGCGCCACAATTCGTCGTCCGTGGCGTCTGGCTTGCCATATCGCAAATTCGAGGCCACGGTGCCGGAAAACAGATACGGCTTTTGCGGAACGAAGCCGAGCTGCGACCAGAGGAGCGCCGGGTCGAGCTCACGGACGTCGACGCCGTTGACGCGAACCGAGCCGTTCGTCACGTCGAGTAGCCGGGCCGCCAGGTTGAGCACGGTCGTTTTACCGGAACCGGTGGAGCCGATAATGGCCGTGGTTGAACCGGCGGGCACCTCGAAACTCACGGTATCGAGCACAGGTGCGTCGGCTCCGGGAAACTGGAACGAGACCGCATCAAAGACGATTGTGCCCACGCTCGGCATATGTGACACGGGAGCTCCCGGCGGGCGAACGGTTGTCTCGGTCGCGAGCACTTCTCCAATGCGATCGGCGCACACGGCGGCACGCGGCACCATGACCGCCATGAACGTCGCCATCATGACCGACATGAGAATTTGCATGAGATAGCTCAGGAAGGCGGTCAGGGTGCCAATCTGCATGGCGCCGTCCTCAATCCGGAAGGAGCCAAACCACAGCACGGCCACACTCGACACGTTGAGGACGAGCATGACGGTTGGGAACATGAGCGACATCAGACGGCCCGTGCGAATCGCGGTCGCGGTCACGTCTCGGTTGGCCACCTCGAAGCGGCTTGTCTCGACCGGTTCGCGGACGAACGCTCGAACCACGCGAATGCCGGTGAGCTGTTCGCGAAGCACCTGATTGACGCGGTCAATTCGGCGCTGCATGACCCGGAACTGCGGAATCATTCGGCTCACAATGAGCGATACAAGAACGAGGAGGGCGGGAACGGCCACGGCAATGAGCCACGCGAGGGTGCCGTCTTCGCGAATCGCGAGAATGACCCCACCGACGGCCATGAGCGGGGCGGAGACCATCATCGTCGCACTCATGAGCACGAGGGTCTGCACCTGCTGGACGTCATTGGTCGTGCGAGTGATGAGCGAGGGTGCCCCAAAACGGGACACTTCGCGCTCCGAGAATGAGCCAACCCGGGCGAACACCGCGGTCCGTAGGTCTCGCCCCATTCCGATAGCTGCGCGTGCGCCGAAGAACACTGCGGTGACCGTTGCCACGATCTGGATGACGGTGACGAACAGCATCCACGAGCCCGTGGTCAGGATGACCCCCGTGTCTCCAGTGGCGACGCCCTTGTCAATGATGTCCGCGTTGAGGGTCGGCAGATACAGGGCGGCAACGGTCTGAACGAGCTGGAATGCGACGACCAGGGCAATCGTGCCCCGGTACGGGCGTAGGTACTCGGCAAGCAGTTTCAGAAGCACGATGTGAGCCTACTCCGTAAATGTTGCAGTGCGTGC
>DATGWF010000038.1:0-25022 GCA_035299585.1 Microbacteriaceae bacterium
GCCCAGCCGGATGCGGTGGCCCGCATTTTCAGCGTGAAGGGCCGCCCGAGCGATCATCCGCTCATCGTGCACGTGAGCTCCGCCGACGCGCTCGACGCTCTCTCGCCACGAGTCCCAGCGTTTGCTCGCGCCCTCGCCGACGCGTTCTGGCCGGGCCCGCTCACCCTCATCCTGCCGCGCTCCGAACGCGTGCCCGATTCGGTGACGGGTGGCCAAGACACCGTGGGCGTCCGGGTGCCGAGCCATCCCGTGGCGCGCCAGCTGCTTGCCGCATTTGAGGAGCGCGGCGGCCTCGGAGTGGCCGCTCCGAGCGCCAACCGCTTCGGCCGGGTATCGCCGACCACTGCCGCAGCTGTTCGTGCCGAACTCGCCGCGTACCTGTCCGACGCGGACGTGGTGCTCGACGGCGACCAGTCGGCTGTGGGGATCGAGTCGACCATCGTTGATTGCACCGGCGAGCGCCCGGTGGTGTTGCGGCCGGGCGCGGTGACCGCCGCCGACATCATGAAGGCGACCGGCCTCACGCTCGGCGAGCGCTCCAAACCGATCCGGGTGAGCGGATCGCTCGAATCGCACTATGCGCCGACCGCCGCCGTGGTGTTGGACGTCGCGCCGCAGCCGGGCGACGGCTTGATTGCGCTCGCCGCGGTGCCGACCCCGGAGGGCGTGATCCGTTTGGCCGCACCGGAGTCCGCTGAGGCGTATGCGCACGACCTGTACCAGGCACTTCGTGCGGCGGACGACCTCGGTCTCGAGCGTGTGGTGGCTGTGGTCCCGGAGGGCGACGGTATCGCCCTGGCTCTTCGCGATCGCCTGAGCCGCGCGGCACACCCCCTCCGCAGCTAGGCGGCGTCGGGCGCGAAGGTGGCGGCGTCGATGACGAAGCGGTAGCGGACGTCTGAGTTCAGGACGCGCTCGTACGCGTCGTTGATCGCGTCCGCTTCGATCAGTTCGATTTCCGCGGCAATGCCGTGTTCGGCACAGAAGTCGAGCATCTCTTGCGTTTCGCGAATGCCACCAATAGCGGAACCGGCGAATGAGCGACGTTTGCCGATGAGTCGGAACACCTGCACCGGCATCGGATGCCCGGGCGCGCCGACGTTCGTGAGGGTGCCGTCGACGTCGAGCAAACCGAGGTAGGAATTGATGTCGATGTCTGCCGAGACGGTGTTCAGAATGAAATCGAAGGAGCTCCCGAGCGCACGGAACGTGGCCGGGTCGCTCGTGGCATGAAACGCGTCGGCACCGAACCGCATCGCGTCGTCGCGCTTGGAGGTGCCGTGCGAGAGCACCGTGACGTGTGCGCCCTTCGCCTTGGCAATCTTGACCGCGAGGTGCCCCAGGCCGCCCATGCCCACGATGGCGACACGGGTACCCGCGCCGACTCGCCAGTGTGCGAGCGGTGAATACGTGGTCACCCCGGCGCAGAGGAGCGGCGCGGCGGCGGCGAGGTCGAGGGCGCCCGGGATGCGCACCACGAAGGATTCCTTCACGACGATTCCCGTGGCATACCCGCCCTGAGTCGGTTTGCCGTCGGCGTCGAGGGAACCATAGGTGAGCGTGCAGCCGGCGGTGCAGTACTGCTCTTCGCCGGCCGAGCAGAAGCGGCACTCGCCGCACGAATCGATGAGGCATCCCACACCGACTCGGTCGCCCACACGGTGCCTCGTGACAGCGGACCCCACTTCGGCGACCACGCCGGCGATCTCATGGCCGACGACCTGGGGATACTCGATGGGGCCCCAATCGCCTCGGACAGTGTGAATGTCGGAGTGGCAAATACCCGAGTAGCGGATGTCGATACGGACGTCGTGCGGCCCGACCGGCCGGCGCTCAATCCTGGCCGGTCCAAGCGGGCCGGTGGCGGACGTGGCGGCGTAGGCGTGCACGAGAGTCATGCCGTCAATCTATCCACGAGGGACCATCGAGGGCGAGTTGCGCCGTCGCCTGCAAGCGCTGTTGGCCCCGGGCACATTCCCAGGCCATCATGGAGCAGGGGTGTGAGTCGACTAGCGCAACGCCGCCTGCCGGCGAGCCAGCCAGAGGCCGCCGGCAATGAGCGCGAGGCCCACAGCGAGCCAGGAGCTGATGACCGCCGACTCGGTTCCGGTCGTCGCGAGCGAGACTGGTGTGGTTGGTGCCGCGCTCTCCATGGGCGCCTCAGGTGCATCGCCCCAGATTATTCCGGTCGACTCGCCGTACCAACCTTGACCGTCTTCGTCGGTGAACACGCCTTGTGCGACCAGCGTGATCTCACCGCCGTCGGCACTCGGCAGGGTTGCCGAGGCCAACATGGCGTCGCCGTCACCGTTGCCATTGTCGGCCTGGTACCACAGGCCACCGTCGCGGTCGAAGTCGACACCCCAGCAGTCTCCGGTGCCGGAATCCCACTGGCCCGTAGCGCAGTTCGTTGGGTAGTTTGCGATTTCGGAAGCATCATCCAGGGATACCTCGTAGAGGTCTCCATACGGGTCCTGCGCATACACCTTGCCTGTGACCGGGTTTACCGCCATCGAACTAATTTCCGACGGCAGTTCGCCAATTCGCGCGAGAACGCTCGGGTCGCTCTCTGAGGTGCTGAGTTCAATCGAGTACAACACCGAGGGGCTGGCCCAGTCGACGGCGTACAAGGAGCCATCGAGGTCGGCGAAGATGGCGTTGATGTCCGACTTCGAGGAGGACTCGTACGAGAAGAATCCATTACCTACCTGGTAGGCATCACCGGTCTCGACGTCCACTGCGTAGAACATGTTGGAGTCCCAGTCCCAGGCGTAGAACTTGCCGTCGATCGGATTGTACGACCCGTCGGCGTAGCAGGTCTCACCAGTGTTGAGCGCGGAGCCGATGGCCGTCGATGAGCCATCGGAAGCGATGGCGTTGAGAGCCGAGGTCGGTTCGGCAGACCCGCCGCAGGTGAGCGAAATGTAGGTATCGCCGACTGGGAGCGAGGCCGCGGTCGCGTATGCCGGGACGGTGGCGACCGCCGCGGCCGTGACCGCCGCGATGCCGAACGATGCGAGCACTTTTTTCATGAAGCGAATCCAATCTGGGCATAGGCACCGGAACGGTGCACTTTATTCACTTTAGCTACGAATAGGCGCCCAGGCCAGACCGCGGCAATTCCGCGCGCCCAGATGGACAGAATTCAATGCGACTGCAAGAATCAAGACTCAGGGGGCTTTTGGCTGCCCGAAAACGAAAGGACTTCCGCAGTGAAGAAGAAGATTATTGCTGGTGTTGCACTCGGTGCAGCAGCGGTGCTCGGCTTCGCAGGGCCTGCCATGGCAGCCAGCGACCTGATCACCATCAACGAAAACGGCGGCACTGGAGCCGATGACGGCCTGAAGATTCAGGTTGCCTTCGGTCAGATTCAGGTGACCGGCAACGGTGCGGTGCAGCTCTACAGCACCGACGCGGTTCCGGACCCGAGCGCCTACGGCAACCTGTCGAACTACCCCATCGTGGTCTTCAACGACCCGGACGAGGGCGTCACTGTTGTCGGCTACAGCGGCCTGGATGACACTGACACCTTCACGGACGCCACCGACGCCCACGCATGGGAGAGCTTCACCTCGGAGTCGACCATCGACGGCAACAGCGGCACCGTGACCAACCACCTCGTCTACAGTGACGGCAACTCGGACGAGGTCAACCTCGACTACAAGGTGTCGTACACCTACCCGAACCAGTACCTGAACCTTGAGCTCACGGTCACCTCGGTTGGCGCTGACTTCACCGGTGTGCCCTACAAGATGTACTGGATCACCGACGCCACCCTCGGCGGCGAAGATGCCGGTATGCAGTTCGGTGGCACCGCCGCGTCGGGCGCTCAGCTCGGTGGCGTGGTCAGCCCGGACGGCAGCACCATTCAGTCGTTCCGCCAGACCAGCGGTCAGTCGCTGAACTGGTTCGCCGGCTACTACGGCTGCCCGATGTGGGAGAACACCGACAACGAGTGTGTCCCGGACGGCACCGCAAACCCGAACGGTTTGTGGATCCAGAACTACCAGGACTTCCCGAACGCCGCTTCGACGGTTGGTACCGTCGATGAGCCCCTCGACAACGGTTGGGGTGCCAGCTCGCCCGAGCTCACCGCAGTCAACACCGCGATCAACTTCGACATGATCTTCGCGAGCTGCCTCGACGGCGTGGAGGCCCTGCAGTGTGCCTTCGACGCTGCGGGTGAGTCGGCTCCGGCAGCTGCTGCTCCGGTGCTTGCAACGACCGGTTCGGACGCCTCGGCTATTGTTCCGGCTGTTGCCGTGATGATGCTCCTCGGTGCCGCTGCGACCGCCTTCGCGGTTCGCCGTCGCAACGCGTAAGCGTTCAACACCAACTCGCGTGGCGGGTCAGCTTCGGCTGGCCCGCCACGTTCGTTTGCGCCGGGGACACACACTCAGGAACGGTCCAACGGAATCCGTTCGTGCGGTGATTGTGGTCAATAGCCTGAGGGTTATGTCCTGCGGACAACCCGGGCTGAGCGTCGCCGCGAACTGAAAGGATGCCGGCGGGCAGGCGTGGCCACGCGGCGTCGCCCGGCAGAGAAAAGGGCCCGCGGTCACGGGCCCTTACTCTGTCTCCAAACTGGAGAACGCTCGGAACGCACAATTCCGAAGTTCACACAGAGGAATCGTATGTCGGCAGGCGTTGCATCCGCAACGGTTGTCCCCGAGCGTGGCTCCACTCGGCACGTGGTCGCGAAAGGAGCCCGAATGGGCGAATTTCTGAAAGCCATCCGGGATATTGCGGTGGCCACGGCAATCGTGGTGCTGCCGCAGATCCTGTTGGCTTGGCTCCACCTGCTCTAGTGGAGGTGGCGGGTCAGCTTCGGCTGGCCCGCCACGTTCGTTTGTGCCCGGGAAGACGGCGCTTCGGGGTGCGCACCCGGTAGGGTCGGCGTGTGACCGACCACATCGACACCAATCGCGCGCACTGGGATGCCATGGCGCGGGCGCACACCGTGAACGACCCGTTCTACGATCCAGCCAAGCTCGCCCGCGGCGAGAACCTCATGAGTGAAGCGGAGCAGCAGGCCGTTGATCGGCTCGGGCCGCTCGCCGGCAAGCGGGTCATGCACCTGCAGTGCCACATGGCATTCGATGCCATCTGGTTTGCCAAGCAGGGCGCCATCGTGACCGGCGTCGACCTCTCGCCGGGCTCGCTCGCGGGCGCCGCCGCGTTTGCGTCGCAGGCCGGCGTCGACATCGAGTGGGTGCAGGCCGACGCGCACGCGCTGCCCGAGCATCTGAACGGGCGATTCGATGTGGTGTTCGCCTCCATCGGTGCGATTTGCTGGATCGAAAACATGCAGGCGTGGATGGACGGCGTCTCCCGGGTGCTCGCACCCGGTGGCCGGCTCGTGCTCGTGGACCTGCACCCGATTCTGCAAATGCTCGGCTCTGCCGACCCGCTCGTGATGGATTGGCCATACGCCTTCAGCGGCCCCTGGCGTGAGGTGTCGAGCGGCTCCTACACCTCGCCGGATGCGCCGGTGACCGACTCAGAGAGCGTCTCCTTCGCGCACGATCTGGGCGAAGTGGTCACGACCTGTGTGCGGGCCGGTCTGCGGGTGGATGCGCTCACCGAGGTGCACGACATGCCCTACGACCCGCGCCGCGATATCGCCACGAAGGATCCCGACGGCCGATACCGGGTGCGCCTGGCCGGGCAACCCAACACGATTCCGATGGTGTTCGCCCTGGAGGCCGCCAAGCCCTAGCTGCTCGTGGCCGGCACGGGCACCTTCTCGGACGGTATTGCCACGCGTTGGGAGGGCGTGATTCCCGCTAGTGCCGCTCGTTGCTCAACAGGACGTGCAGGGCGATGAGGGCGTCGAGTTTGCGAATGTCAACGTCCTTGCCGATCTTGACCCTGATTTCGCCAGCCCGTGTCCAGAGCTGAACTTCGGCGTTGAAGTCCAGGGTGCCCGCCGTTTGGGAGGACCACATGTGGATCTCGGAGTACGGAAGGGAATAGATTTCCACCTTCTTGCCGGTGATGCCCTGAACGTCGCGGACGATGAGGCGACGGTCGGTGAATACCGCGCTGTCTCGAAAGGTCTTGTACGCCGATACGGCCTGCTCGCCGGGAACGAGCATCGCGGTGACGTCGTCAGGAATGGGCGTCTCGCTGAGGAGCGTCCAGGTGAGTGCGCTTTTGGTTTCGAGCATGATTCCCCCACACGGAATTGGCGGTGCGGTGGCGGCACATGCCGATCCGCACCGGGTTCGAACAGATGTGCACCATCGGACCACGTTCCGCTCCGGCTGAGCCGAAGTTACCCCCAGTTCGGGGGCCGCGCGCCCTAGCTGCTCGTGGCCGGGTAAGCGGCGACGAGCTCGCCAATCACCTGCGACCACGGGGTCGGTTCGATGCCGAACGTGGTGCGGGCTGCACTGTCGTCGAGGATAAACGGCCGGTTGAACATGTAGTCGCCGTGAGCGAAGGCGCGGATGAGGGGGCTCACCGCACGGAGCACGGCCACGAGGGCCGGCGGGTAGTTGCGCACGCCGGCGAGCGGAACGTCAAGCGCGACCGCGATGTCGGCCACCACTTCGCGCTGCGTCTTGGGCGGATTGCTCGGCACATGCCATGCCCGACCCCAGGCTCGTTCGTCGAGTGCGATCGCGGCCATGAGTCGCGCCACGTCGCGCGGCGCAGTCCACGAGTGGGGGGTGTCGAGCCCGCCGAGCAACATGACCGGTTTGCCCTGTCGCATCACCGGCACGACGCGATCGCCGAAGCGGCTCTGCATCCCGGGGCAGACGTAGTCGCTGGCACGCACTTCGGTCGCACGAATCCGGCCGGCGTCGTGCAGCGCTTTCGCTTCCGCCCACATTTCGGCGCGCACGCGCCCGTTGGGCCAGGTGGCGCCAAGGGGGAGGTCTTCGGTGAGGGGCCCGTCGGTTTCGCCGTAGCCGTAGAGGTTCGAGCAGGTCACGAGCACCGCGCCGGTGGCTTCGGCGTAGCCGAGGAACGCTTTCGCGAGCGGGGGCCACAGGGTGGGCCACTTGTGGTACTGCGGGGGGTTCGCGCAGTTGTAGATGGCGACCGCTTCGGGTGCGGCAGCGCGCAGGGCGTCCAGGTTGGTCGCGTCAGCGGCGACGCGCACGATGCGCTCGTGGCGCGGTCCGCCGCCTCTGCGGGTGACGAGGACCACGTTCTTGCCGGAGTGGGCGAGTTCGAGGGCGAGTGCGGATCCGACGCCGCCGGCGCCGATTACGAGGTGGGTGGCGGTCATGCGGGTCCTTCACGTTCCAGGGCGCCGTCGAGTCGGCCCCCTCACGCAGTGTATGTGGCCCGTGTTCGAGAGCGCTTGTCGAGCGCGACCGCCGGTGGTCCCGGTGCGTTGAAAGGATGCTCGCGGGACGGCGCGGCCACGCGGCGCTGCCTGACATGAGAAAAGGGCCTGCAGCAACAGGCCCTCTCTCAGTCTCCAAAGTGGAGAACGCTCGGAAAGCACACTTCCGAAGTTCGAACAGAGGAAGTGTACGACGGCAGTCGAAGTCTCGGCAACGGTTGTCCCCGAGCGTGGCTCCGCTCGTCGGGGGTGGCGGTTAGGCTTCTGGCATTCGTGGTTTGGGGGAGTGATGGGTTTTCGGTATCGCAATCGGATCAAGCTGGCCAAGGGGTTGTGGATCAACCTGTCGAAGTCGGGCGCGAGCCTGTCAGCAAAGGCGGGCCCGTTCACGGTGAACAGTCGCGGCCGCACCACCACACACATCGCGCCGGGGCTGTCGTATGTCTCGGAGACGCCGAAGGCGAAGCCGGCCGGGCAGTTGGCACGCACGCCCAAGTCGGGGCGCGCCAATCTGGTGGCGCTCCCGAACGAGGCCCCTACGCCGACGCCGACACCGACTCCGGTGCCGGTGCGGCCGACGACGGCCAGGCTCATCGATGCCGCCTATGCGGCGGGGTTTGCGGCGGGGCAGACTGCCCAACCCGGTGCGACCGCGCCGGACGGGCTGCCCGCCGAGACGCTCCTGGAATTGCCTGCGCCTGAGGGTTCGCCGCGGTTCCGCCGCCGGGTGTTCGGTTTGCGCGGGGTGTGGTTTTGGATGCTCACGCTCGTGGCCATGTTTGGCCTCGGTTCGATTCCCGGCCCCGGGCCGCTGTTCTTCCTCGGCATCCTCATCACCGCCATCGTGCTCTGGCGTCGCGCGCCGTTCGTGGCTGATGGTGGCGCTCGCACCGATGACTTGGAAACGAACACCCTCGGGACTGGCTCCAGCAAAGGTGCCGGCTCAGCAAGCGAGGCAAAGCCTTCGGCAACCACCTAACTCCGGACCAGAAGGTTGGGGTTCCGAGTCCCACCGGGCGCTCGATGAGAAAACTCAGAAGTGACGCCCTGGAAATGTCTGAGGCATACGGCAGAGTCGGAGCGTTGAAACAGGGGGAGGTGAACCATGGCACGCATTAGTCCATTCCACTCGTCAAACCAGTCGAATCCAGACGTTTATCACGACGACAACGATTGCCCGCACGGGAAGCTGATTCCGTTGAGCAACCGTCGTACGGGAACCGGTGGGTACCGTCGCTGCAAAGACTGCAAGTAGCCGAATGCAGTTGTGGGCGTGTCGAAAGGCGCGCCCACATTTGCCTCATCTTCTTCCAAGAGTGCTCGGATGATAGACGGGCAGCCAACCCATCACGCCTTCTTCAGTTTGAAGTTCACTTCGTACTTGTAGAACTCGAGATTTGGCACCATTGAGATTGCGCGGCGGAAGCGCTGGTCGTCATCGGTTCCGATGATGATTCCTCGGACTGTCTTGCTGGGGTCGAGTTCGTTTATGAAGCCCATATATCTGAGGATTTGTCCGACCACTTGATCGCTCACGCGACCGCGCTTCAGCTCGATGACGAGGAACTCTTTGCCGTCTTTGCTCGTAGCGAGGATGTCAATCGGCCCGGTGTCGGTCGGATACTGTTGCCCGATTTGTTCGCCGTCTTGCGTGAAGATTTCATAGTTCTTTGCGAGCTCAGTGTGTTCCCAGTTCGCCACCATGAAGTCCTCAAGGTGACGCTCGAGTACGAAGCTGAGGGGATTCTCAACTGAGTCATCGCTCACCTGAACGAGCGGGCGATTCGACCCGCCCAGCACCTCGTCAAGTTCGGCGACCTCCCCGAGAGTTACGACCGTCCCGACCGATCGGAGTGGCCGTTTCAGGTCGTCGCTTAGTTCATCGCGTGCGATTTCTCGCTCCAGCCAACTGACTGGACGGCGGTGTGGAAGAGCTGCGCCCTTCACATATAAGTAGTCACCGGTGACTTTGCCAACACGGTAGCTCCCTTGGCCGGTTGGGACGAGGACGACGTCACCTGAGGCGATTGTCTTCCCGGCGGTGTAGGTCATTCCAGCCGCTAGCCCTGCGGCGACTCGATTCGTGTTGTCCTCATCGGCAATGACGGACACCCATTTGGCATTGAAGTCGCGCCAGTTGTCCGGGAACTTTCCGGTGAGGTCGTGACTCGGAAGCCAACCGGTGCCGATCCATCCGCCAGCAAGCGCTTCTGCAAGAAATTGAGCGTTCTTGCCAACGCTTACGCGAAAGTAACGAACCAATGATTCCCCCTTTGTTCCGTCTTATCCGAGCCCAAAGAAGCGTTCGAAGAACGCGCTAAGTTTCTCGATTGCGGATTCCTTCTTGCGACCAAGTGCGTTGTCGGGCGCGAACATGTCGACCGGCGGCAGAATCTTGGTGACAGCAGTGCCGTAAGTTTGCAGTGCGCCGGCTTCGAAGGCGCGCTCCATAAACGCGCGGGTTTCGTTGGGGCGGAGGCCCTCACTCGCGATGATTGCGTCGAGTTCCTGTTCGCGCTGTTGTTCAACGAATTTCTGCCACGAGTCGTCGACGTCACTGTCCACGTTGATGTGGTCGATGAAACGTTCGATGAGGTCGCGTTTGCTTCGCAAGGTAGCGCTCGCGTCGACTTGTCGCATGACCGCATTGATTGCTTCGCGATCGTGCGGGCCTCCATCGCGTTCGATGGATTTCCGAACCATCATGAGGATGTAGTCGATGGTGATTTCGACTTGTTTGATGAGTTCGATCTCGAAGACGACGTCGTCGAGGATGGACTCTTTGCCATCGTCGGCGGCCTTGTGCATGTTGCGGATTTCAAGGTACGCGCCGGTGTAGTCCTGGCGGTCGAAGTCGCTGAGCGGGTCGTCGTTCTTGAACTCGTCGAACGAGACGAGAATGTTTCGCAGTCGGAGGATCTGGCCCCAGAGTTCCACGAAGGTTTTTTGCAGTTCTTCGCTAGTGGGGAGCTCGCCTGGGGAGAACTGCAGCTGAAGCTCCGCCAGGACTTTCTGGTATTCGGCGAGGTATTCGCCGTACGGGCGGAGGAGCACGATTCCTCGTGCGTCACGGTTGCCGAACAGGGCGATGGCTTCGTTGGTTGCGTCTTCAAGGTTGCGGAAGGCAACGATGTTTCCGTAGCTCTTGACCGAGTTCAGGATTCGGTTGGTTCGGGAGAATGCCTGAATGAGCCCGTGTTGGCGGAGGTTCTTGTCGACCCACAGGGTGTTGAGCGTGGTCGCATCGAACCCTGTGAGGAACATGTTCACAACGATGACGATGTCGATTTCGCGCTTTTTGAGCTTTTCACTGATGCTCGAGTAGTAGCGCGCAAATCCGTCGGAGCTGGTATCGAAGCTGCCGCTGTACATCGCCGAGTAGTCGGCGAGGGCTGATTCGAGGAACTCCCGCGAGGTGGAGTCGAGTTGGCTGGTTTCGAAGACTTCTTCGTCGAGGAATCCGGCTTCGGGTTCGGCTTCGTTGGCGGCGTAGCTGTAGATGATGCCGACTTTGAGGCGCTCGTTGGGCGGGAGTTCGGCTTGTTGCTTCTTGAATTCGGTGTAGTACCGTTTGCCGGCATCGATGGAGGCGGTGGCGAGGATCGAGTTGAAGCCGGCTTGCCGTTTGTCGTGTGCGGTGTAGGCCTGGTTGCGGCGGGTTTTTTGGTCGAAGTGTTCGCGAATGTATCGAACGATTTGGCTGATGCGTTCCGGGGCGAGCAGCGCTTGTTCCATGTCGATGGCTGAGACTTGGCGATCGGCGAGGCTTTCGGCTGCTCGAATGGTGTTGACGTAGTCGATGCGGAAGGGCAGTACGTTGCCATCACCGATGGCGTCGACGATGGTGTAGGTGTGGAGGCGCTCGCCGAAGGCTTGTTCGGTGGTTTTGAGCTGGGCGTTGCCTCCGCTTGAGGCGTTGGCGGCGAAGATGGGTGTGCCGGTGAAGCCGAAGAGGTTGTAGTTTTTGAACCGCTTTTTGATGAGGGTGTGCATGTCACCGAATTGTGAGCGGTGGCATTCGTCGAAGATGAGGACGTAGCGGCCACTGTAGGCCTCGTGTTTGTCGTGGCGGTCGGCGAAGATGCTGAGTTTTTGCATCGTGGTGATGATGATGCGGGTGTTGGGGTCTTCGATTTGCCGTTTGAGTTCGGCGGTTGAGGTGTTGCTGTTCGCGGCGCCTTTTTCGAATTTGTCGTATTCGCGTTGGGTTTGCCAGTCGAGGTCTTTGCGGTCGACGACGAAGAGGACTTTGTCGATTTCTGGCATGCGGGTGGCGAGTTGGGCGGCTTTGAAGCTGGTGAGGGTTTTGCCTGATCCGGTGGTGTGCCAGATGTAGCCGCCGCCGGCGAGGGTGCCGAGGCGGGTTTTGTCGTTGTTGCTGATGACGATGCGTTGGAGGATTTGTTCTGTGGCGGCGATTTGGTAGGGCCGCATGACGAGCAGGTCGCGGTCGACGGTGAACACGCAGTATTTGGTGAGGATGTTGAGGATGGCGTGTTTGGCGAAGAAGGTTTTGGTGAAGCTTGCGAGGTCTTCGATGCGTCGGTTGTTGGCGTCGGCCCACCAGCTGGTGAATTCGTAGCTGTTGGAGGTGCGTTTGGTTCCGCCGCGTTGGGTTTCGTCGACGGCTCGTTGGCGGGTGGTGTTGGAGTAGTACTTGGTGTAGGTGCCGTTCGAGATGACAAAGAGTTGCACGTATTGGAAGAGGCCGCTGTCGGCCCAGAAGCTTTCGCGTTGGTAGCGGTTGATTTGGTTGAACGCTTCGCGCAGGTCGACGCCGCGGCGTTTGAGTTCGACGTGGACGAGGGGGAGACCGTTGACGAGGATGGTGACGTCGTAGCGGTTGGATTGGGTGCCGACGGCTTCGTATTGGTTGATGACTTGGAGCCGGTTGTTGTGGATGTTGGCTTTGTCGATGAGTTTGATGTTGCTGATGGTGCCGTTGTCTCGGCGGAGGACTTGGACGTGGTCTTCTTGGATGAGGCGTGCTTTGTCGACGATGCCTGCGGTGGCGTTGGCGATGACGGTCGTGTAGAGGCTGTTCCATTCGGTGTCGCTGAATGTGGTGGCGTTGAGTGTTTCGAGTTGGCTGCGGAGGTTGGCGGTGAGCTGTTCGGTGCTGGTGATGTTGAGGTAGTCGTAGGCCTGTTGTTGGAGCTGCTTGACGAAGGCGGCTTCGAGTTGTGCTTCGGATTGGTATTCGGTTTGCCGGATGCTGTCGCGATCGAATTGGGCGACGACGGTGCTTTCGGAGCTGATGGCGACGGGGTCGTAGCGGTAGTCGCTGGATGGCGCGAGCGAACTCATGCGAGCTCCCTAAAGGTGAGCAGCTTGTCGCGGTAGTACTCGTATTGCTTGCGCCGTGCGGCAATCTCGGCGGGCAAGCTGGCAATGCGACCGGAAATCAGTTCCTCAAGCTCGAACAAGTTGGAGGCAACTTCTTGTTGAACAGAGATGTCGGGAATCGGAACAAGCACCGAGTCCGCGTCCTTCTTGGCGATGAATGGTTGCGCCGACCCTCTCCTGGGCCAGAAGTTCTCCATCGAGGTTATCCAGTACAGAAAATCTGTCCTAACTACGGCTTCGTTCCTGGAGAAGAACCTGATTGTGTTTTTGATGCAAGACCACTTCCCTGAGGCGAGCCATGTCTTCCCAGCTAGTGCACCGATAGCGCTCAAGATCACGGCTTCACGGTCATAGTCGTAGTGATCCAAGTAGCCATCTTGCCCCGAGGCGCTAAAGGCCGGATAGCCAGTCCCTTCCGAAACATAAGCGGCCTTAGTTGTATTGGTATCACCCCAGTTGAGATCGGCTACCTCACCCAATGGTGCCCACTTCAAATTGCTCGCATGTGGCGAATCCTCGAAACACAACAGTCGGTTTCGAAAATAATCAAATTGAGCACGCCGCGCTTCAAGCTCCGCTTCAAGCTCCGCTTCCAGCTCCGCTTCCAGCTCCTCGAAGGAATCCAAAATCCGGGAAATTTCGGACTGTACCTGGACTGGTGGCAACGGGATACGCATGTCAAGGACCTTCGCCATGCTCGGGTGCTGAATACCAGCACCGCGGTAGTAGGTCCGAAGTTCCGCTAGTCGTGAGTTGAGGACGTGAAAGAAGAACCTCATGTCGAGTTCATTCGGGTTGCGTGCAACCGCTATTCGATTGTCTGCGGTAACGAAGCGACCCTTGTAATACTGAACCGAAGGATTTCCGCCCCAAGGGATTGCCACAATCTCTGCGTCAACGGATACGTCTTCTGCTAGCTCGCGCGTCGTGTATCCAAAATCGGCGCCTCCTGTATTCAGCAGTTTGACATCGCCGCCGTCGGCGCGAAGTTCACGTAGCTCGCTAGCCAGGAGGTAAACGTACTTTCGAATTTCGGGCTGTTTGCTGCGTTCGACCTCGTTGAACCTTTTGTCCCAGTAGGTTACTTCCCACACGGCTGGGTGGGGCACTCCGTCAGGGCAGAGTTCGTTGATGAGGTCGTCGATGCGGCTCATGTGGGTTCCTCCGTGGTGAGCATGCGCACGATCAGCGCGATAAGGAGTTCTTTCTCGCGCGGGTCACTCATGGCGACCATGAGTGCAATCGCGGCGAGGGCGTTATTCGAGATGCGTGGCTCGCCAGCCCGGTTATGCAGCTGACCGTTGCGCGCCAAGAACGTCACGAAGAGCGCTGCCGCGCTGCGTTTATTGCCGTCGGCGAGCGGGTGGTCTTTCACCACCAGGTACAGCAGGTTCGCGGCCTTCTGCTCCACGGTTCGGTAGATCTGCTCCCCAGCAAAGCCCTGATAAATCGCGTCAACGATGCCACGCAACGCATCGCCACGTTCCGCGCCAAACAATGTGTCGTGCGGGAACTCGGCCGCGACACTGTCGATCACCGCCCGCGCCTCTTCGTAGGACAGCGTCCAGCCGGGCATCGACCCACCGCTTGTCGCGAGCTCGCCCTCGTCGTAGTCACGCAGCAGGGTGAGGCTCGGAAGGTACGCGGACAGCACCTCGGCCACCCCGGCAACGAGCTCGTTGTTTGCTCGCGACAGCACGGATACGAGTTGGCCCAGCTCGGCAAGACGCGCCTCGTTTACGGCGACACCCTTGACGAGGTAGTCGCGCAAGCGATCCGTCGCCCACATGCGAAACTTGGTCGCGATGCGCGACTTGACTCGGTACCCCACCGAGATGATGACGTCGAGGTTGTAGTAGATGAGGTCGCGCTCAACTATGCGCGAACCCTCTTGACGAACTGTCAAGAAATTCTTGACAGTTGCAGCGTCGGAAAGCTCACCCTCTTCAAAAACGTTTGCAATGTGCTGTTGGATGTTCTGTTTCGAGGTATCGAACAGTTCAGCAATTTGCTGCTGAGTCAGCCAAACGGTGTCGTCCTCAAGTCGAACGTCAACGTGGGTCGAACCGTCGTCGGCAACAAACAGCAGCAACTCACTCGGTGATTGGGCGTTCATGAAGGCATGCTCCTTACTCGCCCCCCTGGGTTGGCTTCAGACAACCACGACCCACCGACATTAACGCCCCTCGAGGTCCGCGACGATGGCGTCGATCTTTTCGCGCAGCACCTGCTGGCGGGCCACAATCTCGGCAATCTCTGCGTTCAGCGCAGTGATGTCGATGACTTCGCGGGTGTCTTCTTTTTCGACGTATGTGCTCACCGAAAGCGTGTAGTCGTTCTCGGCAATCTCAGCGGCGTCGACCAAGCGCGCAACATACTCCACGCTCTCGCGGGCTTCGAGGAGGTCGAGGATGCGTTGCCGTTTCGGCTCCGTCATCACGTTGTACTTGCCGACCTTCTCAAACTCGGCGGACGCGTCAATGAAGAGAACGCTGTTGTCGCGCTTCGATTTCTTGAGCACAAGTGCACACGTCGCAATCGAGGTGCCATAGAACATGTTGTCGGGCAACTGAATGATGGCGTCGACAAAGTTGTTGTCGACGAGGTACTTTCGAATCTTTGCTTCAGCTTGACCGCGGTACAGCACGCCGGGGAACTCGATTACGACAGCCGTGCCGTCCACTGCCAGCCAGCTCAGCATGTGCATTGTGAAGGCGAGGTCCGCCTTCGTCTTCGGCGCGAGCACGCCAGCCGGCGCAAACCGCGGATCCTGGATGAGCAGCGGGTTGGCGTCGCCCTCCCACTTGGTCGAGTACGGCGGGTTCGACACAATCGCTTCGAATGGCTCTTCGTCAGCGTGCTCGGGGCTGGGGTGGGTGAGGGTGTCGCCGAGCGCGATATTGAAGTTCTCGTAATTGATGTCATGCAAGAACATGTTGATGCGGCACAGGTTGTACGTAGTCAGGTTGATCTCCTGGCCGTAGAAGCCTTGGCGCACATTCTCTTTGCCGAGCACTTTTGCGAACTGCAGTAGGAGCGAGCCCGAACCACACGCCGGGTCGTACACCTTGTTCACCTTGGTCTTACCCTGCACTGCGATACGTGTGAGCAGGTTCGAGACCTCCTGCGGCGTGAAGTATTCACCACCCGATTTACCAGCGCTTGAGGCGTACATTGCCATGAGGTATTCGTAGGCGTCGCCGAAGGCGTCGATTGAGTTGTCAGCGTAGCTGCCGATGTTGAGGTCGCCGATGGCGTCGAGCAGCTTCACGATTTTGTCGTTGCGCTGAGCCACTGTGTTGCCCAGCTTGGGGCTATTGACGTCCAGATCGTCGAACAGGCCCTTCAGGTCGCTTTCGCTTGCGGTGCCGACGGCGGAGCCTTCGATGTCCTTGAAGATTTGGCTCAACGTGACGTTGAGGTTTTCGTCGTGGCGTGCGCGTTCGCGAACGTTTTCGAACAGTTCGCTCGGGAGAATGTAGAAGCCTTTGGCTTGAACGGTGGTGGCGCGTGCGTTCTCGGCAACAGCGTCACTCAGCTTCGCGAAATTGAAGTCGGCCTGGCCGGCCTCGCGCTGGTGCCGATTGATGTAGTCAGTGAGGTTCTCCGAGATGAATCGGTAGAACAGCATGCCGAGCACGTAGGACTTGAAGTCCCATCCGTCGACCGCGCCGCGTAGGTCGTTTGCGATGCGCCAAATCGTCTTGTGCAGTTCTGCGCGTTGAGCTTCGCCGCTCATGAATCCCCCCTGAGTTTCACTCCTGACTACACCCTAAAGGGGGTCAAGGACAATGCAGCCCTAGCGCATTCAAATGTCGGCCAGAGTCGCTAACGTTTATGCCAGGCGTAGAAGCCTTATGGGGGATCGGGGGAAAAATGGAAGAACTCAAGGCGACCTTGCCGGACGGACGTGGCGTTCTACTTCGAGGGGACGGTACGTGGGAATTCGCCCGGCCGGCGAGTAGTGACGATCCAGGGGGATTCCGCCGCTCAAAGTGGGGCATGAGCATCGCAGAAGTCCGGGATTCAGAGTCGCTGACGGTCGAAATCGAGGACGATGATTTGCTCATTTACTCGACCATGCTCGACGGCCACAACTACCGGATCGCGTACATCTTCGTGGGGAACAGGCTCTGCCGTGCCAAGTACATCCTGAACGAAGAATTCGTGAACGAGAACAACTACCTCTCTGCCGCATCCTCGTTGCGGGAAGCTCTCACTGTGAAGTACGGGAAGCCCAAGGACCACAGGGAATATTGGCTCAACGACCTTTGGCGTGATGACTATGCAATGCATGGCCGGGCTGTGGCATCCGGACATTACTCCTTGTATACGACCTGGGAGCTTGGCGAGACTGAGCTCACCCTTGGGGTGTCAGGCGAAAACTTTGATATCCGGGTGATTGCTGAATACAGTTCGGTCACTCTCTCGGAGCTCGAGGCGTCTCTCCGTCAGTCGGCCGTGCTCGACGAGTTGTGACTTGGCTTGACTGCGCCCACCTCGGTCCCGAGTAGCCTGCCTCTCTGCTCGCGACCGGCCGAGGCGCCAGCCAATCAATTGATGTAAAACGGTACGATTTCACGGAGTCGCTCAGTGGCCGCGGGGGCCGGGCGGCAGGTGTTTGGGGGAAGCACATGGCGACATCCGAAAGCCTCATGCGACGCGCGTCCGAGGAATGGCGAAAGTCCCTCATCGACGTGGGAGGCGGCAACCGCCTGTTGTTCTTTCGCCAGACCGCGACGACCATCCCTCTCGCACAAGCGGACCCTCGTGCCGTCCAGAACTTGGTAGAAGGGGACCGAGTCTCCCTTCGAAACCTTTTTCCGAAGCAGGAAGATTTCGCAAAAGCGCAGAAGGCCTGCGCCGGACTAGATCGAAGACAACGGCAAGCCCAGGAGGAATACGGTCTTTCCGTTTTGTATCTCGCTGTCGGCTTCGCAACCTGGCAGGCCGAGTCGACTACCACGGTCACGCCAAACGCGCCCGTCCTGCTTCGAAGCCTCCAGCTCGAGAAAAAGCGTGGTGCGCAAGAAAACTGGTTCCTCCAGGTCGACGAAGAAATCCAACTGAACAGCGTCCTCGAGCATCTTTTGAACGCTGACAAGAAGCGCATCAATGAGGAATTCATACTCGATGCCGAAGGAGACGACGACCTTTCCCTCGACCGATTTGAAGCAGCCTGCGCGGATGTGCCTGGCTTCTTGCTCTCACGCTCCCTCACAATCGGTGCGTTCAGCTACCAGAACGAAGCGATGGTCGAGGACATCACGAATATCGACGCATTGCTCGAATCCGACATGGCGCGTGCGCTGTCTGGTGAAGCTTCCGCAGTTGAAGCCGTTCGTGCCCAGCCGGGGCAAGTCGACCCCGACGCGTCCGATTACGCTCCGGTTGATTCGGAGTTTCTTGTGCTTGACGCAGATGCGAGTCAGTCGTACGCCGTCAATGCTGTCTGTGCTGGGCGCAATCTCGTTATCGAAGGTCCTCCGGGAACTGGCAAGAGCCAAACAATTGCGAACCTCATCGCTTCGCTTGTGGCGCACAAGAAGCGGGTGCTGTTCGTCGCGCAAAAGAAAGCCGCAATCGACGCCGTCCTGGCGCGGCTCAAGAACGTCGAACTTGATCACCTCGTGATGGATGCGTTTTCCTCCGCGAACTCGAGGAAGTATGCGTCTGCTGAATTGAGGGATGCCGTTGAACGCAGGCAGGCGACCGGCGTACCTCGGGTCGATTCTCTCCACCGCAGCCTCCGGAAACAGCGAGACCTACTTGTTGGCCGAAAAGATGCGATGCGCTCAGCGGAGTTCGGCTGGGGAATCAGCGCTGAGCAAATCCTCACCGGCCTCGCGTCCGTGCCGGAAGAATGCCGGATGGATTTCTCCATCTCGACCAAAGCATTTGCCTCTTGGGGGGCGGACACGCTTGAAGAGCTTGAAGATGCGGTCCGGGAACTTCACTCACTCGGAGCCCTTGCGCCCTCCTGGTCGGAACAGAACGGCTGGAACCCCAAAGCACTGAAGTCGACCAAAGCGGTCGAGGAATCAAGTGAGCTTATTCGCGTCGTCCAGGGCGAGCTCCTGCCCGATGGGCTCGACGCCTTGAACGCTCTAGTCGACAAAGCCAGTTTGGATGCGCCAGTTCGCCTCGACGAGTTGCCCGCCCTTCTTGAGCGGATGGACACCGCCGCCGACGTTTACGCCGTCGCCCCCAAGCTCCTAGGCAAGAGCGAGAGCGCAGAGTCGGTTCGCAATTACCTTGCCTCGTGGGATAAAGCGTTCCGGCGTGATTCGGGGCTGAAATTGGGCATGCTGCTCAGGCGGAGGTACCGCAAGGCGAGCTTGCTTTTGCTCGGAAGTGTCTCGCCCCAGCAACGTCCGGCAACTCTCCGAAGCGCTCTCATGCTTTGGGAGACCACTACATTGGGGGCGACGCCCGCGCCGCCTAAGAAGTACGCCCAGTATCGCGACCAGATTTCGCAGATGCGAAGTGCCCTTCAGTCCCTCGATTCATATCTGATCGGCCTCAAGACCTCGGAACAGGAACTCGAGAGGATTCATGAAACTCTCCGGCGCCTTGACCAGGACAGCCGTCGGTTCGACATGCCGACCGTTCACAAACTTGGAAAGCAGCTCCGTGATGCGGGTCTCACGAGACTTATAGACGTTCTCGCGACGTCGCCCCAAACTGAGTGGGGCGACCAAGATTTCGGTCTCATATTGCGCTGGGTCGTGCTGAAGGCGTTGCTAAGTGACGCATATTCGAAGTACCCCTCGGCGCTCGGAGCCCCAGGTGAGCGGTTCGATGAAGCCGCGCTTGGGTTCCGCGAGGCAGACGTTGAGCACCTCAAGGCGAATGCTGCACGAGTGCAACGTCTCGCAGCAGAGCATCTCAAGGCCGTCCTTGATGACAACCCGGACGAGTATGCCGTGCTGAAGAAGGAACTCACGCGCTCACGAAACTTCAAGTCTGTTCGGACCCTTTTCGAGGAAGCCCCGAACGTCATCCTTGCCGCAAAGCCCGTGTGGGCGATGAGTCCACTCGCCGTGTCGAGGTTGGTCCCCGCCGAACAGCTGTTTGATGTTGTGATTTTCGACGAGGCGAGTCAGGTGAAGCCGGCCGATGGAATTCCGGCAATCATGCGCGCCGCGCAGGTCGTGGTGGCGGGAGATAGCAAACAGCTTCCACCGACAAGCTTTTTTGCCAAGGTCCTGGACGACAGCATGGATAACGACGAGCAAGAGGATCTTGCGTTGGAGGCCGTTGAATCGGACGGAGACCCATCGGCGCAAGTAGAGGCAATTTCGGGAGGCGAAACGCTCACGGCCGACGCTGAAAGCATTCTCTTCGCAATTGACCGCGTGCTTGCCGGGCAGTCTCGGCGACTGCTCTGGCACTATCGATCCCGGGACGAACGGCTCATTGCCGTTTCGAATGCCCACGTGTACCAAAACACTCTCACCACGTTCCCGGCTTCGGATACTCCGGACGCCCTCCGGCATGAGGTGGTGCCATTCAGCAAAGGCATTGGCGGGACGACAAACAGCCCGGAGCTTGAAGTTCAACGAGTGGTTGAGCTGGTCAAGGAGCACTTCGAATCTCGACCCGACGAGTCGCTCGGAGTCATCACGTTCGGCGTCAAGCATCAGCGCCGCGTCGAAGCCGCAATATCGCTTCTCGCGGCATCGGACGAGGCGTTCGCTGAAGCCATCTCTGATGGCCCAGACCCCTTCTTCATCAAGAACATCGAAAGCGTGCAGGGTGACGAGCGAGATGCAATCATCCTCAGTCTCGGGTACGGCAAAGATGCGGCTGGGAAACTCAAGATGTTCTGGGGCCCGCTCCTCAAGGAGGGGGGCCAACGCCGCCTCAATGTTGCAATCAGCCGTGCTCGGCGGCGGATGACACTCGTGACGAGCTTCTCTGCAGATGATGTGGCTGACGACATGCATTCGTCTGAGGGGTTCAAGCTTTTCTATCGCTTCCTGCGCTTCATGGCGTCGAACGGTGAAGAAATTTCCGGAGGGCCAGACGAGCGCCACCCAATGAACCCCTTCGAGCTTGACATCTTCAACCGGCTCACTGAGGCCGGGCTTCAGTTGCGGCCGCAGTTTGGGGTGGGCAGTTACCGCCTTGATTTCGCCGTGCGACACCCCGATTTCCCGGGCCGCTATGTGATGGCGATTGAAGCAGATGGGGCTTCGTATCATTCCGGAGTAACTGCTCGCGAGCGCGATCGGCTTCGCCAGGAGCTACTCGAACAGCGCGGTTGGAACTTCCACCGCATTTGGAGCACTGACTGGTTCGGTGACCCGTCAGCTGAGATCCAAAAGGTCCGTGCGGCATACGAGCAGGCGCTCCGCGGTATCGCTCCTGCCGTTGCAGACCATGACGCCGGGGCTGCCCGCCCAAAGTGGAGCGTGAGTTCGCTTGAAAGGGATGTCCCGCTTCCACCATTCATCCGCGGCCTGCCGATTGATGAGTACCCGCCGCATCTGCTCGACCGCATTCTGTCCCACGTTCGGAGCGACAAGGTGATGAGGACAAAATCGGACGAAGTCGAGGAGATATTCCAGCTACTGGGCTACCGGCGGCGTGGGACAAAAATCATGGCCCGTCTCGAACGATTAGTGCGCTAGCCACGCTTTCGAAGCCAGCGGCGCGGCTCTGGCTGGGGTGGGTCTACCGAGTTTGTCACGCACCTGACCGCTCGCGGCACCAACGTGTCCGCGCGGCTTGACTTCGACCCGAGACCTTCAGCGCGTGCCCGGTCAATGCATTCCCCTCTCGACGCTTGGCGTCTCGCGAAAGACTTGAATGCGCATTGCGTCCGAACCGAGGGAAAGGGCTCGCCACGCTGGCACGATTTTTGGGTGTCGGACGCGTGGGGTATGTTCGCCAAAACATCACGATTTTCTTGGGGGGAAGCATTGATGTATCCAACTGTTGCCGATCAGATGGCCGAAACGTGGGTAGAGGCCGCCGACGAATTACAAGCGGTCTTCAACCAAATGAAACTTGGCTTTACCGTTGAGGCAAGAAACGATGGCGAAGGTCGCCATATTCTTTTCGTCAAGTACGGCGAGGAGTCAGTGGCGATCGAGCGAATTCAAGGAGAGTGGATTTTCCTCACCCGGACGCTCACCTACCCGGATTCCGAAACTGAGCGAATCCGACCTTTTCCGGGCTTCGAAATTGTCTCCGCTGAGATGCTCGCGATCACTGTTCTCGGGCAGATGAAAATCGAGATGATGAAGATTGCCCGGCTCATGAAGCAGGTGCCAGAATTGCAGCCTTTCCTCGCGTCAAGGTTTGACAGGGCTGCTCTTACGGAACTGATTATTGCTTCATCGGCGACTGAAGTGCAGGGCTATTGGATTGATATCGACCCGTCGTGCTCAGTCGAGAAAGACTTCGTCCTTTGCAAGCTTGGGGAGCTGATGACGCAAGAGTTTGAGGGGCGCGTGGCCAAGCTTTTTGAAGGGGTGTAAAACCTCGGCTCAACCTGGCTGATTGCGCCCCTGAGTGATGTTGCTTCTGGACCAGCCGGCGACCTCGCGCCTTAGTGCAGGCTGGCGTCGGCGGGGCCGACTCGCACGCCGGTGAACTCCACGGTGAGTCCGCCGCGTGAGGGGCTCGCGACGAGCAGCCCGGCCCTCCATTCACGAGCCGGATCGAGTGGCGCCAACCGCACTAGGCGCCACTCGGTCTCGTCCGCGCGGCGCGCCCGAACCGTGAGCGCATCACCGCTGCGGCTCGCCCGCACCACCACCTCGTGGCCCTGCCACTCCGGCACCGGCGCCACCGACCAATCCGACAGCTCCCGCGTCACCACCGCGCCGAGCTGCGGGGCGCCATCGGCGAACTCCACGCCCGCCTTCACCCAGTTGCGGTCATCCGACCACACCAGCACGCCCGCCTGATCGAACTGCTGGTCGTAGTCCAGCCGCCACGACACCTCGATAGCCGTCTCCGGCGCAAAAGGGTGCAGCAAGCCGTGCCCGGTGTCGTGCACGAAGCCATACGAGGTCGTGCGCCAGAAATCACTTTCGGCGGCGGCGGTCACACGCAACATGCCGCCCGACTCCTGAACGGCTACCGGCGGATTCACCCACTCGCCCGACCCCAACGCACGCGACTCCATACCCACATTCTGTCGCACCCGCTTTGCTATTGCCGGCGTTGGCCGCCCTGCCGCACCCACGCCCGCGCTGCGATGGCCAGCGCTATGGCTACCGCAATGAGGGCGATTGCCCAGAGCAGAATTGCGAAGTCAAACAAACCGGGAACGTGGCTCAAGGCGGTGAGCGTGGACGCGAACATCAGCAGGATGACAACGCCCCACCGCTCGGATTGTGGGCGCGGTAGATGGTTCATGCTGCCATTCCCTGCGCCACACAGGTCCCCGCGGTTGTTCCCAGAATGCCGCCAAAGGCTGCGATGCACGCGACGCATCCCATCCCAAGTGTCGCAGTGCAGAGGAGGCTGCAGGCCACGCCTACTGCGGCGATGAGCCACTGCGATATCCCCTGGTTCAATAGGCATTCGTTGACCTTCCCCCAGCTAAAGGCGCGAGCGACCCCAGCATCCTCCGGGGTGTCGTTGTCGGAGACGACAATCTGATCAAGTACTTTCTGGCCGTTGACCCACATCTCTACTGACCCCCGGGTCGGCGATTGTTGCCGATAAACCACATCACCTACGGCCGCAAGCTTCAGCGCGGAATCGAAGACGAACGTTGTCCCCGAGACTCCGACTACCGAACTATCCGGGGTAAAGGGGACATGGAGTGTGAAACTCCCGTCTCGCAACTCGAGCGAAGTCGCGTGGCCTAGATCGAGTGTGAATCCGGCAACCGATTTGGACGTTGAAGTCAACCCCGCGCGGTTTATGAGAGCGGATCTGGTTTGGTCTGAGGCCACATTCGCACCCTCGTTGAACGACGCGAGTTTGGCTTTAAAGCTTGCGGTCGACGCCATGTTGCGCTCAATGCCATCATGCTCAACTTGCCCTCGAGCGGCGTAAGGTTCGCGGCTTGCTCGAGCGAGGTCCGCCGGGCCAGCGATACCTACAGATGTGGCGAGCAAGACTGTCGCTACGGCAGACGTGAAAAGGCTGAGGCCGGTTCTGCTGATCTTCATGGAAGTTTTCTAGGTTGACATGGCCTTGACCCGAAAGGGGGTTGAAGAACGCCGAGGGCTCTGATACGAATGGGCACGATTTCTCAGAATTGCTGGGTTACATCGCGCGGCTGCGGCAGGCATGTCAACCCCTCCCCGTTCGGGACGGCGGAGCGTCGGTGTGGCTGCGGATACTGGAGGCACGACGCACGGCCACGCGGTGCGCCGGGCATGAGAAAAGGGCCCGCGGCTACGGGCCCTGACTCTGCCTCCGAGGCGGAGGACGTTCGGAAACACGATTCCGAAATCCACTTCCCAGGAATCGTACGTCGGCATCCCGCGCATCCGCAACGGGTGTCCCGAGCGTGGCTTCGCTCAGCACGTGGTGCCGAAAGGAGACGCATGAGCGATCTCTGGGCCAAGGCGCTGCGGGATGTCGCGGCGGGCATCACCATCGTGGTGGTCGCCCACATCCTGCTCGCCTGGCTACACCTCCTGTAGCGGAGGCGGCGGTTCGGGCACACGCCCGGGCCGCCGTTACCTCGAGTCGGCGCCGAGCCCGGCCCACAGCTCACTGATGTCGATCGACTCACCGAGTGCCTGCTCGGCGGCGCGATGGCCGGACATCATCGCGGCCGTCACCGTCGCCGGATCATCGCCCCAGGTCGCTTCCCCGGCAATCTGCAGAACGCCACCCACCGGGGTCGCGAGTCGATCATGTTCGGCGACGTCCGCGCCCACCGTCAGATACGAGTAGGCGCCCAGCGACCACGGGTCGTCTTTCCACGCCGTCCGATGCACCGCGATGGGCGCCGGCACCGCCGGGCCGTACAGCTCCCGCAACGCGGCCAGCACCAGATCGGCCACAGCGGCATCGGGCAAACCGCGGGTGCCGATCGCTGCCGGGCCGGCCGCAAAGGTCAGCAGGGTCGGCACGCCGTGCAACGGGGTGAGGTCGTACCAGGAATGCCACCAGTCGCCCGCCGCACCTTGGCGGCGAATCGCGTACACGTCGGCATCCCAGAACCGCTCCTCAAAACGCAAGACGACCTTCTCAAAGTCGTTCATGCGGAAGCTCCACAGCGCCGAATCGACGGGCTCCGGAAGGGGCGGCTCGAACTCCACGGCACCCGACTGCAACACCCCCACCGGCACGGTCACGATCACGTGGCGGGCCCGATGCACGCCCTGGGAGCTGTGCACGGTCACGCCGTCCGCGTCCCAGTCGATCCGCGACACCGAGTGCTCGAGACGCACGT
>DATGWF010000039.1:0-10624 GCA_035299585.1 Microbacteriaceae bacterium
GCGGAAGCCGATCGCGGCGAGCCGGTCCTCGGCTTGCTCGTTGGAGATGGTGAAGTCGGTCGAATCAGTCGCTGCTACCGCGGCAAGCAGGGGCCGATAGAACAGCCTCTCGTGCAGGCCGCGAACGCGAACCCGAACCTCGTGCCAGCGTTCGATGAGCTCCTCGGCTGTCGCGGCGAGTCCACTCGCACGAGCGAGGACGCGGAGCGCCTCTTCGTCACGCGGCATGAGGTGTGTGCGCCGCAGCCGTGCCAATTGGAGACGATGTTCGAGCACCCGCAAAAATCGGTAGTCCTGCGAGAACTGAGCGGCTTCTGCCCTCCCGACATATCCGGCCGCTGCCAGTGCGGTCAGTGCCGGGAGGGTGCCGCCAAAACGCACCGTCGGATCGGATTTACCGTGCACCAGCTGAAGCAGTTGCACGGTGAACTCAATGTCGCGTAGCCCCCCGGGACCGAGCTTGATTTGGATGTCGACCTCGTCGGCAGGGATGTGCTCGGTAACCCGCTCACGCATGCGTTGCACCGATTCAACGAAGTTCTCGCGCGCCGCACTCTGCCACACCTTCGGGGCGAGAGCCGCAACATAGGCGGCCCCAAGCTCACGATCACCGGCCATTGCCCGGGCCTTTAAGAGGGCTTGGAACTCCCAACTCTTCGCCCAGCGCTCGTAGTACTGCACGTGCGAATCAAGGGTGCGAACGAGCGCGCCCGCCTTGCCCTCCGGCCGGAGATTCGGATCGACCTCCCACAGTGGCGGTTCGAGGGCGACTCCCCCGATCGCCTGCTGGAGATGCTGCGCCAGCCGGGTCGCGATTTCAATGGCACGCTCTGAACTGACGACATTCAGATCGGCAGACTCTGCCACGTAGATGACGTCGACGTCGCTGACATAGTTGAGTTCGGATGCGCCGGCCTTGCCCATACCGATGATTGCCAGCCGAGTCGCGGCAACCTCGGCCGGTGGATAGGTTCCGAAACGGACGGGCGCGCCGTCTTCCAACGCGAGCGATAGGCGAGCGGCTTCGAGAGCTGCATCAAGAGCTGCGGCCGCCAGGTCGGCCAACATCGTCGAGACCTGTGGCTGAATTTCGGTCGCTTCGGTCGAGCACACATCCCATGCCGCCAAACGCAGCAGCTCCCGCCGGTAGGCGACCCGCAGGGCGACCCACACGTGCTCTTCGATGCTCAGCGTGCCTGAGGAGGCAGCCACGCGTGCCTGACGCACGGTGTCGACGAACCGGGAGCGCAGCTCGTCAACGCCAACGGGTGCGCTCAGTGGCGTGAGAAGGGCCTCGAGGTGCTCCGGGTGCCGTCCGAGAAACTCAGCGAGCCCGAGCGAGGCGCCGGTAACGACGAAGAAACCGCGCACCGCCGACTCGTCCCGCCACAGTCTCGACATGCGGACCGGTTCGACCTCCCACAAACGCAGCGCCGCGCGGAGCGCCGCATCCGGGTCGGCTACCGGGGATGCAAACGCCAGCAAACGCTCCGCACTCGAGCCGCTGAGGCTGCTGAGCAACTCGATCCCCTCGGCCGCCTCGCTGAGCGCACTGAATCCAGCGCGAGCGAGGTCGGTGAGGCGGACCGTCATCGGGTTAGAGCGCTTCGAGGTTGCGCTGCAGTTCGAACGGCGTCACCTGCGCGCGGTAGTCCGCCCACTCCTGCCGCTTATTGGCGAGCACATAGTTGAACACCTGCTCGCCGAGCGTCTCGGCGACGAGCTCGGATTCGAGCATGTGCTCAATGGCGTGCTCGAGGCTCGATGGAAGCGGCGAATAGCCGAGGGCTCGGCGCTCCGATTCCGACAGCTCCCACACATTGTCCTCGGCCTCGGCAGGAAGCTCGTAGCCTTCCTCGATGCCCTTAAGACCTGCTGCGAGCAGCAGCGCGAAGGAGAGATACGGATTCGCCGCCGAGTCGATACCGCGGTATTCGATACGCGCGCTTTGACCCTTTCCGGGTTTGTACACGGGCACGCGCACGAGGGCGCTGCGGTTGTTGTGACCCCAGGTGATGAAGCTCGGCGCCTCTCCGCCACCCCACAGCCGCTTGTAGGAGTTGACGAACTGGTTTGTGACGGCCGTGATTTCGGGCGCGTGCTTCAGGAGACCGGCCATGAACTGGCGACCAATCTGCGAGAGCTGGTACTTGGAACCGGGCTCGTAGAACGCGTTGGTGTCCCCCTCAAACAGGGACAAGTGGGTGTGCATCGCCGATCCGGGGTGCTCGGTGAAGGGCTTCGGCATGAACGTTGCGTACACGCCCTGCTCGATTGCGACCTCCTTGATGACGGTGCGGAACGTCATGATGTTGTCGGCCGTGGTGAGCGCGTCGGCGTAGCGCAGATCGATCTCGTTCTGGCCTGGGCCGCTCTCGTGGTGACTGAACTCCACCGAGATGCCGAGGTCTTCGAGCATGCGGACGCTCCGGCGGCGGAAGTCGTGCGCAGTGCCGCCGGGCACGTTGTCGAAGTAACCGGCTGAGTCAACGGGCTCCGGACCGTTCTCGCCGAACTTCGACGATTTGAGCAGGTAGAACTCGATCTCCGGGTGCGTGTAGAACGTGAAGCCACGCGCCGCCGCCTTCTCCAGCGTGCGCCGAAGGACGTGACGCGGATCCGTAACGGCAGGCTGGCCGTCCGGGGTGGTGAGGTCGCAGAACATCCGCGCGGTCGGGTCGATTTCGCCGCGCCAGGGCAGAATCTGGAACGTGGCCGGGTCCGGGTGCGCAAGCAGGTCGGATTCGTAGCTGCGGGTGAGGCCCTCGATGGCGGAACCGTCGAAGCCGATGCCCTCGGCGAAGGCCCCCTCAACCTCCGCGGGGGCGATTGCCACCGACTTCAGCGTGCCGACGACATCGGTGAACCACAGTCGAACGAACTTCACGCCGCGCTCTTCAATCGTGCGCAAAACAAAATCGCGTTGCTTGTCCATTCGGGCCCTTTCTCGCTGGCTCCAGCGTAGCGTCTTGCCCCCGGTCACAGCCGGCTCCGCGGTCTAGACTGGCGATTATGTCGTCACACACCCCCTACGGCGGTTCTCCCACTTCAGCCGATGCCCCCAAGCGGGTGCGAACCCGGCATTTTCTGGCTGCGAAAGAGCGTGGCCACAAGATCACGGGTTTGACCTGTTACGACGTGCTCACCGCGCAGATCTTTGACGAATCGGGCATCGACTTTCTGCTCGTGGGCGATTCGGCCGCAAACACCGTGTTCGGTTACGACTCGACGTTGCCGGTGACCATCGACGAACTCGTGCCCCTCGCTGCCGCGGTCGCTCGTGGTGCCCGACGCGCGCTCGTCATCGGTGACCTGCCGTTTGGCTCCTACGAGGGCGGGCCGGACGACGCCCTGCACACCGCGGTGCGGTTCATGAAAGAAGCGGGCGTGCACGCCGTCAAGCTTGAGGGCGGGGTGCGTTCGGTGCCGCAAATTGAGCGCATCGTGCAGTCCGGTATCCCGGTGATGGGCCACGTCGGATTTACGCCGCAGAGCGAACACGGGCTCGGCGGGCACCTCATTCAGGGCCGCGGTGACGCCGCCGACCGGGTGCTCGAGGATGCCCTCGCGGTCGAGGCCGCGGGCGCGTTCGCCGTGGTGCTCGAGATGGTTCCGGCGAGTGTCGCCGCACGAGTCACCGCGGCGCTCACCATTCCCACAATCAGCGTGGGCGCTGGACCACATGCGGATGGACAATTGCTCGTCTGGACGGACTGGGCGGGTCTCACGACCGGCCGCATCCCCCAGTTTGTGAAGCAATACGCCCAGATTGGCGAAACGCTCCGCACGGCAGCCCGCGAGTGGCAAGCGGACGTGCAAGCCGGCAACTACCCGGGACCCCACCACTCCTACGAGTAGCTAGATTTCGCGCTCGGCCTCTTCCCACTTGCGGTTGTTCTCCGCGATGCGGTCGAGCGCGTGCGCGGCTTCGTCGCGGCTCGCAAACGGTCCGACACGGTCGTAGGACTGGGACACCATGCCCTGCTCAACCTCGTGCGTTTCGATGTTGTACCACCACTGCTGGTTGGCTTCGAGTTCGCTCGTCATGCCCAGAGCCTAGAACAACGCTCAACGAAATCGGCTCCGTGCGGCCAAAAAGTGACGCAACTCCGTTCACGTTTCGACGGCCGAGCGGACCCACCGAATAGGTTCGAATCATGAACACGGCAGTTGGCGTCGACATTGGTGGAACCGGAATCAAGGCGGCTCGAGTCGACGTCACGACCGGACAACTCCTGAGCGAACGCGTGAAGCTGCCCACCCCGGAGGGCGGCGAACCGGAAACCATTGCCGCAACCGTCCAGGAAGTCCTCTCGCAGCTCGGCGCCGAACCGCACGAACCGCTTGGCGTGTGCTTCCCCGCCGTCGTGCGGCATGGTCGAACGATGTCCGCCGCCAACGTGTCGAAGCGTTGGATTGGCTTCGAAGCCGAACGCTTTTTTGAAGCCGAACTTGCCCGGCCTATCCACTTCAGCAACGACGCCGACGCCGCTGGCATCGCCGAGGTACGGTTTGGTGCCGCCAAAGGCCACGACGGTCTCGTGTTGCTCACCACCCTCGGCACCGGCATCGGGACCGCCCTGTTGTACAACGGCGTACTCGTGCCCAACTCGGAACTCGGCCACATTGAGCTCAAGGGCAAAGACGCCGAGAAGCGCGCCGCGTACTCGGCGATGGAACGTGAAGAGCTGTCCTGGAAGAAATGGGCAAAGCGGCTTCAGCGCTACTACGCGAAGCTTGAGGCGCTGTTCTCCCCCGACCTGTTCGTCGTTGGCGGTGGTGTCTCGAAGTACGCCGAGGAGTTTCTGCCGCTGCTGAAGCTCAACACCCCCATCGTGCCCGCGGCGCTGCTGAACAACGCTGGCATTCTTGGCGCGGCCGTTCTCGCGGCAGACGAGAATGTCACTCCGCGCCAGCACGGGTAGGCTGGGCAACGCAACAGGGTCGGCCAGGCGATCGCGTCAGCGCAAGCTGCCGAGGAACGTCCGGGCTCCACAGAGCAGGATGGTGGGTAACACCCACCCGGGGTAACCCGCGAGACAGTGCCACAGAAAACAGACCGCCGCGCAAGCGGTAAGGGTGAAACGGTGGGGTAAGAGCCCACCAGCGGCCGAGGTGACTCGGCTGGCTTGGTAAACCTCATCCGGAGCAAGGCCAGACAGGATGCAATGAGGCGGCTCGTCTCGCATCCGGGTAGGCCGCTAGAGCCGTGCGGCAACGTACGGCCGAGAGAGATGATCGCCCAACGACAGAACCCGGCGTATCGACCGGCCCTGTTGCCCTATCGTTCGAAGCTTGCCTGTGCGTCCATCGACTGGTTGGCGAGCGCGTCCGCCAGTGCGTTCTGCTCGCGCGGAATCCACTCAAACACGACCGATTGCCCGGCAATGAGTTCGCGGGCCTGCCGCGCGAGTAGGGCCATATCGGGGTGCTTGATTTTCCAGCGACCCATCATTTGCTCCACGACGAGCTTGGAGTCCATCCGCACCAGAATCTCGGCGTCTGGCGCAATCTGAAGCGCCTTGGCGAGCCCGGCGAGCATACCGTTGTACTCGGCCACATTGTTTGTGGCGTGCCCAACATAGACACCGATTTCGGAAAGAATCTGACCATCGGTGGCATCCATCACGACGGCACCACCCGCGGCGATACCCGGGTTTCCACGAGAACCACCGTCGGCTTCAACAATGAGTCGGGTCACAGGCCGGACTCCTCGGTGCGAACCAAAATGGCGTCGCACTCCGGACAGGTGGCGATGGCGTCGGCGGGAAGCTGACGCACCCGTTCGAAATCGACACCGGTGAGCACCATGGAGCACGCGCCGCAGGTCTTCTGCCGGAGCAGACCGGCGCCAGCACCCGAGCGTGCGCGGCGACGCTCGTACTCGGCGAGCAACGCCTCCTCGACGGTCGCAGCAATCGCGCGGCGATCCGCGGAAACTTCGGCCTCAGCGCGATCAATATCGGCGAGAGCCGCCGCGCGGCTCGCTTCGAGCTCGGCACGACGGGCGGCTCGTTCGGCGGCCGCAGCATCGAACTGAGCAAGCGTTGCTTCTGCCGCTTCAACGGCCTCCATCGCGGCAAGCTCGGCCTCTTCGAGAATGGCGAGTCGCTCGCGAAGTGAGGCGAGCTCGTGTTCGATACCGCTGGCATCTTTCGCAGAACTGACCTGCGATTCCAACTCGACATCACGTTTGATTCGCGCCTCAACAAGCGCGACATCGCTTTCGAGCTTGGTCAGCTCGGCCCGCGCATGCTCCCAGACGGTGTGGGCCTCGAGCCGGGCTCGATTTGCGGCGGAATCCTCGGCCGCGAGCGATTCGAGCTCGGCCCCCTCAACTGAGACGGAACGCTGGTGGGCGAGCTGCGCGAGTTGGACGTCGAGATCCCGCACGCGGAGCAGGGTCTTCTGGTCGTTGGGGTGCGCGTTCATGCGTTCCTCTCTGCTGGGAGGACCGCGAAGTCCCACGGATCGGTTCGGAGGTCACTGACCTGGAAATCAAGGTTCGGCAGCAGGGCGCCAAGCTCCCGTGCCGCCGAAGCGCACCACAACCATTCGCTCGCCCAGTGCGACACGTCCAGCAAGGCTGGACCGCCGGCCACGCGCCCAAGTTCGATTGCCTCCTGGGCGGGATGGTGCCGCAGGTCGGAGGTGATGTAGACGTCGGAACCGCGAACTATGGGGTGCTCAAGGAGAGAATCGCCGGCGCCGGAGCAGAGCGCGACGCGGCTCACTGGGCGGTTCCAGTCGCCCGCGCCGCGAACTCCGCCGGCCGTTGCCGGAAGGACATCTGCGAGCCGTCTGGCGAGCTCGCCGAGGGTGGTGGGTTCGGCCAGCTCGCCGACGCGTCCCAGCCCGATGGCGTCGGACACGGTTGGAGCGATGGGTGACAGATTCTGCAGGCCGAGCAGACCCGCAAGCACCTGCGTCGCGCCCGAATCGACGATGTCAGCGTTCGTGTGCGCGCTCAGCATCCCAACCCGGCTCGAAATCAGGCTCGTCAGGAGGTCGCCCTTTGCCCGGTCGTCGGCCACCGATGTGACGCCGCGCAGCAACAGTGGGTGATGCGTCAAGAGAACGTCGAATTGGCCGTTCACGGCTTCGTCAACGGTGTCTCGAACGGCGTCGACGGCGATGAGGACTCGTCGAACTTCCCATTCGCCGCGACCCGCGACAAGACCCGGGGTGTCCCAAGGTTCGGCGCTCTCGAGCGGCCACAGGGAGTGCACCGACTCGGTCAGTTCGCGAAGGGTGGTCACGAACTCAGCGTACCGAGTCGCTGTCGTCTGACGCAGCGGCAAGCTGACCGCAGGCGCCATCGATCTCTTTGCCACGGGTGTCGCGAAGTGTGGTCGGGATTCCTGCGTCGTTGAGTCGACGGACGAACTCGGACATGACTGCGGGCTCAGAGCTTGTCCAAATCGAGCCGGGAGTCGGGTTCAGTGGGATTGGGTTGACGTGCACCCAGCCGCGACCGCGCTCGTTGAGCTTGGTGGCGAGCAAATCGGCGCGCCAGGCGTGGTCATTCATGTTCTTAATGAGCGCGTACTCGATGGACACGCGCCGGCCGGTTTTTTCGAAGTACTCCCGGGCGGCGTCGAGCGCTTCGTCGACCTTCCATCGGGAGTTCACCGGAATGAGCTCGTCTCGGAGCTCATCGTCGGGCGCATGGAGCGAGAGTGCAAAGGTGACCGGGATCTGCTCGTCGGCGAGCTTCTTGATCGCCGGCACGAGCCCGACGGTCGAGACCGTGATGCCTCGCGCCGACATGCCGAGTCCCTCCGGCTGGGGCGCGACCATCGTGCGGACGGCTGTCATGAGTCGGGCGTAGTTTGCGAGCGGCTCCCCCATGCCCATGAAGACGATGTTGTTGACGCGACCGTCGCGGACGTCGTCGCCGAGCTCTCCTGCCCGAATAGCCCGGTTTGCGGCCACGACTTGATCGACGATTTCGGCGGCAGACATATTGCGGGTGAGCCCGGCCTGCCCCGTCGCACAGAACGGACAGTTCATGCCACAGCCCGCCTGCGACGACACACACAGCGTGATTCGGCCTGGATACTTCATCAGCACCGACTCAACCAGAGCGCCGTCGAACAGTCGCCACAGGAACTTGATGGTGTCGCCCTTGTCGGTCTTGAGTTTGCGCACCTCGGTGAGCAACGGTGGCAGGAACGCGGCGACGAGCTCGTCCCGGCCGGCAGCCGGCAGATCCGTCATCTCTGCCGGGTCGGTCGAGTAGTGCGTGAAGTAATGCGTGGCGATTTGCTTCGCCCGGAACGCTTGGAGGCCGAGTTCCTTGGCACGCTCGGCTCGGCCGGCTGCGTCGAGGTCGGCGAGGTGCACGGGAGGCTGGCTCCGCCTGGGAGACGAAAACTGCAGAAGCGGTCGCCCCTCGGCGTCTTTCTGCTGCGTCCACCCCTCGGTGGTCGGACGCACCTGGCGTTCTGACTTCGCCATGCGTCCACCTTTCCGAGTGGGCCCTACCGGGCTCGAACCGATGACATCCACGGTGTAAACGTGGCGCTCTACCAACTGAGCTAAAGGCCCGCGACTCGAACCGGAGCTCGAGCGCTCTCCTATCGTACCGGCTCGCGAACGCCTACAGCGCCGCGACAGCCTCACGATAGGCATCGAGGGGACGCGGAGCGCCCGGCTCGGTCACGAAACTGGCCCGAACGATGCCGTCGCGGTCGATGAGCACGGTGGCCCGATTGGCCATGCCGCGCTCTTCCACCCAAGCGTCGTAGGCCTGCGCGACGGCGCCGTGCGGCCAGAAGTCGGCGAGCAGCGGGAAATCGTAGCCCTGCTCTTCCCCCCAGGCCCGGAGCGCGAACTTGGAATCGACCGAGACCCCCATGAGCTGCACACCGGCGTCGGCAAACATCGAAATGTTGTCGCGAAGCTCGCACAGCTCGCCCTGGCAAATACCGGAGAACGCGAACGGGAAAAAGACGAGAACGACCGGGCCGCGGGTCAATGCGTCGCTGAGGGTGACCTCCTCGCCGTGCGCGCTCACGAGCGTAAATTCGGGGGCCTTCGAACCGACTGCAATGACCATGGGGGTCTCCAATTCTGAGAAACGCGGCCGATCGCATAGTGCAGAACCGGCCTGACGTTGACTAGGATACCGACGGTGCCTATCCGGCACGTAGCGCGGCCGCTCACCCCTTGGCCGCATTTTTTTTCGACGGGATTCACGCGCCCAGAGAGAGGTCACGAAGTGACGGTCAACGACCAGGATCCGTATTCGGTTCACGAAATGGACGCCGACCCGGAAGAGACTCAGGAATGGACTGAGTCACTCACCGAACTCGTCAACGCCCGCGGCCACGAGCGCGGCCGCGAAATCATGCTCAGCATGCTCAAGCGCTCCAAGGAGCTGCACCTGGGCGTTCCGATGGTACCGACGACCGACTACCTCAACACCATCGCCCCGGAAAACGAGCCGGCATTCCCTGGCGACGAGGAGACCGAGCGCAAGTACCGTTCGTGGATCCGCTGGAATGCCGCGATGCTCGTGCACCGCGCGCAGCGTCCAGGAATTGCCGTCGGCGGCCACATCTCGACCTACGCCTCGAGCGCATCGCTGTACGAGGTCGGCTTCAACCACTTCTTCCGCGGCCAAGACCACCCCGGCGGCGGCGACCAGATTTTCATTCAGGGCCACGCCTCCCCCGGCGTCTACGCGCGCGCTTTCCTCGAAGGACGCTTGAGCGCCGAGCAACTTGACGGCTTCCGCCAGGAGAAGTCACACGCTCCGCACGGCTTGCCCTCGTATCCGCACCCGCGCCTCCTGCCCGACTTCTGGCAGTTCCCGACCGTGTCGATGGGACTTGGTCCGATCAACGCGATTTACCAGGCGCAGGCGAACAAGTACCTCACCAATCGCGGCATCAAGGACTGCTCGGACCAGCAGGTGTGGGCATTCCTCGGCGACGGCGAGATGGACGAGGTTGAATCGCGCGGACAACTCCAGGTCGCAGCGAACGAGGGCCTCGACAACCTGAACTTTGTCATCAACTGCAACCTGCAGCGTCTCGATGGTCCGGTGCGCGGCAACGGAAAGATCATTCAGGAGCTCGAGTCGTTCTTCCGGGGCGCCGGTTGGAACGTCATCAAGGTCGTTTGGGGTCGCGGCTGGGACCCGCTGCTCGCCAACGACCACGAGGGCGCCCTGCGTGACCTCATGAACGTCACTCCCGACGGCGACTACCAGACCTACAAGACCGAGGACGGCGCCTATGTGCGTGAGAACTTCTTCGGCCGCGACCCTCGCGCCCTCAAGCTTGTCGAGCACCTCAGCGACGACGAAATCTGGGGTCTGCAGCGCGGTGGTCACGACTACCGCAAGGTCCATGCCGCATTCAAGGCGGCCGCTGAACACAAGGGCCAGCCGACCGTCATTCTGGCAAAGACCATCAAGGGCTACGGCCTCGGTCCGAGCTTCGAGGGCCGCAACGCGACCCACCAGATGAAGAAGATGTCGCTCGCCGACCTCAAGTCGTTCCGCGATGCGATGCACATCCCGGTGACCGACGCGCAGCTCGAAGAGAACCCGTACCAGCCGCCGTACTTCACCCCCGGCGAGAACGACTCGGCCATCGAATACCTGCACGAACGT
>DATGWF010000040.1:0-19440 GCA_035299585.1 Microbacteriaceae bacterium
GAATCGTTCAGGATCGAGCACTGCAGCGATGCTCGCGCATCCGGCGCCGAGCGCTCGGCCGATTTCGGCGAGTGCCTCGGCCGCACCGGGGTCGCCCTCGAGCATGAGCGGGGTGACGTTTTCGGCGTTCAGTTCGCCGTCCCGCGAACGCACCTCAGAGAGACGGGAATCGGGCCGATCCGTGTCGGCGATCCGATTGAGCGCGCGCATGAGGGCACGCCCCGAGCCGTACTGCTCGAGACAACCGCGCTGCCCACAGCCACAGAGTTCCCCCTCGGGAACGAGTCGCACGTGCCCGAGCTCGGCCGCGGCACCGAAGCCGCCGCGCAAGAGCCGGCCGTTGACGATTGCGGCTCCACCGACTCCCGTCCCGATGGTGATCATGGTCATGTCGGTGACGCCGCGACCCGCACCGAAGCGATACTCCGCCCACCCGGCAGCGTTTGCGTCGTTGTCGATCGTGACGGTCCGGCCGAGCCGGGTTTCGAGGTGGGCGCGCAACGGCACATTGCGCCAGGCGATGTTGGGGGCATACATCACTTCGGATTGGGCGGCATCGATGAATCCGGCCGCCGCGACGCCAACCGGAAGAGGCTCAGAGCTCAGCTCACGCACGAGTCGGACAACCTCGGTCTCGAGGGCATCGGGCTCGGTAGCGGGTGTTGCGGAACGGACGTGGGCGCGCACACGACCCTCGCCGTCAACGATGCCCGCAGCGATCTTGGTGCCGCCGATGTCCACACCGATGGCAAGGTTTTGAGAACCCTCAAAGATTCCTGGGAGCGGGGCGTCTGACACTCGATAGAGTGTAGCCACCAGTCGCGCACCAACGACGGCGCGCGCGCAGAGATGGCCGGGAGTTGCCTTGAACATCATCGAAATGCCCCCCATCGTTCCGGCGGACCCGGACGCGAACACCACCGACCTGCTGGTGAACCGCGTTCGAGCCACTCCGGACGCCGCCCTGTTCGCCCTCCCCGATGGCGCCGGCTGGAAGGACGTCAGCACACGCGACTTCTACGATCAGGTCATCGCGCTCGCGAAGGGCTTCGTCGCGTCGGGCGTGCAACCCGGTGACAAGATCGGATTGATCTGCAAGACCCGCTACGAGTGGACGCTCATCGATTTTGCGGCCTGGTTTGCTGGTGCGATGCTCGTGCCGATTTACGAGACGAGTGCGCCCTCGCAGATTCAGTGGATCTTGACCGACTCGGGCGCGACGCGACTCATTGTCGAAACCGAGGACCACTTCGCCCGCTTCGATGAGATTGCAGGCGATACCCCGGCGGTCGCACAGGTTTGGCACATCGACCGCGGCGACCTGGCCAAGCTGTCGGCCAGCGGCGGAGACGTGTCCGACGACGAAATCGAGCGCCGACGCAAGCTCGCGAAGGGCGCCGACGCGGCGACGCTGATTTACACCTCGGGTTCGACGGGTCGCCCGAAGGGGTGCATCCTCACCCATTCGAATTTCGTCGAGCTCTCGCGCAACTCGGCCGACGCCATGAGTGACGTCGTGTACGACCCGCGCGGCGCTTCGACCCTGCTCTTCATCACGACCGCACACGTGTTTGCTCGGTTCATATCCATCCTCGCACTGCATGCCGGTGTCAAAATCGGCCACCAACCCGACACCACCAAGTTGCTCGAGTCGCTCGGCAGCTTCAAGCCCTCGTTCTTGCTCGCGGTTCCGCGCGTGTTCGAAAAGGTTTACAACGTCTCCGACCAGAAGGCCGAAGCGGGTGGCAAGGGCAAGATCTTCCGCCGGGCCACCGCGGTCGCGATTGCTCATTCTCGCAAGCTCGAGCACGGTGAACGCATCCCACTCGGCTTGAAGATCCAGTTCGCCCTGTTCGACAAACTCGTCTACGCGAAGTTGCGGGCAGCCATGGGCGGTCGCGTGAAGTATGCAGTATCCGGCTCGGCGCCGCTCGGCGAACGTCTCGGGCACTTCTACCACTCGCTCGGAATTACGATCCTCGAGGGGTATGGCCTCACCGAAACCACCGCTCCGGCGACCATCAACCTCACCACTCTGTCCAAGATTGGCACGGTCGGCACCGCACTCCCCGGCGTGAGCGTACGCATCGCCGAGGACGGCGAGGTTCAGGTGAAGGGCATCAACGTCTTCGCGGGGTACTGGAACAACCCCCAGGCGACCGCCGAAACCTTTGACGGCGAATGGTTCAAGACCGGCGACCTCGGTTCGCTCGACGAAGACGGCTTCCTGCGCATCACCGGCCGGAAGAAGGAGATCATCGTCACCGCCGGCGGCAAGAACGTCGCACCGGCAGTGCTCGAAGACAAGATTCGCTCGAACCCCATCGTGAGCCAGGTCGTTGTCGTCGGTGACCAGCGGCCCTACATTGCCGCTCTCGTCACGCTCGACGCCGAAATGCTGCCGGTCTGGCTTGGCAACAACGGTGTCACCGAGAAGCTCACGCTGGCGCAGGCGTCAAAGCACCCGACCGTGCTCGCCGAAATTCAACGAGCCATTGATCGCGCAAACGAAACGGTGTCGCGGGCGGAGTCGATTCGCAAGTTCACCGTGCTCGAGCATGACTTCACCGAAGCGGCCGGATACCTCACGCCCAAGATGTCAATCAAGCGGGACAACATCAAGCGCGATTTCGCCGACGAGATCGACGCCATGTATGGCGAACCCACCGGAAACCTCGCCGTTCCCGAATAGGCACGTTTCGACGACGCCGGCTCGACGCACACCGCCGACGGGCCGGCGTCGTCGTTCTTGAGCAGAATGTACGGGTGCCTGCCTAGAACCAGGTCGAGTCGCGCAGCTGAGCCATTGCGGCTTTGCGTTCGGCCCGCTCAAGCCGGTCGAGATAGACGATGCCGTCGAGATGGTCGCACTCATGTTGCAACATCTGGGCGAGCAGTCCCTCACCCTCGAGTTCGACCTCGGTGCCGTCGAGCAGCGTTCCGCGCGCACGCGCGTAGGGCGCTCGAGGCGTGGGATGCCAGTGGTCGGGAACGCTCAGGCAGCCCTCGTCAGTGAGTTCGAGTTCTCCGCGGGTCTCGAGCAGGACCGGGTTGAGGAGATATCCCACCTTGCCGTGCACGTTGTAGCTAAAGGCGCGGAGGTTGACACCGATTTGCGGCGCCGCGACTCCGGCACGTCCCGGCACCTGCACGGTGTCGACGAGATCAGCGACGAGCGTGCGCACCGATTGGTCAATGTTCCCAATCGGCTCGGAGGGCGTCTTGAGCACCGGGTCGCCGTAGAGGCGAATCTCACGGATAGCCACGACGGTTCGCTAGAGTCCGTCGACGACCGCGAGTGCGAGGTCGCGCGCAGCAGCGCGAGTCGCGGGCGCGAGCTTGTTCCAGCGCACGATTGAGCCGGCGGCGAGCGTCGGGTCGTAGGGGATGCGCACGAGCGCCCGGACGCGCGAGGAAAAGTGCGCCTCGAGCTCCTCCAACTTGACCAGGTGTGCGCCCTGCGTCGCAAGGTTGACCGCGACGACGGCGTTACGGACGAGCTCCTCGTAGCCGTTGCGCTCGAGCCAGGTGAGGGTCTCCGAAGCCAGCTTGATCTCGTCGACACTCGACCCGGTGACGATGACCGCCGTTGCCGCACGGCCGAGGACAGGACGCATGACGGCATGCACGATGCCCGTGCCACAGTCGGTCAGAACAATCGAGTAGTTCTGGGCGGCAAGATTGGCGACGGCCTCATAGTCGCGATCGTTGAACGCCTCGGACAGGTTCGGGTCCGTGTCGGATGCGAGCACGTCGAGACGAGTCGTGTCGCGCGAAACGTACGCGGAAAAGCCGGTGTATCCGGTGATCTTGTGAGCGTCACCGACGACATCGCGGACGGTGGCCTCAGTTTGGCGTTCGACACGCTCGGCGAGGGTACCGCGGTCGGGATTGGCGTCGATCGCGATGACGCGGTCTTCGCGCGCATCGGCGAGAGCCATTCCGAGGAGCGTCGTGACGGTCGTCTTGCCGACACCACCCTTGCGGGTGAGCACCGGAACAAACTTGGCTTCCGCCTCGAGTCGCTTGGCAATCTTGGCACTCATGGCCTTGTATTCGCGCACCGGGCGGGAATCACCACGGTTGACGCGATGGAATGTCGCGGCCCATACGAACCGGTTCCACGCACCGGTCGGCTCGGAAAGGTCGAGCTTCGAGGGGTGCAGCAGTCGGTCAGCGGTGAGTTGGTCGCTCGACTCCGGGTGATAGCTGACCTGGGTCGCGCGGACGCGGTATTCCATCTCCGGCTCGGTCGCGACCGGCACGGGGGCACCAATGCGGTCCTCCGGATCGATGTCGGCGTTTTCGTCGAGCTCATCAATCGAATCGGTATTGACACTGACTCCAGTGGTGCGGATCGGCCCAGTGGAGCCCTTTTTCGCGTCGGCACGCAGCAGCGCGGTGAAGGCCGAATTCGCGCTCGTCGCAGCGACCGGCTCAGGAACGATATCGATTGCGGAGGTCGCTGAACCGATGGGGTCGACGGTCAGCGGGTCGATTGCTTCCTCGGGGAGCGGGTCGACGTATGCGTCCTCGTCACCTGGGTTCTTCGACTTCACCATGCAGACATCCTTTTCCAGACCACACCTTCGTGCCTGGCTATGCTACCGATTTCTCAGCGTCGAGCCGAATCTCGCCCTAACTCGGAAGGACGACGAGGAGCAAATCTCCCGCGTCGACCTGCTGAGTCTTCGGAATTGCGAGGCGCGAGACCGTGCCGGACACACTGGTCGTGATTGCCGCCTCCATCTTCATGGCCTCGATCGATGCGACCGGTGTACCTGCTTCGACACGGTCACCCTCGGCAACCTTGAGGGTCACCACGCCGGAGAACGGCGCCGCAACCTGACCGGGGTCGTTCGCGTTCGCCTTCTCAGCCTGGCGAGACGTCACCTCGACGGAGCGGTCGCGAACGGCGAGCGGGCGCAACTGGCCATTGAGAACGGTCATGACGGTTCGCATGCCCTTGTCGTCGGCGTCACCGATCGCCTCGATTCCCGCGTGCAGGCGAACACCCTTGGTGAGTTCGACCACATGCTCGCTCCCCGGTCGCAGGCCATACAGGAAATCGATCGTTTCGAGCTGGCTGAGGTCGCCGAAGAGTTCGCGCAACTGCTCAAACTGGCGTGTTGGTGCCGGAAACAGCAGGCGGTTGAGGGTTGCGCGGCGGGTTGCCGAGTCTGCATCGAGCGCGGCGGATTCCTCGGCACTCAGCTCGGTGACGCCGACCTTGACGGTACGACCTGCCAGAACCTTGCTCCGGAACGGCTCGGGCCAACCGCCCGGCAGTTCGCCCAGCTCGCCGGCCATGAACCCAACGACCGAATCGGGAATGTCGTACTTTTCCGGGTTCGCCTCAAAGTCGGCGGGATCGGCCTTCACCGCCGCGAGGTGCAGGGCGAGATCACCCACCACCTTTGACGACGGGGTGACCTTCGGAATGCGGCCAAGAATGCGGTTCGCGGCAGCATACATATCCTCGATGAGTTCGAAATCGTCGGCAAGACCGAGCGCGATCGCCTGCTGGCGCAGGTTGGAGAGCTGACCGCCGGGGATTTCGTGGTGGTACACGCGACCGGTCGGCCCGGGCAACCCCGACTCGAACGGACGGTACACGCGACGCACGGCTTCCCAGTACGGCTCAAGATCCGACACTGCTGAGAGTGACATTCCGGTGTCACGTTCGGTGTGTGCCATCGCGGCGACGAGCGCGGACATGCTCGGTTGCGAGGTCGTTCCGGCCATAGCGGCACTCGCCACGTCGACGATGTCGACACCGGCACGTGAGGCCGCGAGCAACGTGGCAAGCTGACCGCCCGCGGTGTCGTGGGTGTGCAGATGCACCGGCACATCGAAGCGGTCACGGAGCGCAGCGACCAAACGCTCGGCCGCGGCCGGCCGGAGCAATCCGGCCATGTCCTTGATGGCGAGAATGTGGACACCAGACTCAACCAGCGCATCTGCGAGGCGGAGGTAGTAGTCGAGGGTGTAGAACGGTTCGTTCGGGTCGGAAAGATCACCGGTGTAGCACAGGCCACCTTCGGCGATCTTGCCGGTCTCGAGCACGGCACGCACCGCGGGCGTCATCTGCGAAACGTCATTGAGCGCGTCGAAGATGCGGAACACGTCAACACCCGTCTCGGCCGCTTCGCGCACGAAAGCGTCGGTGACCTTCTCCGGGTATGGCGTGTATCCCACCGTGTTGCGGCCGCGCAACAGCATCTGGATATTGATGTTGGGCAGCGCCTCACGCATCGCGGCCAAGCGATCCCACGGGTCTTCGCCGAGGAAGCGGAGCGCGACGTCGTAGGTGGCACCACCCCACGCCTCAACCGAGAACAGCTCCGGCGTGAGGCGGGCAACGTGCGGCATCACATCGACGAGGTCCTTGGTACGCACGCGCGTGGCAAGCAAAGACTGGTGCGCATCGCGGAACGTCGTGTCGGTCACCGCGAGGGCCTGTTGCGCACGGATTTCCGCGGCGAAGCCTGCCGGACCCAATTCCTGGAGTCGCTGACGAGATCCGGCCGACGCTGGTGTGCTGAGGTCGACATGGGGAAGCTTTTCTCGCGGCGATACCAGGGTGGGCGCCGATCCATTCGGCTGGTTGACCGTGACGTCTGCGAGCCAGTTGAGAATCTTGGTGCCGCGGTCTTTCGACTCGCGACCCCGGAACAGCGCGGGGCGCTCCTCAATGAACGCCGTCGACAGATCGCCGGCCTGGAAATCAGCGTCGTCGAGCACGGCCATGAGGAACGGAATGTTGGTGGAGACACCGCGAATGCGGAACTCTGCGAGAGCTCGGCGGACTCGCGCTACGGCCGCGCTGTAGTCACGGCCACGGCAGGTGAGCTTCGCGAGCATGGAGTCAAAGTGCGGGCTGATGTTCGAGCCCGGGTCGACCGTGCCACCGTCGAGACGGATGCCGGCACCTCCCGGCGACCGGTAGGTCGTGATTTTGCCGGTGTCGGGGCGGAAGTTCGCCTGCGGGTCTTCCGTGGTGATGCGGGTTTGAATGGCCGCACCGTGCATTCGAATCTGGTCTTGAGTGAGCCCGAGATCGGAGAGGTGCGCGCCGGCCGCGATGAGCATTTGCGATTGCACCAAGTCGACATCGGTGATTTCTTCGGTGACCGTGTGCTCCACCTGAATGCGCGGGTTCATTTCGATGAACACGTGTTCACCGGCGCGGTCACCGGCGGTATCGAGCAAGAACTCAACGGTTCCCGCGTTGACGTAGTTGATCGACTGTGCGAAGGCGACAGCATCCCGATACAGGGCTTGGCGCGTGGCCTCGTCCAGATTGGGGGCCGGAGCAATCTCGACAACCTTCTGGTGTCGACGCTGCACCGAGCAGTCCCGCTCGAACAGATGAACTATCTCTCCGAAACCGTCGGCGAGAATCTGCACCTCGATGTGACGCGGACGCATGACGGCCTGTTCGAGGAACATCGTCGGATCACCAAACGCACTTGCCGCCTCGCGCATGGCCTCTTCGAGAGCCGGACGCAGGTCCTCGGCACGCTCCACTCGGCGCATGCCGCGGCCGCCGCCTCCGGCGACTGCCTTGGCGAAGATGGGGAAACCGATGTCCGCGGCACCCGCGAGCAGCTCCTCAATGTCTTGCGAGGGCGCGGTCGACTTCAGCACCGGGACGCCGGCGGCGATGGCCTGCTCCTTGGCGGTGACCTTGTTGCCAGCCGAACGCAGCACTCGTGACGGTGGGCCGATGAACGTGATGCCGTTCGCTTCGCAGGCCTCGGCGAGCTCGGGGTTTTCACTCAGGAAGCCGTAGCCCGGATAGATGGCGTCGGCACCGGACTCTTTGGCGACGCGAATGATTTCGGCGACATCGAGGTAGGCACGCACCGGGTGACCGGGCTGCCCGATCTGATACGCCTCGTCGGCCTTCAAGCGGTGGAGGGAGTTGCGGTCCTCATAGGGGTAGACCGCGACGGTCTTCGCACCCAGTTCGACGGCCGCGCGGAAGGCGCGAATCGCAATCTCGCCGCGATTGGCGACCAAAATCTTCTGGAACATGACGTCCTCTCGATGGAAGGGCGTGCGGAAACACGTTGGGTGCGTGTATATCCACACTAGTGAAGTCTCCATACCGTCGTGACCACGGGGCCCGGGGAGGAATTCTCGGCCGGCACGCGCTACTCTTGGGACTCGTGCATGTATTGAGTGTGAGCTCGCTCAAGGGCGGCGTCGGCAAGACCACCGTGACCCTCGGCTTGGCTTCGGCCGCGTTTTCTCGCGGACTGCGCACGCTCGTCGTGGACTTCGATCCGCAGTCCGACGTATCGACCGGCATGGACATTCAGGTTGCCGGCCATATGAGTGTCGCGGACGTCCTGCACTCCCCCAAGGAACGCGTCGTTCGCGCCGCGATTGCCTCGTCCGGGTGGGCAAAGTCTGTCGAGGGTTCGACGATTGATGTCATGGTGGGTTCCCCCTCCGCCATCAACTTCGACGGCCCGCACCCGACGGTCAAAGACATTTGGAAGCTCGAGGAGGCGCTTGCCGCCATCGAGGACGACTACGACCTCGTCCTTATCGACTGCGCCCCGTCACTGAACGCCCTGACCCGCACGGCGTGGGCCGCGAGCGACCGCGTTGCTGTGGTGACCGAGCCGGGCTTGTTCTCGGTTGCCGCCGCCGACCGCGCGCTCAAGGCGATCGAGGAGATCCGCCGCGGCTTGTCACCGCGCCTGCAACCGCTTGGTATCGTCATCAACCGGATGCGTGAGCAGTCGATTGAGCACCAGTTCCGCATCGGAGAACTTCGCGAGATGTTTGGCCCGCTCGTGCTGAGCCCGCAACTCCCGGAGCGCACCTCCTTGCAGCAGGCCCAGGGTGCTGCAAGGCCGCTGCACGTGTGGCCGGGCGAGAGCGCTCAGGACATGGCACGAAAGTTCGACACACTGCTCGATCGCGCGATGCGCGCGATGCAGTTGAACGCCCCCGAAGGGCACCAACACCACTAGGAGCGGCGCGAACCCGCCGGCGAGAGCGTACAGGTACGGGCCGAATCAGCCAGCGCAACGCGAATCAGCCAGCTCAACGCGAATCAGCCAGCGCGGCTGGGCAGGTTGGAACGTGTTGAGGGCGTCAGGCTAGGACGCGCGGGAGCGCGCCGCGCGGCGCAGCGAGAGTTCGTCGGCGGGGTCGATGGCGACGTCTCCGATTTCGACGAGATCGTTCTGCACTTCCCGCAGGACCTTGCCGACGGCGATGCCGAACACGCCCTGGCCGCGGTTGACGAGGTCGATGACTTCGTCGCTTGAGGTGCAGAGGTACACGCTCGCGCCGTCACTCATGAGGGTGGTTTGGGCGAGGTCTTCAACGCCCGAGGCCCGCAACTGGGTGACAGCGACGCGGATTTGCTGGAGTGAGATGCCGGTGTCGAGGAGTCGCTTGACGAGCTTGAGCACGAGGATGTCGCGGAAGCTGTAGAGCCGCTGCGAGCCCGACCCGCTCGCGTCGCGGATGGTGGGGACGACAAGTTCGGTGCGAGCCCAGTAGTCGAGCTGGCGGTAGCTGATGCCGGCGGCACGCGCGGCCACGGCACCGCGGTAGCCAGTGCCGGCCTCGTGCTCGGGGAGCCCGTCGGTAAACAGGAAACCGAGACCGTAGTTTTCGGTTGAGCCGGTGTCGCTCATCGGTCCCCTTTCTGTTCGCCGTTCAGTCATTCTCTCACCGCAGGGTCCGAATCAGGGCAGCCAGGCGAAAAAGATTCTGGCGCGTCGCGCGGCAGGCGCCGGCCCGCGGCTCGGAGCGGCAGGACCTCGACGACCGAGGTGAGGCACGCGTGCGGCTAGGAGCGGCCGAGGCGCTGGACACCAGCGCGCACAATGACACTGCGAACGCGCTCGAGGTGGCTCGCAATCTCTCCCGCTCGCTCCAGGGCCGCCAGTCGGTCCGCGGGCGTGCGAACGAGGGGTGCGAGCGCGCTCACGATGAAGTCCGCTTCACGTTCCGCGTTGAGTCGCAGGGTGCGCAAGTGGCGCGGCTCAATTCCGGTGCGACGCAGTTCGACGAGTTCACGCATGAGCGAGATGACCTCGGTGCCGTAGAACTCAGCCGGCGGAAACAGCCCGGTCGCAATCGCGTCGTCGAGCAGCGAGGCCGAGGCACCCGTCTCGCGAAGCAACTCTTCGCGGCGCACCCGGCGGGCGGGAGCGGGAACGATCTCGGTCGGGGCGCTCACCACGGGAATCTGCGGCGCGCGACCCGCGTCGATGTCGTCGAGGTAGGCACGAATCACCTTGTGGGGGAGGTAGTGGTCGCGCTGCAGCGTGAGCACGAGGCGCAACCGTTCCAAATCCGTTGGTGAGTACTTGCGGTAGCCCGAGTCGGTGCGGGTCGGGTGCACGAGACCCTGGTCTTCCAGGAAGCGCAGCTTCGAGGGTGACAGGTCGGGGAACTCGGGCGTCAAGCGCGAAAGAACCTGACCGATACTCAGCAACGTTGCGGGCCGTGATGCAGAAGCGAGGGGCGCTTCGCGGCGAAGGGAACTCGAACTCACGCGGCCCCACCGTGCCGGGAGCTATAGAACGTGAGTCGGTACTTGCCGATCTGAACTTCGTCGCCGTCGCTGAGAACCGCGTCGTCGATGCGCTCTCCGTGCAGGTAGGTGCCGTTCATCGAACCGAGGTCTCGAACGGTGAACGCATTTCCGTCGCGCAAGAACTGCGCGTGACGTCGGGAGACGGTGACATCATCGAGGAAGATGTCCGCGTCGGGATGACGACCGGCGGTTGTGACGTCGCTGTCAAGCAGGAAGCGCGCGCCCGTGTTGGGCCCGCGGCGAACCACGAGGATGGCCGAACTCGGCGGCAATGCCGCGATTGCTTCAAGGTCTTCGGGGGTGATGGAGGTGTCAGCGCCGGCAATTGCGGCCGCTGCATCGCGGCTAAAACCGAGCGTCGTATTCACGCCGTGACGGATTTCTTGCGTGTCCATGGCACCTCCCTTGGGTTGAGCCTAGCGGAACGAACGTGCCGGGTTAAGTCCTCAGTCCGAATCGAACCGACGACTCGCCGAGAGTGCGAGAACACGTTGCCGCGTGTGCCGAGCGTAGTCGATTCCGGCGCCCCAGTAGAGCAGGCTTCCCACCGCAACAAGCACCCACCCGACCACGTTCACCCACTCGATTCCGCTCGGGAGGAGCGCCGAAAACAGCACGGTCGGGAGGCCGAAGAGCAGCAGGAATGTCGCGGTCTTTCCGAGTTTCGTCACCGGAATTGCGCCGCGCCGGAACCGGCCTTTCTGACCGCGAATGCCCATGTGTCCGTTTCGCCAGAGGACGAGGGCGAGGACGACGAGCAATATGTCGCGGGACACGATGAGCGCGAGCACCCACCAGGGCACGAGGCCGCGCCAGCTGAGCCCGATGAGGGCTGCCAGAATGTAGAGCCGGTCTGCGATGGGGTCGAGCAGGATGCCGAGGTTGGAAATCTGCTTGAGCGTCCGAGCGAGCCAGCCATCGAGCGCATCGGAGACACTCGCAATCACCAACACGATGAGCGCCGCCGCGTAGTCGCCGGCAACGATGAGCCAGAGGAACACGGGGACGAGTCCGAGCCGAGCGAACGAGATGAGGTTTGGAACGGTCAGCACCCGGTGCAGCGGCTCGTCGTCGGGCGTACCCGGAGTGTGCTCAGCCATGTCGAATCCGATCGCGTAGTGCGGGCCATTCTTCCGCAAGCCCAGGGTGGAGTTCGTAGCTGTCCACCTCATCGATGTGCACCCAGCGGAGTTCGAGGGATTCGTGATCGCTGACGGCCGCGTCGAAGGTCGCGATGACGCGAACCACGCAGGTGGTATAGCTCCAGAACCCGTGGTCGACAACGTGTTCGAACCAGGGTTCGACCGCGTGTGCAGGAACGGCCGCTTCCTCCCACGCTTCGCGGAGTGCACCGGCGAGCGCGTCCTCGTCGACATCACGGGCACCTCCCGGGAGCCCCCAGGTGCCGCCGTTGTGGCTGAACAAGGCGCGATGCTGCAACAGGACGCGGAGCTGTTCGTCCACGGCGAGCAGTCCAGCGGCGCCGAATCGCCCCCAGAAACGCCGTCCGTCCGGGCCGTCAACCCAGCCATCTCCGGTGCGCTCGCTCATGCTTTCAGTATGGTCGTTCCGCCTGGCAATCTGGCAACCATTCGGCCGTGCGCCTAGGCTGGAGCCATGTCGATTGAACTCGCTCATGAACCCGAAGCGTCCCGGTACACCCTGACCGTTGACGGTCAGCTCGCGGTGGTGCTCGATTACAAGGCGAACGAACACGCCATCTCTATGACCCGCACCTTCACGGTGCCGAGTTTCCGCGGCCAGAAGCTTGCGGCGCAGCTCGTCGAGTTCGCGGTCGACGACGTTGAAGCAAACGACTCCCGCCGAATTGTGCCGATGTGCTGGTACGTCGCGGACTGGTTTGAAGCGCACGGCGAGCGCGGTCATCTGCTTTCCGAGCGCTAGTTGTCCTCGACTCGGCACATCGCACCCGAGTCCTCGTCGCGGGCCGGCCCGTACTGAGCGGATCGGTCGCGAAATCGCCGACCGTTAGGCGTGGGTTGGCAGCACGAGCACGACCGCGAGCGCAACAAACACTGCCGCGGATACGTACTCCATCACGAGTGAGAAGCGCGGGCTCTGCACGATGCGTGACGACTGCTGCACCGTCGCGACAATGAGACCGAGCCACCCGATGGCGAGGCCAATCCAAATGACGGCGAGCATCACGAGTTGCAATGTGGTCGACTCAGCGGTTCCGAGGAATTGCGGGAAGAATGCAAACAGGAACACGAGCACCTTCGGGTTGGTGACGTTCGTGAACAGTCCCGTGAGGAATGGACCGAACCGCTCGCGCCAATTCTTGCGGGCGACGGTCTGAATATCGCCCTCGACGGGCGACCAACCGCCGTCTGCACCGCGGTGGATGCGGATGACCGCCATGACACTTTGGATGGCGAGCCACAGCAGATAGAGCGCGCCGCCGATTTTGAGCGCCTCCATCGCGAACGGGGTGCGGGTCAGGAGCACACCGACGCCGGATACCACGAGCACACTCATGAGGCTCACTCCGGTGAGGATGCCGAGAATGGTGAGCACTCCCCCGCGGCGACCCCACCGTGCGGTGTTTCTGATAGTCAGCATGGTGTCTGCGCCGGGCGTCGTGGTGACGACCAGGGCGGCCGGAACGAAGCCGGCGAGCGGCGCGAGATCGACGAGCATGGGGCCAGTCTGCCCTACGCTTTTGGTATGTCGAACCCCTCGGTGACGGTGATTTCTCTCGTGGTGCAGAATCCGCTCACCAAGTTGGAGGCGCTCGAACTCATCGCGCGTGCGAGTGGATGCGCGATTGTCGGCGCCGGGACGGCTTCGGCAGCCGTGCAGCTCGGTCCCGAGGCGCGCGCACACGTAGAGGTGCCGAAGTTTGGCGAGGACGTTCAGCTCGCCATCGACGTGACGGCACCGGACGAGCGTTGGGCGCTCACGTTGCTCGAACAATTGCGCGGGCTCGGTCTCGACGTGTCGGTCCTCGGCTCATGAGCGGGCGGACCGTGCGCTGGCTGACCGCCGACCAGCTCGGACCGCACTTCGACGATGGCGGCCCGACGCTCCTTATCGAGAATGCCGGCCTGTTGGCGCGGCGTCCGATGCACTGGGCGAAAGCGCATCTCATCCTGTCGGCGATTCGTCACCGGGCTGCCGAAGCTCGCGCCGACGGCGAACCACTCGAGTTCGTGCGAGCCGATTCGTATCGTGAGGTGTTGCAAGAACGGCTTGACGCTGGCGACCGCATCGAAATGGTTGCCGGCTCAAGTCACGGATTGCGGGCGCTCGCCAGCGAGCTGGATCTCGACGTGTTGCCCAGTCGCGGTTTTGTGACGAGCGAGGCCGATTTTGACGCCTGGCGCGCCGGCCGGTCCCTCAAGGGGCTCAAGATGGACGACTTCTACCGATGGTGGCGGTCGCGGTCCGGGGTGCTGATGGACGGGCCGAGCTCACCGGTCGGCGGCCAGTTCAGTTTCGATGCCGACAATCGTCAACCGCCGCCGAAGGGAGCTTCGACGCTCGGCTTGCCCGATCCGTGGCGTCCGCAGGAGGACGACATCGACGCCGGTGTGCGGGCCGATTTGCAGCGTTGGTCCTCAGAGGGGCGCATTCGCCTGCTCGGGCGCGACGGTCCCCGTCGTTTTGCGGTGACGCGCACGGAGGCACAGAAGGCCCTCGACGACTTCATCGCGACGCGGCTCGGGGATTTCGGACCGTTCGAGGATGCGATGCTGGCCGATGATGCGGTGATGGCGCACTCTCAGTTGAGTGTGCCACTCAACCTCGGCGTGCTCGACCCGAACGAGGTCATCGATCGGGTGTGCCGCGAGTTCGAGGCCGGGCGGGCTCCCCTGGCCAGCGTTGAAGGCATCATCCGACAGATCGCCGGCTGGCGCGACTGGGTGTGGCACCTCTACTGGCAGCTCGGCGAAGACTACATTCCGCGGTCAAACGCGCTCGGTGCACGTTCGCCCCTTCCTGCCCAGTGGTGGCAGCTCGACGGTTCGGGTGTCGCGGCGGCCTGCCTCGGTGACGTGCTCGACAAGGTCGGCGAGCGCGGCTGGGCACACCACATCGAACGGCTCATGGTGCTGGGCAACTGGGCATTGCAGCGCGGCTTCGATCCCGCCGAACTCAACGACTGGTTCACCAACGCTTTCGTCGACGGCACCCCGTGGGTGATGCCGGCGAACGTGGTGGGCATGTCACAGCACGCCGACGGCGGGCTCGTGGCCACCAAGCCATACGCCGCGGGCGGTGCCTACATCTCCAAGATGAGCAACTATTGCGGCGGGTGCCGCTTCAACCCGAAGGTGCGCGTTGGTGCCGAGGCGTGCCCGTTCACCGCTGGGTATTGGGCGTTCCTCGACCGGGTCGAACCGCGCATTCGCGGCAACCATCGCATGGCCCAGACCCTGGGCGGCCTTCGTCAACTTGCCGACCGTGACGCGGTGGTGGCACAGGAGCGACTCCGGGACCCGGGCACTGCGAACCTCCCCAGCGGGTAGAATCGAGGGATGTCAGAACGCACCGAACCGGCCGTCGCACGCCCGGACAGCCACCAGCCCGACCATGAGATTCACCCTGGCGCGGAGTCGGTGTACACCCCGCAGAGTCGCCTCGTCGTAAACCTGCTGATGGTGAGCGCGTTCGTCATGTTCCTCAACGAGACACTGCTATCCGTCGCGCTGCCCAAGCTCATGGCCACGCTGAACATCACCGCGGCGACCGGCCAGTGGCTGTCGACGGCCTACCTGCTCACGATGGCCATCGTGTACCCGATGTCGGGATGGGTGATTCAGCGTTTCTCGACCCGCGGAGTGTTCTTCGCGGCGATGGGCTTGTTCGCCACGGGAGCCGTACTGGCCTCGATTGCGCCGAACTTCGGTTTCCTGTTGCTCGGCCGCATTATTCAAGCGTGTGGCACGGGTGTCATCAGCCCGCTGTTCATGACGGCGATCATGACGTTGGTTCCGCAGTCGGTGCGCGGCAAGGTCATGGGCAACGTCACCATCGTGATGTCGGTCGCTCCGGCTGTGGGCCCGCTCATCGGTGGCATCATCGTGCAGTTCTTGGACTGGCGCTGGCTATTCATCCTCGTCATCCCGTTCGCCATCGCTGCCCTCACGCTCGGTGCGCGAAAGCTGGTGAACATCTCCGAGGCAGAGCGGGTTCCCATCGACTACGCCTCGGTCGTGCTGTCCGCGTTCGCCTTCGGTGGCCTGGTCTACGGCTTCAGTGGGCTCGGCGAATGGGTGCGCGGCGAGGCCTTCATGGCGCCGTGGATTCCGCTCACTGTCGGAGCGGTCGCGCTCGTCGCGTTCGTGTTCCGGCAGATTCGCCTCGCCAGGGACAACCGGGCTCTGCTCGACCTGCGCGTGTTCTCGTCGAGCGGCTACACCTTTGCCGTCATCCTCATGGCGACGATGATGGCAAGCCTGTTCGGCACCATGATCCTGCTCCCCATCTATCTGCAAAACGTGGTCGGCCTGAGCTCGGCGGCGACCGGGTTCCTCATGCTCCCCGGTGGTCTCATGATGGGCTTCTCCGGACCGTTCGTCGGCCGACTGTACGACCGACTCGGTGCCCGCGCGCTTATCCTCCCGGGAACCGTGGTGACGAGCGTCGCACTGTGGGCGATGGCCGTGTTGCTGACCCCGCAGGCGAGCTGGGTGCTGTCCCTCGCGTGCCACATGCTGCTGTCGGCGGGTCTCGCGCTCATCTTCACGCCGCTGTTCACCGTGGCGCTCGGTTCGAGCAAGCCTCACCTGTACTCGCACGCCTCGGCGATGCTCGGTACCTCACAGCAGTTGTCGGGAGCGGCAGGTACAGCGCTGTTCATCGTGATTTACACCATCGTGGTCGGTCAGACCGCCGGCAGCATGACCTCAACGCCGTCGGTTGACGCGATTGGCGCGGGCGTGCACGCTGCGTTCCTGGTGGGCGGCGTGGTGTCGTTCTTGGCGATTGTGGCGGCCCTGTTCATTCAGACGCCAGCACCCGTAGAGCAGGGCGACGCTCCCACCCACTAGCGCGGCGAGGCCGGACCCCACTGATTGTCTGCCGCGGAGGGCAACGCCATGAACACGAACACGACAATCGAGCCGACCGAAGGGATGGCGACGAGCAACAGCAACCAGCCGGTGTAGCCGGCGTCGTGGAAGCGGCGCACGTGCACCGACAACACCGGCATGATCAGATACAGCGACCACAGGCCGAACACCGTCGCGTAGACAACGAACACGATGAACCCGGTGGGGTTGGTGATGGTGGGCGGCGTGCCGCGTCCATCGAGCGCACTCGCGGTGAATGCCCACACGGTGAGCACCAGCAGAATGGTGCTGAGCACCACTTGGATGACCGTGGCGAAGATGGCGAAGAACCAAAACTCGCGCCGGCTCGCACGGGTACTAAAATCGGCGTACTTTCCGAGCACAGACGCGACCGCGCCCCAGAAACTGATCGGTGCGGTGCCCGCGGTAGCGACGGTCGGAGCGGTTTGGGTTGTCATGGTGTCTTCTCCCTCACCCCCAGCGTAGCCGCGAAGCTACGTGAGAACGCGGACCGTCTGGACCAGCGGGTCGGCCGCACCGCGGACGTATCCCGAGGGGTCGGCGGCCGTCGCTTGAAGGAAGTGCACGATCTCTTCGGTGACCACCTCGCCGGGAAGCAGGTTCGGGATGCCCGGCGGGTAGGCGGCCAGCGCGTCGGCGGAGATGCGTCCGGCCGCTTCCGCTGCGGGCACGAGCTCGCTCGGGGCGAAGAATGCGTCTTGCACGGCCATCTCGCGGCGGGACACGGCCGGCACGGCGACGGTGCGTCCGAGCGTTTCGGGTGCTTCGGGCAGGGCGTGGAGCGCGTCGAGGAACCGTTCGGCATCGACGGGGCTCGTGGCGCCGACGAGTAGCACGATCACCGAAGGCGTGGAAAGTTCGACGACGATGCGGTGGTCGCGCAGGAGCCGGTAGGCGGCCTCACCGCCCGAGATCTTGCCCGGTCGCACATCGATGACGACCTTGAACAGGTCGACGTCGATGGTGCCTTCGCTCGCGCGAATGTCGTCGGTGGCGTCGCGGAATCGGCCACGCTCGGTGATTCCGGCGCGAATCGCGGCGACCGAGGCGAGGTTGCGGGCGATGGACTCGCGGCCGTTCACCATGAGGTTGCGGCGCGCTTCGTCGAGCGACGCGAGCAGCAGCGACGAGCAACTCGTCGACTGGTACGACCGGAACACGCGGTTGACGGTGTCTTCAAGCTCGATAGCGTGCGGCCCGTTTCCGAGCATGAGCATCGCCGACTGGGTGAGCGACCCGGCGGCCTTGTGTGTCGAGGAGATGACGAGGTCGGCTCCGAGTCGCGCGGCGTTGACCGGGAGGCCTTCGTGGAAGCCAAAGTGCGAACCCCACGCCTCATCGACGATGAGCGGCTTGCCGGCGGCATGCACCACTTCGGCGATGGCGGCGACGTCGCTGACGGCACCGAAATAGCTCGGCGTGACGATGTAGACGCAACTCGCGTCAGGGTGTTCCCGAAGCGCCGCCTGGACCGTTTCGACCGTGACGCCGTGCGATGAGCCGAGGTCGACGTCGACGGCGCCACGAATGAACACCGCATCAATGCCGGCGTGCGCGATGCCGTCGATGACACTCGAGTGGACGCTGCGCTGCACGATGACCTTCTTGCCGAGGGCGCGCGCCACCATGGTGCCGACGTGGTTGCCGCTCGACGCACCGTTGGTGAGGAACCAGACACGGCGGGCACCCCACGCCTCGGCGGCAAGCGACTGGGCTTCTTCGAGTGGGCTCGGCTTGTGCGGGTTGATGAATCGCCACGAGTCTTGATCGATCTGGCCGAACATCATGGGCATGTCGAGCTTGAGGGTGTGCTCGCCGATGAAAGCCGCGAGGGTCGATGCACCTCGGGCGTCGGCTTGGTGGCCGGGAACCTGGAGTTGCTGCCAGTCGAAGTGGGTGAGGCGCTCGAGCGCCTCGGCGTACGGTGCGTGTCGTTGCGCTTCGCTCACGGGGCCAGTGGTTGCTGATGCGGGGTGAGGGAGGGCGTTCAACGACATGGCACCACGCTAGTCCGAAAGAAAACATGAGTGAATCCCGAAAATGTTGTGCTCTGTGACAGATAGAGTCTGTTACATGCTCGATGTTCGCCAGCTTTCGGTCCTGCTCGCGATTCGCACCCACGGGTCGCTGACGCAAGCGGCGCGCGCCCTCCGACTCAGCACTCCGACCGTGACGCACCACCTTGATGCTCTCGAGGCGCAACTCGATGCGCGACTGGTTGAGCGGAGCAAGCGGGGTGCGGCACTCACGCCCGTGGGCATCGCGGTCGCGGAGGACGCCGAACGCATCCTCGGCGAGCTGGACCGAACCGAACGCATGGTGGCCGACTTGCGCGACGCCGGCCTCAGCTCGTTGCGCATCGGCACGTTTCCGTCGATCGGTTCGCGCCTGCTTCCCTCCGCTGTTGCGGCGCTCACCGACGAGTTCCGTCTGCGCATCGAGGTGATCGAGGGCGAGCCGCTCAACCTCATCGACATGGTGCAGTCGGGTGAAATCCATGCGGCACTGGTGTACGACCTGGCGAGCGACCCACACCTGCACCCGCGCGACCTCGAGACGACGGAACTGTTCGAGGAGGAGTTTGTGGTGTTGCTTGCGGCATCGCATCCACTCGCCCGGCAGCGCAGGATAGCGTTCGAGGAGGTGGCCGAAGAGGCGTGGGTGCTGAGCCACCACCCCGATGAGGCGTCGAACCGAGTGCTTCGGCAAGCGTGTCAGGCCGCTGGCACCGAACCGCGCGCCCTCCTGCACACCGACGACCTCAACATGATTCACGGTTTTGTGAGCGCGGGACTCGGCGTGGCCCTC
>DATGWF010000041.1:0-12057 GCA_035299585.1 Microbacteriaceae bacterium
CGAGGACCTCGCCACGACTCGATGTCGACGCGGTGACCGAAACATCGCCGGGGTGATCAACGATTCCCTTGACGAGGTGCGTCAGCGCGTCTGCAAGCATGAGGCTTAGGCCTCTTCGCTTTCAGCAGCGGCTTCCTCAGCCGGAGCTTCTTCAGCGGCAGCTACCTCAGCCGGAGCTTCTTCAGCGGCGGCCTCAGCAGCGGGCGCCTCTTCGGCAGCTGCCTCAACCTCTGCGGGAGCCTCAGCGGCGACCTCTTCGGTCACCTCTGCCTCAACTGCCGTCTCTTCAACGACGGCCTCTTCGACGGGAGCCTCAACCTTTTCGACCTTCTTTTCGGTCTTGGGCTTCAGCACCGGCTTCTTCTTGGCGGTATCGAGCGAGAAGGCTTCCTTCGGTGCGGCGACCTGAACGGTGCTCTTGGCACCCTTCTCGCCCTTGAAGGTGCCCCAGTCGCCGGTGAGCTTGAGGATGGCAGTGACCTGCTCGGTCGGCTGTGCGCCGACGCCGAGCCAGTACTGGGCACGCTCAGAGTTCACCTCGATGAACGAGGGGTTCTCGGTCGGGTGGTACTTGCCGATTTCTTCGATGACACGGCCATCGCGCTTGGTGCGCGAGTCAGCGACAACGATGCGGTAGTACGGCGCACGGATCTTTCCGAGGCGCTTCAAACGGATTTTGACAGCCACAATTCTCCAGTGGATTGAATACGGGTGAACCGGTGCCGTGAGCGTGGGGGCACACTCGGCAAAGCTCGATGGGGTGTCGCGGACCTGATAGAGGGTCGGGTGCGCGACGCACACAAGGTTCTAGTATGCCGGAACCGAGGCGTCGGCGCTAATCCGAGAGCGGCCCGGCGCCGCCTCCGAGCAGTTTCTGGAATGCCTCGAGGTCTTCCGGCTTGGGCGAAGGCGCGCCCAGGCCAAATCCGGAGCCACTCGCCGCGGCACCCGAAACTGCCAGACCGGCGTTCTCGGCGGCACGCTTGGCAGGATTTCCGGAGCGTGACGAGTTGCCGCCGCCCTTCTTTTTGGCCTTCTTGCCACCGCCAGACAGCCCTGGCATCGGCGGCATCGGACCCATTCCCGGCATGTTTGGCATTTTGCCGCGTGCGACGGTCTTCATCATTTTTGCGGCCTGTTCGAAGCGGTTGACGAGCGAGTTCACGTCGGTCACGGTGACGCCGGCACCCTTGGCGATTCGCAGTCGACGCGATCCGTTCAACAGCTTGGTGTTGCGGCGTTCCGCCGGCGTCATGGAGTAAATAATCGCTTCGGTGCGGGTGATTTCACGCTCGTCGAACTGGTCGAGCTGCTGTTTCATCGCCCCCGCACCCGGAAGCATGCCCATCATCTTCTTGATGGAACCCATGTTTTTGAACTGCTGCATTTGAGCGAGGAAGTCTTCGAGCGTGAAGGACTCGGTCGCAAGTTTCTCGGCCATTTTGGCCGCTTCGGTCTCATCGAATGCCTGCTGCGCCTGCTCGATGAGGGTGAGAATGTCACCCATGTCAAGGATGCGACTCGCCATCCGGTCGGGATAGAACGGCTCGAAGTCGCCGAGGGTCTCCCCCGTGGACGCAAACATGATGGGTCGGCCCGTGATGGACGCGACCGACAGGGCTGCACCACCGCGCGCGTCGCCGTCAAGCTTGGTAAGTACAACTCCGGTGAAGTCGACGCCGTCTTGAAATGCCCGGGCCGTCGTGACGGAGTCCTGACCGGTCATCGCGTCGATGACGAACAGCACTTCGTCCGGATCCACCGCGGCACGAATGTTGGCCGCTTGGCGCATGAGCTCCTCGTCGATACCGAGTCGACCGGCGGTATCGATGATGACCGTATCGAACAGCGCGCGCTTGGCGTGCGCGATGGAGTCTTGAGCGACCTTCACCGGGTCGCCGACACCGTTGCCCGGCTCCGGCGCAAACACCGTGACGCCGGCTTGCTCGCCAACGACCTGGAGCTGGTTGACCGCGTTCGGGCGCTGCAAATCCGCAGCGACGAGGAGCGGCGTGTGGCCTTCCTTGGCAAGCCATTTGGCGAGCTTTCCTGCGAGCGTCGTCTTGCCGGCACCCTGGAGACCCGCGAGCATGATGACCGTCGGCGGCGTCTTGGCGAACTCGAGGCGACGCTGCTGGCCACCGAGAATCGCAATGAGCTCCTCGTTGACGATTTGCACGACCTGTTGAGCCGGGTTGAGTGCCTGATTGACCTCGTCACCCAGGGCTCGCTCGCGCACCTGCGCGGTAAACGCTTTCACGACCTCGAGCGAGACGTCCGCCTCGAGCAGAGCGCGGCGAATCTCGCGAACCGTGCCGTCGATGTCGGCAGGGCTCAGCTTGCCCTTGGTGCGAAGATTCTTGAATGTTTCGACCAGGCGGTCCGAGAGCGTTCCAAAGGTTGCCATAACGTTCCTAGCTTAGGCGCCGAGTCGCGCTTCAAGACCGAGGCGAACGGTCGGCCACTCGCTCGCAATGATGGAAAAGCTCACCGTGTCTCGAAGGGTGCCAAAGCGGTCGATTTGGTGATTACGGAGAACGCCATCTTGCTTCGCACCGAGCTCGGCGATGGCGCGCCGGGATTGCTGGTTGTGCCAGTGTGTCCGAAACTCCACCGCGATGCAGTCGAGGTCGTCGAATGCGCGGGACAGCAACAGCAGCTTGGCGGCTTTGTTCAGGCCAGAGCGCTGGACACGCTTGGCCAACCAGGTGGAGCCAATCTCCACCCTCCGGTTGGCTGCATCAATGTTCATGTAGGTCGTCATTCCGACGGCACGGTCGGTGTCCGGGTCGATCACCGCCCACGGGGCCATCGATCCGGCCGCCTGCAATCCAAGGCGGCGATCGATTTCGGCGTCCATCTCGTGTGGGGCCGGGATTGCGGTGTACCAGGTCGCCCAGAGCTCGCCCTCCGCTGCCGCCTCCGCGAGCTGGCTCGCGTGTACGTGCGAAAGCTGTTCCAGCCGAACGCGATTGTGCGTGAGTGTCGGCGCTGCGCTGAAGCTCGTCATGCGGTCAGACTATCGAGCGGGCGCGTGATTGGCTCTGCACTCCCTCACGAATGAGCCGGACGGAGCATGACTTCGGGAGGACCACAGTGCTCGTCCTGCATGACGACGATGATCGCGCGATGACTTCTGGACTCCTGTGGCGTGTGATCTCGAGCATCGGATTGGCCGCACTGGTGATCGGTGCCGTGGCGCCACCGAATCTCGCGGCCCGAGCGGACAGCGACGAGGTTGAGGCCTCGAACGGCGAAAACGCCACCACGCTCGAGGGGCGACGCCCCGGGCAGGGCTCTCCTCCTGCAGATTCGATTCAACCTCGACAACACTGGGTTCCCGACCATCGCGCGAGTAGCCCGCGGGAGCGCTGCGAAAAGCCCGGGAGCTGCCCGAGAAGAAACTGGCACCGACCAGCAGAAGACCCCCCTGTGTCCGCGCCAACGCCCCGGGTCACTATTCGCGACATCGCCACGTTCATCCCGGCCGCGCCCATCGCATCAAGTGAGCCGCAGGGATTCGGCATCGCCTCGCTGCCGGTGAACCTCATCACTCGTGCCTCCCAACACATTGTCCCGGGCAGGCTGCTCGGAGCCCCTGCCGAGGTGCGCTACACACCCGTTGGTGTTCGATGGAGTATTTCTGACGGCACCGTCATCGGTTCACGCTCGCTCGGGGCGAGTTGGGCCGCACTCGGGTTGCCCGACTTCAGCGATACCGAAACGAGTCACCGCTTTGCGTCGCCCGGCCGGTACTCGGCCAACCCGACGGTTCGCTACCACGCTGACTACCGCTTTGCTGGCGGCCCGTGGACGAGCATCGACGGCACAGTCACCGCTCCCGGCGCGGCCATAACACTAGACATCTTGGCCGGCAAGAGCGCGCTCGTTGAGCACACCTGCAACGAGCTGCGAACAGCCGCCGGATGCGCCTACCGTCCGCCTCGCTAGTCTTCGATGTCGACGGACACGAGTTCGGCAGCATCGTCGAGGGTCACGGCCAGTGTGGGCTCGAATACGTCCGGCGCAAATACGTAGCGCAAGACGGCAAAGGCTTCCTCCGAGCCGGCCCGGTTCGGCGTCAGCACGAGTGATTCGAGCCGAAGGGATCGCAACAGATCCATCACACGGTCCCCGCTCTCCCGATTGATGGCCTCGAGGAAGTCGTCTTCGTCGATCTCCGCAATGGCCCGTGCGGCGAACTGAGCGGGAATCGATGCACCCGAGGCGAGCTCGGCAACCAACAGTTCCCGTGCATGCCAATCCATCGCCTCCAGCGACATCACCATGGCTGCAGCACGGTCGAGAGCGTCTTCCTCTGGCGCCCCAACGATCCGAACGGAGACGTTCACCTGCTGTTCGTTCGCCTCGATGAGCTCCGACCACGCCTCGTGACCGAGCTCGTCGAGGGCGCCGAAATAGTCGTGCTCGATCACGATTCGACCAGTTGCTGAGCAAACACGTGCGGCGTAAAACCGGTGAGGTCCCCGATGCCCTCACCCTGGCCAACGAGCTTGACCGGGAGTCCGGTACGTTCTTGCACCGCGAGCACAAACCCGCCCTTGGCGGTGCCGTCGAGTTTGGTGAGAACCAGACCGGTGACTCCGGCCGATTCGATGAAGGCTTCGGCCTGGCTCAGCCCGTTTTGCCCCGTGGTCGCGTCGAGGACGAGCAAGACCTCACTCACGGGAGCCTGCTTCTCGATGACACGGCGAATCTTGCCGAGCTCGTCCATGAGCCCACTCTTGGTCTGCAAGCGGCCGGCCGTGTCAATGATGACCATCTCGGTTCCCTGCTCGACGGCTCGTTGGACGGTCTGAAAGGCCACCGCGGCCGGGTCTTGCCCCTCACGTTCCGGCCGCACGATGTCGACACCCGCACGCTCGGCCCACGTCGCAAGCTGATCCACAGCCGCCGCACGGAAGGTGTCCGCGGCACCAACGACGACACTGCGCCCGTAACCCTTGAGGAGCCGAGCGAGTTTGCCGATTGTCGTCGTCTTGCCCACGCCATTGACTCCGACGACGAGAATGACCGCGGGTCGCTCGCTCAGGGTGAGCGTCGGATCGAATGCGGCGAGGCGCTCCTCGAGTACCTCCCGAAGCATCCGCTGGACGTCTCGGGCGTCGGTGGTGCGGTAGCGCTCAACGCGCTCTCGCAGATCGCGAAGCAAGGTCTCCGCCAGATCCGGACCAAAGTCGGCCGTCAGGAGCGCCGTCTCCAGCTCATCCCAGGTGTCCTCGGTGATGGCCTCAGCAGCGCCACCTCCGAAGAGGCCGCGCAACGCGCCACCGAGCGACCACGAGCGTTCTGCCATGCGGGTAGCCTACGCGCCCACTTCAGCGGCAACGCGCTGGCCGACAACTGCAGACACGCCGTCTTGCCGCATAGAGACGCCGTACAGGGCGTCGGCAATCTCCATCGTGCGCTTTTGGTGCGTAATGACGATGAGCTGACTCGACTCGCGCAATTGCTCGAAAATGCTGAGCAGCCGGCCAAGGTTCGCATCGTCGAGCGCCGCCTCCACCTCGTCCATGATGTAGAACGGGCTGGGCCGCGCCTTGAAAATGGCGACGAGGAGGGCCACGGCCGCGAGCGAACGCTCACCACCCGACAGCAGCGAGAGTCGATCGATTTTCTTGCCGGCTGGCTTCACTGCGATGTCGATGCCGGTCGTCAGAATGTTGCTCGGGTCGGTGAGCGAGATACTCCCCGAGCCACCCGGGAACAGAATGGGGAACACCTCAGCGAAGGCAGCCTTCGTATCCTCGAACGCGTCAAGGAAGATGCTCTGCATCTTCTCGTCGAGCTCCTCGATGATGGTCATGAGGTCGGCTCGTGTCTTGGTGAGGTCGGCGAGCTGCTCGGTGAGGAACGTGTGTCGTTGCTCGAGCGCGGCATACTCTTCGAGAGCGAGTGGGTTCACTCGACCGAGCTGCTCGACCTTCGACTCGTACTCGCGCAGACGGCGTTCCTGCTCGGCGCGCACGAACGGCGTTCCGTCTTCGAGCGCAACCTCTGGCCCGTACTCGGCAACCAGGACGTCTTCGACGAGGCCGAGCTCGTTTCCGGCCCGCTCGAGCAGGCTCGACAGGTGCAGTTTCTTCTCATACATCTGCATTTCGAGCCCGTGCACGCTCTCGGTCAGTTCCCGCAGGCGGTCGCGCAGAGCCGACTCTTCGCGTCGCAGCGTAACGAGCTCTTCGGTGTGGGCGGACCGTTCCGCCTCAGCCCGGGCCAGATCGACGCGGGCCGTCGCAAGCGACTGGTCGATCGACGCAAGCAGTTCCGGCAACTGCGCAACGACGCGCTCCGCAATCTCACGTTGACGGTTGCGCTGGACCGCACGCCGAGCGGCCTCCTCAGCGGCTCTGGCCTCAGCCGCCTGACGCTCATGCAGGGCAGTCACCCGCGCGTCTTCGGCCCGGACTCGCTCGCGAGCAGTCTCGAGTTCGAGGCGTGCTGCCACCTCGGCCTCTCGAGCCGTTTCCCATTCGGCAGCGACTTGATCACGGGTTGAGACATCGAGAATAGGTCGCGGGCGAGCCTGCGCCGAGTCACGCTCCGCAGCGGTGCGTTCGGCTTCCGTCTCCGCTTCAGCCAGGCGTTGGCGGGACGATTCGCCCGAGGCGCGCAGGCGCTCAACCTCGGCGGCGGTGGCCTCGACGGTGGCCCGGGCTCGGTTGAGCGTTTCGGTGTGCGCGGCAAGCTCAGTGTCGACGGCTCGGAGCGCCGCGAGCGCTGCCGTTGAGCGCTCTTTGGCCTCGGCGACGCGATTGCGAGCAGACTCGAGGCCCGCCCGCGTGGTTTCCGCATCGCGTTCAACCTGTTCGAGCTCGGATTGGGCGGCATCGCGTTCAGCTCGCAATTCGATCCGGCCCCGACCGCGACCGGAGCCTCCCTGGAGTCGGGAGGCGCTTACGACGTCGCCGTCGCGTGTGACGAGGGTGATCGGCCCGGCGTCCCGCAGGGCGCTGAGTGCACCGCGTGCCGCCGCGAGGGAGTCGACGACCGCAACGGTTCGCAGAAGCGCGAGCACACCGGTCGGCGCCTCGATGACGTCGGAGAGCGGCGTCAGTCCGGCGATCGAGGGCCACGTGAACGGGGGCTGCTCGTAGTCGGCTACGACGACGTCGACACGGCCGAGTTCACTTCCGTGTGCTCCGTCGAGGACATCAAGACCGCGATCGGCAGAGTCCACGAGAACCGCGTCGGCGAGGGAACCGAGGGCCGCCGTCACCGCTGCTTCAAAACCTTTCGAGACACGCACGGCGTCGGACACACGGAATTTGGCGCCACCGATTCCGTGTTCGAGGATGCTTGACGTGCCGTCGTTCGATTCGAGGGCACGGCTGAGCGCTCGCGTTTGAGCCTGCAGAGAGTCGCGAAGTCGCTCGAGTTCGTGGAGGGCGTCACGCAAGCGGTCGCGTTCCGTTTCGGCGTCGAGCAACGCTTCGCCAGCGGCTTCGTAGGCGGCGTTGAGCTCGGTGCTCTGGGTGTGCTCGCTTCCGGCCGCTTCAACCTCTGACAGATGGAGCTCAGCCTGAGTGAACCGGGACATCGCCTCGGCGAGCGCCGCTTCGTGCCGTTCGACCTCGCCCTGGAGAGCAGCCAGCTTCGTCGCGGCGGCATCGGCGCGGCCAACCAGAGCGGACAGCTCGAGGTCGTGTTGGGAAACGAGTGCGCTTTGCGCGGCGACTTCCGCATCGACCGCGTCGAGTTCGTTTCGCTTGGAGCGGACCACGCCCTGGGCGGCAAGGAGTGCGTCCTCGGCAGCGTTCACCCGTGCGGCCGCCTCTGCGGCTTCAGCCCTGGCGTCCTCGATCATCGATCGGGTGACGGTCGCCGTGGCTTCCTCGATGTCGAGCTCAGTACCGAGCAGCGCGATGCGCTGATTCGCGAGCGTGTAGAGGCCGCGGACGCGTTCCTGGACCGATTCGAGCGCATGCACAATCTGCCTGGCTTCGTCGACCGCTTCTCCCCCGGGCTGGGATTCGAGCCGGGCGAGTCGAAGGGTCTTCTGCTCGAGTTGCTCAGTGAGAACGATGCGTTCGGTGCCGCGTTCGTGTTCGGTGTGTGCCGCTTCGGCCAGTGCAGCCCGAAGCGTGACGACGTCGTCGGCGAGCAATCGCGCCCGCGCGTCTCGCACATGTGCCGCGATGGTCTGTGCTTCGCGCGCGACCTCGGCTTGACGACCAAGTGGCTTGAGCTGCCGACGGATTTCTCCCGCGAGGTCGCTCAAACGGGTGAGGTTGGTCTCCATCGCTTCGAGCTTGCGGAGGGTTTTGTCTTTCCGGCGACGGTGCTTGAGTATGCCGGCCGCTTCTTCGATGAACCCGCGTCGATCTTCGGGGCTGGCCTGCAAAACCGAGTCAAGCCGCCCCTGTCCAACGATGACGTGCATTTCACGGCCGAGACCGGAATCACTCAAGAGCTCTTGCACGTCGAGGAGTCGACATGATTCACCGTTGATGGCGTACTCACTCGTTCCGTTGCGGAACAGCGTGCGGGAAATGGTGACTTCGGTGTACTCGATTGGGAGTGCGCCGTCCGAATTGTCGATGGTCAGGGACACTTCGGCGCGGCCGAGCGGGCCTCGGCTCGAGGTTCCGGCAAAGATAACGTCTTCCATCTTGCCGCCGCGCAGGCTCTTGGCGCCCTGCTCTCCCATGACCCAGGCGAGGGCGTCGACGACGTTGGACTTCCCCGAGCCGTTGGGACCCACGACAGCAGTGACCCCGGGTTCGAACGCGAACGTGGTGGGTTGCGCGAAGGACTTGAACCCCTTCAGGGTCAGGCTCTTCAGATACACGCGGTCTCCCCGTCGACAATTCGGCTTCCCACGATATCGGATGCCCTCGTGTTCCCGCGCGCCTCAGCGCTTGCGCTGGCAGCGCGGACAGAAGTGGCTGCCCCGGTTCATGAAGCTCTCGCGCCGAATCTCGGTACCGCAACGCGGGCACGGTTTGCCCTGCTGACCGTAGGCGTTGAGCGAGTGCGAGAAGTAGCCCGAATTCCCATTGACGTTCACATACTGGGCGTCGAAGCTCGTCCCGCCCTCCACCAGCGCCTGCGCGAGCACGTCGCGCACATCGCCGAGGAGGCCGCGCAGTTTCGCGACGCTGACAGCCTCAGCGATGCGTTCGTAGTGCAGACCAGACCGCCAGAGTGACTCGTCCGCATAAATGTTGCCGACGCCACTCATGAGGTTTTGATCGAGGAGTACGCGTTTGATGCCCACGCGCTTTCGCCGAACGGCGCGAATCCACGCGTCGTCATCGAAGGCTGGGTCGAGCGGATCGCGAGCAATGTGGGCAACCTGACTCGGAATGCGGCGCCGCCACGCACCGAGCCCGGGCGAACGTCCGAAGAATCCTGCGTCGGCTTCATCCGACACGTCGACGAGGCGATCGACCGCGACCGAACCGAAAATGCGCTGGTCCACGAAATGCCACCACAGTTCGCCGTGTTCCGGATGGTCGAGCGTAAACCGCACCCTCAGGAGTCCGTCCTCCGCGAATCCGGGAGTGCGCAACAGCATTTGGCCGCTCATGCCGAGATGGCCGACGATTGCGAACTGGTCTGAAATCGGCACCCAGAGAAACTTGCCGCGGCGAGCGACGGCGAGCGGCCGCGCGCCCGTCACGAGCGATTCGAACGCGCCAAGATGAGCGTCGTGCCGCTTGAGCGACCGCGGCTCGAGCACTTCGACGGATGTGATTGTGCCGCCGACGAGCGCGGGCGCGAGACCGCTGCGGACGACCTCGACTTCTGGAAGTTCAGGCATTGGCGGTGAGCTGGGTCCAGGCGTCCCGTGCCGCCGCCATTTCCGCGTGCTTCTTGCTCGAACCTTCGCCGGCACCGACGACACCGGCGACCTCAACGCGCGCCGAATAGACACGATTGTGATCGGGGCCAGTCGCCTCGACCGAATAGTGTGGCGGTCCAGCCAAACGCGCTGCGGCCAATTCCTGCAGCGAGGTCTTTGGGTCAACACCCGGACCTGCCAGGTTCGATGCGTTGATGGCGTCGCCGACGAGCCGGAGCACCAGACCTTCGGCAATCTCAAGGCCACACTCGAGGTAGGTTGCACCGATGAGCGCCTCGACCGTGTCGGCGAGAATCGAGTCTTTGTCGGCACCGCCCGATTGGGTTTCACCGCGGCCGAGCCGAATGAATGGCCCGAGGCCAAGGTCGCGAGCGATTCCGGCGAGGGACACCGTCGAAACTATGGCAGCGCGACGCTTGGCGAGTTCGCCTTCCTCGAGGTCGGGGAAAGAGCGATACAGCGTCGCGGTGACCGCCAGGCCAAGTACCGAGTCACCCAGAAACTCGAGCCGCTCGTTCGTCGGCAAGCCGCCGTGCTCATATGCAAACGAGCGGTGCGTGAGCGCATGCTGGCAGAGTTCGTCACTCAGTTGAACCTGGAGCAGATGCTGCACAGACTCAGTGTCGCGCTGCGAGGATACGTTCACGACCGCTCGTTGCGAAACGTGCGACTTAGGCGTCGGCGACCTTGCGGCCCTTGTATTCGTAGAACAAGGGGGTGCCGTCCGAGCCCTCAACGAGCTTGGCGCGGTGCGGGAGGCTGTAGACAACCTTGCCGTTTTCGATGGTCTTTACCAGGGTGGGCAATTCTGCCTTCCACTGCGCACGACGCATACGAGTGCTCGCACGCGACATTTTCCGCTTGGGAACAGCCATGGGTTTCTCTCTTTCTGAGCAGTACTTACGCGCCGGGGCCGGCCTCGGCCGAATCGGCCTCGTTCGAAGCGAGTGAACTGAGCGCCTCCCAGCGAGGATCGCGCACAGCAGCGTCCTCGACACCGGGCTGTTCAGCCAGTTTGAGTCCGGTCTGGGGGTCCAGGCCGGGACAATCTGGCCGGCAAACCGGCTGGAACGGCAGTGCAAGCACAACCGCGTCTCGGATAATGGGTTCAAGATTCACGTGATCATCTTGAACGACATATTCGTTTGCTTCGTCCTGATGATACGCGAAAAGCTCCTGAAACTCGACTTCGACCGGAATGTCCATCGGATCAAGGCACCGGCCACACTCTCCGTGGGCATCCGCGAAGGCCTCTCCGGTGACGAGAATGCCCTCGTGAACCGACTCCAAACGCAGGTCAAGCTCAACCGGCGCGAGCTCACGAACGGCGACGAGCCCCTCGCCCCACTGCTCGGGCACTGTCGCATCAATCACGAACTCGCGCATCTGGCCCGGTTGGCCGATGAGATCACGGATGTTGATGGAAAAGTCGTTCGCACTCACGGGTTCAGTCTAGGCGGCTACTCCGGGCGGGACTGGCCAAGGAAATCCGCGACGACCTTCGGGACATATGGTCGAACATCGCCGCCGAGACCGGCGACTTGCCGTACGAGCGAGCTCGACACGTGAGCGTGTTCCGGGTTCGGGAGCATGAACAGCGTCTCGACCTGGGCCAGGTTTCGGTTGACGAGCGCCATCGGTGTCTCGTAGCTCACGTCCACTTCGCTCCGGATGCCCTTGATGAGCATGTTCGCACCGACTTCGAGGCAGTAGTCGACGAGCAGACCCATGCTCCACGACGCGACCCGCACATTGGAGGGGGCGCCGACTTCACGCAGGGACTGTTCGATGAGTCGTACCCGTTCCGCCGCGGGAATCATCGACGTTTTGCCCGGGTTGTGGACCACAACGACGTGGAGCTCGTCAACAAGTGGGGCAGCGCGGCGGACAACGTCGAGGTGTCCGAGGGTGATCGGGTCGAAGGAGCCTGGAACGACAGCGATGCGGGCCATGACGCCAGCGTAGGCGTTCTCGCTACGACTTTCGCAAATATGACCGATCCGTGTCATCGAGTCGACGCGCGAGCGCCGCAGCGAGCCCGCGATGTGCCGCAAGAGTGGAGTCTTCGCGGAGGATATCGGCGGCGACAGTGCGGGCGCGGGCAATGAGGTCGCCGTCTCGACTGGCCCGCAACAGTCTCAACGAGCTGCGCCCACCGGATTGCGCTTGGCCGAGAACGTCGCCCTCGCTGCGCAGCTCGAGGTCACGCTCGGCAAGGGTGAAGCCAT